>NZ_JADPKE010000096.1:0-148052 GCF_023073795.1 Bradyrhizobium sp. 159 | reverse complement strand
GTTTCCCGCCAGTGAGCGTTGCAGCCAGCTTGGGCGGATTGGCCTGCAGGTCGACGACGTAAATCTTGTTGTCCAGCACCTGTTTCAGCGCGTCGCCGTCCTTGACGACGTCGACCGAGTCGGCGACCAGCGCCACCGTTCCGCCGGGATCGATCGCAACGTTCACGGGCGGTCCGACCACTGAGTTCTTCAGCGGCAGGGCACCGATGATCTTGGGGGTTTCAGGAGAGGCGAGATCAACGATGAGAACCTGATCCTTACCGGGTGCAGACAGAACGGGCTTGCCGCTTTCGTCCCACAGAAGCTTCTCATCGAGGCCGACGATCAAGAGCGGCTTCGCGTGCCCAGTGCTAAAGCTCGTACTGAGCAGCATGACGGCCGCAAATGATAATCCTATGGCACGGTTACGCCACATCTTGGCATCCTCCCGAAAATGACGCCCGCCTCTGCAGGGCTGGTCTTAGCAGTTTACGAGGTGAGGCATTCGTTCGCTAGTGGTGCCTCGTCTGATCTCCTGGCTTCTTGCCTGTCGCCCTCAGATGGTCATCGAGGGCTTGGCGGGTCGCCTCGGTAAGCTCGAATTTGACTGGACGACCGGTCTTCTTCTGGCGGACACTGGCTCGATCGGCCGCATAGCCGCTGGGTGCGATATCATCGACTTTGAGGGCGACAACGTCGCAACCACGAAGTTTGCTATCGATAGCGACGTTGAACAGCGCCAGATCGCGAATCCGACCTTCGACCTGGAGCTTTGTTCGAATGGACCAGACGTGCTTGGGACGGAGTGGCGGCTTCGCGCCAACGATCTTTCCCTTATTCCACGGTACCCGCTTGGCGACGTTCACGTTGGGGCTTGGGACATCAGTCATGATGACCTCCTCAGTTGATGAGGCCGGTCATTTTCGGGCGAGCAACCTTTTGAACCTACGTCGGCTTATAGACAATTGCAGGCGTACTTTGGTCCTATTGGTTGGCCGGGTGGGTGCAAATGTCCCATAAGCAACATAGGGGCATTTACTGGCGGAGGGCGCGCAAATGCAGAAAGTAGGGTATGCGTTGCCAACGTCGGGCAGCACTGGACAAGACGGCATGTTCTGGAAGGGATGGCTCTCGAAGCATCTCGACTAAGAATCCCGCGCTCTCTAGCGCTAAGAAATAGGCTTCGATAGGGCGATGCTCGCTATGGAACGTCATCGCCAAACCGTCACGCTCGACCGCGTCAGCATATCGAAACGCACTGAGATAGTCGCCCTGGATGATGAAACGCGCTTCGGTGCTTGCCTGTTCGAATCTCCCAGCGGAATTGATCGGATGAACAATTGCCACACAAAATCTGCCACCCGGTTGCAACACACGCGCCGCTTCTTGGACGGCCGCAGGCATATCGCTGATATCTTGAAGTGACATGAAGGCGATTGCTAAGTCCGCGCAGGCGTCGTCAAGGGGTAGCGCCGTGGCGTCCCCCAGACGCACGTCCGTCGCCGGGTCGAACTCTCGCGCAGCTTCGACCATAGACGGCGAACTGTCGATTGCGACGACCCTGTGCCCAAGTCCCTTCAGGTCACGGGTTAGCCGTCCTTCGCCGCAGCCGATATCTACCGTTTGTCGTCCGGGCGCAGGCAACAGATGAAGGAATTGATCTCGGTGAAAGCGCCAGTAGCTATCATGTCCGGGAGCGCGCGCCGATCGTATCCAGTGACTGGCCTCGGCTTCCCAGCTGACATTTAGAGGCACAGCATCTGCAATCGTTCGTGTGATGCTCATGATGGGCCCTCCGGACGATCCAGGCCTTTTGCCTCCGCTCGCGCAAACGTCGTCAGAGCCTTGGTCATGGGATATCCGGAACTGGTCCCAAATCCGCCGAGCGGCGGCCCATTTTCGACATAGCCGTTGGACACGTAAAATCGGCGCGCGGTCTCAGTGCTCGTCAAGCTACACTGGTTATTGCCTCTTTCTGCGGCTCGCGTTTCTAGTGCCCGCAGCAGGGCGCGGCTAACTCCCCGAAATCGCGCGTCGGGCGATACGTAATTGAGGCCAATCGTTCCGGCATCGGTTACTGACCCGACCGCGAGGATGTCGTTATTTTCGACAGCCACAAGCACCGAGTTGTCCGTCTGTTCGACCCAAGCACAGAAATTCTCGTGCGTCTTATTGCCCAACCATCGTGTCAAGATGGAAGGGTCGTTTCGGTGGTCAGCTCCGCAAAGCTCCGCTATCGATCGCTTCAACACAATGCAGGCAGAAGGCGCATCTTCTGGTATAGCTTCTCGTATTTGCATCCACTGATTTTGGCATACGGCCGATACCCGTGGCAATGGGCGGCCTCGCTGCAATGTCGCCCACTGGCCCCGTGCCGACCTCAGCTGAGAGCGCCGAGAGGTCCGCTTACTAAAGGTGACCCGAACAAGGCGATCCGAGCGGGCCAAGGCAGCCTTTGACCCGACTCCGACATGGCAACGTGTGTCGTCGTGCAGCCGATCAACTCGACTTTACGCCATTGGAGCATCCAAGCTGACGTTCGCCGCCGTGCCGCTGGTCTCGAAGGCACGGCGGCGTCCACGTGCGTCACCGCGCGCTGCCCGTGGTTAGCTCTTGCGAGTGCACCGGGATCATCAGGTGCTCATTGGGTTTGCCGGGGAACATGACGTAAGACGGGGTCGCGTCCTTGACGTCCAGATCGCGCGGATGGGACTGAGCATCTCACGTGCTGCGCCCCCGACAATCATCACGTGCGGGCCGGTCTTGGACCCAATGCTTGTGCGTGTGCCGTTCGGCATGATCATGATTGCTGGTGCCGGTGTCCCCGGCCAGCATGAAAATCAGGCCGATCTTGTTCGGCGGCTCCTGTTGGCCTGTAGAGCTTTGCGCCATTCCATGGCGTTCTGATCATCGCATTCGGGCGTTCCGTCATTTCCGATAAGCACGTGAAACCGTTCGATGCCGACGTGACGAGCGCTCCCGAAGCCACGCAGAACCCAACCGACGCGAGAGCATAGAACCTGTTCATGGCTTACCTCCTGCAAAGTGGGCAACCGCACGAACTGTGCACCGAAACCAACTGGGCGTATCCTCCGAGGTATGGCAGGGATATTTCCTTTCTCTATGTGACTCACCCAATCTATTGCTGATTTGTGGGCACTCGACTCCGCCTCGCCACGCGGCGTCGTCAGTTGCGCAGCGAGGCCTGGAGCTTTTCAGCGCCGTTAAGCCGAGGCAGGGAATGCGACGCTGGAACCGCCTTCCCACTGGCGCCTGAAGTGCTATCCTGAACGCACGGGTAAGCCACGCGGAGCGAATTATGCGCACAGCAGTCCGAGCCGCAAATGTCATGTCGTTCTTCATGATGTTCTCCGTTGTAGCTTTGCCGGCGTGGGCTGCCGGACCAGAGGCGGAGGTGAAGGCGCTCCATGCCGCCGATCAGACCTGGCTAAAAGGCTTCACGGCCGCCGACGGCGATACGATGGCGAAGTTGTACGACGAACGCGCAGTGTTGATGCCCCCTAACGCGCCGGCTGTGACGGGTCGCGACGCCATTCGCACCTTCCTGGCGAACATGTCGTCGGAAGCAGCCAAGGCCGGCCTTGTGTTCAGTTTCGCCGACAAACAGGATGGCGGCGCAAATGGCAACCTGGGCTGGTCTTCGGGCTCCTATACGATCAAGGACAAGGCAGGGAATGTGGTCGAGACCGGCAAGTTCCTGTCAGTATCGAAAAAGGTCGGCGGCAAATGGCTCTACTGGCGCGACACTTGGAACGCTGACAGTCCGCCACCAAAATAAGCCCGCTACATCGCGCTTCAAGTTGCACTTCTCTTGCTGGACAGCGACTTCACGTTTTCGCGCGGCGTTGCGATCTCTCTGGGATTGATTGACATGCCGAATGCGTCCCTGCGGTGTCCAAGCAGAATCTTTAATGTCGCCTCTTGGCCCGTAGCTGCCTCGTCGGACCATTCAACGACCGTCTCCTTTCAGGTGGAGAGCGGATTAGGGCTGTGAAGTCTCTACGCTTCAGCATGTGACCCCATGGCCGACATCGCTGTGTTGAGCTATATTGGCGCAGGAGCCAACGTCACTTCGCGATCATCAGGATGAGTCAGCAAGGACGATGGGAGGTCGGCGCTAGTGCGCCCGAGGTGTACCAACCGTAATACTGACAGGACCTGTTCCTCGAAACCGGGCGACCGCGTGATCGGCGTTGCTAGGAGGACGGAGGTAAGCCTCGTCTCCATCCTCTATTCTAGGGAGGCATCAACAGCAGGGAGCTAACATCATGCGCACATTTGGAGCTATATGTTTCTCATTATTGCTGTCAGCAATTCCTGCTACTGCAGCAGATCAAAATCTCAAGGAGGAAATTGGGAAGATGGCTTCAGCATACGAGCAGCACTTCAACAAACAAGATGCTGCCGGGATTACGTCACTTTATACGAAGAACTACCTGCGTGTTACTCAGAATGGAATTGAGCCCGATAATACCAAGTTTTATGAGGACGGTTTCAAAGCTGGACTTAATCGCCTCGAGGTAAAGGTGACCGAAGTTCAGCCCTTGTCAGAAAACATGGCTCTGTCAACTGGCGAAGCTCACATTACTGGAAAGAGTGAGAAAGGCGATCCCCTAGAAATAAACGCGATTTGGACTGCTCTTGATGTTCGAGAGAATGGGCAATGGAAAATTCGTATGCTGACGTCGGCTCCTAAGGCACCGCCGCCGCAGCCGCAACAAGCGGGGACCACGGCGACTACAACGGGGAACGCGCCGAGTGGAAAATAGCGCCTACCCGAGAGAAGTTCGTCGTGACCGGCTTTCGCGCCCAAACGGGCGGAGGCAGGAACTGAAACGTAGGTCTGTCGGCCACGGAAGCCGACTCGCGTCCGCTGCGTGAGACCAAGGGGCCTCGCCTCTCGAAAAATGACGGGATAGCGCGGCTCCTTGATCGGACCGAGGATCAGCTTTTAGTGAAGACCGGACTGCAGCAAGTACAGCCCTGCAGGACCGAGTCTGGCCCTACGCGACGAAATGCGCCTATCACCTCCATGCCACCGGAGCTGATAGAGATCGGGCGAAAACTGGCGCGGTTGACCCTAAACGGAAATCGGGCGTCGCCTGATCGGATTCACAAAATCGCGCTCAATGTCGTTGCGACAAGATGCATAGTTTGCTTCCTAAATCGTGCGGGCCGTTCGCCACACGGGGTCAAGCTGAAGAACCCGGGTTTCGTCTTGGAAGGATGTGCAGAGGACTCACTCGTTCAGAGATGAGCGCGCGGCAATAGCCATCCCATGATCTTCTGATACGGATCGCGACGACTGCGAATGAATGCGTTCTCGTTCTGTTGAGCGGCGGTCCTGGCGAATTCAGAAATCCCCTCCAAAGACTGGCGTTTATCCTTCGGAAGCTTCGCCCATTGGCGAATGATCTTCCGGCGGGCTTCGCGTTGCTTTTCCCTTATGTCAGGCATCTGGAAGCTCCTTGAAGAGGATTGTTCCGATCGACCTAGTATTGTTTGGGCTCACTAGAACTTCAACGTCCAATCAAGAACTCTTAGCCCCTCTGATCGTGGAGCTCTATACACGGGAGCCAGTCTCATATTGGCTTTACAGGCCCGCCGCCCTAGAATTGCGGCGATCGCAGGACGGGCGAAAATGCAGTATGTTTGCGACGCACCGAAGGGCAAGACCTGGTTCCGTATCGAGACGGAAGGTGAAGCGATGCATGAGTCGCGCCTGATGGACCACACAGTTGAGAAATATTTCCGCCGCGAGCGGGAGAAGGCAGTCCAGTCCTGGCGTCCCGAGCGGCCCAACGCGATCGAGCGCGACATCGGCCTCGAGGCCCATGTACAGCGAGAGATGCCGCTTTTCCTCACGCTGCGCGACAGGGAGGGCAATGCACTGACTACAGCGATGCTGCCACCCGGCGGCAAGGATCGCGGCGGGTTCCGGATCATCATCGTTGCCGCATCCAATGCCGATCCCTATCCTCAGCAAGACGCGGCCATCGCTGCACTGGGAGCACATTTCGGTCTCACACTCGATCGCAATCGCTGCTTCCCCTACGGCCGCTAAGGAGCCTGACAAGTACCGCCGCTTGATTGAGCGATGTCGGCTCATGGACCCATAGCTGTCTCGACCGAAAGCGCTCTCCAAGGCCGCCCACGAAATTTTGCGAAATGCGGGTGGACGGTCGCTGCAGGAGTGCAAGCCTTTAGCTGATAATCTCCCTGACCTTGATGCCGCGCAAGGTCTCGATGCAGTCAGCTACCAAATGCAAGAGCTCTTGCCGCTTTATGCTCTTCACCTGACGACCTTCCATATTGATTAGTATGTATCTCGCCATGTCGTAGGCGACTTCAAACTGCGATTTGCCGGTAACCTCGACATTGATTCTTTCAGCCATTTCGCTCCCCGCTAGTTATAATTGTAAAGCAGGAGCCTATTGGAAAGCGCGTGGCCAAGTCGAGTCTGTCTTCCTTTGCGGTTAGATCATATCGGCCTGAAGGTCCGCTGGCGCTGCAACCTCGAAATGCAGAGCATTAAACTAGTCCGCTTTTGGCCATCAACGAACATTCGCTTATGCAGCGTCAATGTCCGATGTTGTGGACAATGCGGGCTTCGCCATCGCACCCGCGCGTACTCGACTCTTGAAGACACGTCCTGAGGCCGCCTGTCCCAATCGCTGGGGACAGACGGCGGCTCCTGAAGGCGCTAACCTTGGCAGGCACATAGCAAGGGAGCGAAGCTTGAGCACCGCGCCGCGCATCGACATCGACCCGGCCGCATTCTGGGCCGATCCCTATCCGATGCTCGCGACAATGCGCAAGGAGGCGCCGATTGCCTTCGTGCCGCAGCTCGGCTCGACGTTGCTGACGAGCCGCGACGACATCTCGATTTCCGAGAAGCAGATCGACGTGTTCTCCTCGCACCAGCCCGCAGGTCTGATGAACCGGTTGATGGGCCATAACATGATGCGAAAGGACGGCGAGGCGCACCAGGTCGAGCGCCGCGCCATGTTTCCGACGGTGTCGCCGAAGACGGTGAAGGCGCATTGGACCGCGCAGTTCCAGGCCCATGCCGACCGCATCATCGATCGCATCGAACCGGGACGGATCGACCTCATGCGCGATTTCGCGCTGCCCTTCTCCGGCGAGTGCCTGAAGTCGATCACCGGCCTCACCAATATCGGCTTTCAGGACATGGATGCGTGGTCGCAGGGCATGATCGAGGGCATCGCCAATTATGCCGGCGATCCCGCGATCGAGGCGCGCTGCCACGCCGCGACGTCGGGGATCGATGCCGCGATCGACGACATCCTGCCGGTGATGCGCAAGCATCCGGACCAGAGCATTCTCGGCGTGCTCCTCGCCTCCGGCATGCCGATGGAGAGCGTGCGCGCAAATGTGAAACTCGCGATCTCCGGCGGCCAGAACGAGCCGCGCAAGGCCATCGCCGGCACGGTATGGGCGCTGCTGACCCATCCCGAGCAGCTCAATCTCGTGCGCAAGGGCGAAGTGTCCTGGCTGCAGGCGTTCGAGGAATATGCCCGCTGGATCTCGCCGATCGGCATGTCGCCGCGGCGCATCGCAAAGCCGTGGAGCATCCGCGACGTGTCATTCGAGCTCGATGAGCGCGTGTTCCTGATGTTCGGCTCGGCGAATCGCGACGAGAAGCATTTTGAGCGCGCCGACCAGTTCGACGTGAGACGAGACACATCCAAGAGCGTCGCCTTCGGCGCCGGTCCGCATTTCTGCGCCGGCGCCTGGGCCTCGCGCGCCATGATCGCCGACGTCGCGCTGCCGACCGTGTTCGCGCGCGCGGGGAAGCTCGAGATCGCCGATGACGAGGAGGTGCGGATCGTCGGCTGGGCGTTCCGCGGCCTGCAGAATTTGCCGGTCAGTTGGCTTCATTAGGTCGGCCGGGCCCCTCCATCCCGAGCCCCGCCATGATGCCATCTTGCTCCTGTTTTGCCCGACGAGTCAAAGAATTTCGGATAATGCGTAAGTCATTGTTTTCGCACGCCCTGGCTACTGTGCATGGGGTTGTTTTTGCGGTTTTGGTTTCGGCCGCGAGTTTCTAGACCGAACCCGCGCGGCCTTCACATCCGCGTGCAGAAAAATTCCGTCTTCATTCGCTCCGCCGCTTGAAACATTAATCACGCGCTTCGCCGCGCGCGCAGTGCTCGCATCGCTATTTTCCTGAACGTCTCGACAGCTTTCGGAGCGCGCCCCATCATTCACGAGACCTGAATGAATGACGGCCGCACGCGGCCGGGAGCTTGGAATGCATCGTCGCGACTTCTTGAAACTCTCTGCCGGAACTGCAGCCGCTGCTGCCTTCGTCTCGCGCGCCAATGCGCAAGGCGCAGTGAAGGAAATTCGCATCGGTTACCAGAAGACCGGCGTGCTCGTCATCGCGCGCCAGCAGGCCGCCCTGGAGAAACATTTTTCTCCGCAAGGCATCGAGGTGAAATGGATCGAGTTCTCCTCGGGCCCGCCGATGATGGAGGCGATGAACGTCGGCAGCGTGGACTTTGGTTCGGTCGGGGACTCGCCGCCGGTGTTCGCCCAGGCAGCGGGCACCGCGATCGTCTATGCCGCCGGCCAACCCATCACCAACGGCCAGGGCATCTTGGTGCCGAAGGATTCCCCGATCCGCACGATCGCCGACTTGAAGGGCAAGCGCATCGGCTTCACCAAAGGGTCCAGCGCGCACAACGTCGTGGTGCAGACGCTCGAGAAGGCGGGGCTCACCTATGCTGACATCACCCCGGTCTATCTGACCCCACCGGACGCGGGCCCCGCCTTTGCCAATGGCAGCATCGAGGCCTGGGCGATCTGGGATCCGTATTTCGCGATCGGTGAGACCAAGCAGAACGGCCGCATCCTGATCAATTCGCGCGAGGTTACCAAGACCAACTCCTTCTACATCGCGAACCGCGAGTTCGCGAAGAACCACGGAGTGGTCCTGCAACAGATCGTCGATGTGACGACCGCGGCCGGTAACTGGGCCGAGCAGCACCGCGACGAGGTCGCCAAATCGCTTGCCGCGATCACCGGCGTCCCGCTGGACATCCAGACCGTCGCCGCCAACCGCGCGAACTTCGTGGTCGGCCCCGTCACCGACGACATCGTCGCGACCCAGCAGGGCGTCGCCGACCGCTTTCATAGGCTCGGCCTGATCCCGAAGCCGGTCGTCATCCGCGACATCGTCTGGCGCAACCCGGCAGCCTGATCGTGCCCACCACTCTCCCCATTTCAAAAGGTTTGAACATGAGGCGTATCATTCAGCGTCTGATCGCGGCCATCGTGCTGTCGATCGGCATCGTCGCCGCCGCGGTCGGCACCTCCTACGGGCAGGACAAGGTGGTCCGCATCGGCTATCAGAAATACGGCAAGCTGGTGCTGCTCAAGAGCAAGGGCACGCTGGAACCGAAGCTCGCCGCCGATGGCTACAAGGTAGTGTGGACCGAATTCCCCTCCGGTCCGCCGCTGCTCGAAGCGCTCAATGTCGGCGCAATCGATTTCGGCAACACCGGCGAAGCTCCGCCGATCTTCGCGCAGGCCGCCGGCGCCCCGATCCAGTATGTCGCCTATGAGCCGCCGGCGCCGAAGGGCGAAGCGATCTTGGTGCCGAGGAACAGCCCGCTGAAGTCGGTCGCCGACCTCAGGGGTAAGAAGGTCGCGCTGAACAAGGGCTCCAACGTCCACTATCTTCTGGTCAAGGCGCTGGAGAAGGCGGGTGTCAAATATTCGGAAGTCGAGCCGGTGTTCCTGGCGCCGGCCGATGCACGCGCCGCGTTCGAGCGCGGCGCGGTCGATGCCTGGGTGATCTGGGACCCATTCCAGGCCGCAGCGGAAGCGGCCACCGGTGCGCGCACCTTGGCCGACGGCACCGACATCGTCGCCAACTACCAGTTCTATTTCTCCTCCAAGAAATTCCTCGAAGCCAACCCGAAGATCGTCGACACCGTGCTCACGGAGCTGAGCGCGGTCGACGATTGGGCCAGGGGCGACATCCATGCGGTGGCCGAGCAGCTCGCGCCGTCGATCGGCTTGTCGGTCCCCGTGGTCGAAGTGGCGCTGAAGCGGCAGGCCTACGGCGTCAAGCCGATCACCGATGCCGTCATCGCCGACCAGCAGCAGGTTGCCGACGCGTTCTTCGCGCTGGGCCTGATCCCCAAATCCATCAGGATTTCCGACGTGGCTCGGAAACCAGGATCATGAGCAACACCATGAGTAAGCAAGCGAACGCCAACATCCTCTGGTTTTTGCCGACCCACGGCGACGGCCGCTATCTCGGCACCGGCATCGGCGGCCGTGAGGTCAATTTCAACTATCTGCGCCAGATCGCCCAAGCCGCCGATCAGCTCGGCTATTTCGGCGTGCTGCTGCCGACGGGGCGGTCTTGCGAGGATTCCTGGATCGTTGCCTCCTCAGTGGCGCCGTTCACCGAGCGGCTGCGCTATCTCGTGGCCGTTCGTCCGGGCCTGCAATCGCCGAGCGTGGCCGCACGCATGACGGCGACGCTCGATCGCATCTCGAACGGTCGGCTTCTCGTCAACGTCGTCACGGGCGGCGATCCCGCCGAGAACAAGGGCGACGGCATTTTCCTCGGCCATGACGAGCGCTACGAGGTCACCCGCGAGTTCCTCAACGTCTATGGCGATCTGCTCGCCGGCAAGACCGTCAATGCCGAGGGCAAGCATATCCATATCGAGGGCGGCAAGCTCTTGTTTCCGCCGGTGCAGTCGCCGCGCCCGCCGCTCTATTTCGGCGGTTCGTCGGATGCCGGCATCGATGTCGCGGTCGACACCGTGGACAAATATCTCACCTGGGGCGAGCCGCCGGCTCTTGTTGCCGAGAAGATCGCGAAGGTGAGGGACGTCGCCGCCGCGCGCGGCAGAAAATTGTCCTTCGGGATCCGGCTTCACGTGATCGTCCGCGAGACCAATGAAGCGGCCTGGCGCGCCGCGAACGAGCTGATCAAGCATGTCAGCGACGAGACCATCGCGCTGGCGCAGAAGAATTTTGCCCGTATGGACTCCGTCGGCCAGCAGCGCATGGCGCAGCTCCACGGCGGCAGGCGCGACAAGCTGGAGATCGCTCCGAACCTGTGGGCCGGCGTCGGCCTCGTGCGCGGCGGCGCCGGCACGGCGCTGGTCGGCGATGCCCAGACCGTCGCAACGCGCATCAGGGAGTATCAGGACCTCGGCATCGATACCTTCATCATGTCGGGCTACCCGCATCTGGAGGAAGCCTATCGCTTTGCCGAGCTGGTCTTCCCGCTGCTCTCGCTGGAGCAGCCCAGCAACGTGACGAAGCTGCACTTCAACGGCGGTCCCTTCGGCGAAACGGTCGGCAGCGATTTCCGTCCGCAGCATCGGGTGTCGCAATCATGAGCGTGATCGACAGCATTGCCCTTCCGCGCAGCGCACGCCTGCCGCGGGCAGACGGCCTCATTCAGTGGATCGTGCCGCTCGCCATCATCGCGATCTGGCAGGTCGCGAGCGTCACTGGCTTCGTGCCAACGCGGGTTCTGCCGGCGCCCAGCGACGTCGTGCTCGCAGGCTGGAAGCTGCTGCTCTCCGGCGAGCTCGTCCGCAACATCTGGGTCTCGTTCTGGCGCGCCTCGATCGGCTTCTTGATCGGCGGCAGCATCGGCTTCGCGTTCGGGCTCGCCAACGGCCTGTCGCAGCTCTCGGCCAAGCTCACCGACACCACGCTCCAGATGGTGCGCAACGTGCCGCATCTGGCGCTGATCCCGCTGGTCATCCTGTGGTTCGGCATCGACGAGAGCGCGAAGCTGTTCCTGGTGGCACTCGGAGTCTTCTTCCCGATCTACCTCAACACGCTGCACGGCATCCGCACCGTCGATCCGCAGCTGATCGAGATGGGCCGCATCTACGGCATGACCGACGGCGAATTGTTTCGCCGGGTGATCTTCCCGGGCGCGCTGCCCTCGATCTTCGTCGGCATCCGCTTCGCGCTCGGAATCATGTGGCTGACCCTGATCGTCGCCGAAACCATCGCGGCGTCCTCGGGCCTCGGCTACATGGCGATGCAGGCGCGCGAGTTCATGCTGATCGACGTCGTCGTGCTTTCGATCCTGATCTACGCCCTGCTCGGCAAGCTCGCCGACAGCGCCTCCCGCGTGCTGGAGCGCCTGACGCTTTCCTGGCACCCCGCCTTCCAGAAACGTTGAGAGTGACATGCAGACAGCGCTTCGTAGCTCCCTTCCGGAAACCGACCTCGCCAGCCGCGCCAATTTCGCGCCACATGCCCGTGTGGTGCGCGAGGAGCGCCCGGCGACTGCCGCGGGTTTGCCGCTCAGCATCCGGGGCTTGCGCAAATCCTTCGGCGACAACGAGGTGCTGCGCGGCATTGATCTGCACATTCCCGCCGGCCAGTTCGTCGCCATCGTCGGCAAGAGCGGCTGCGGCAAGAGCACGCTGCTGCGGCTCATCGCCGGCCTGGAGAAGATCGACGCCGGCAGCATCAGCTTCGGCCAGGATATCCAGCCCGAGGACATCCGCGTCATGTTCCAGGAGCCGCGGCTGTTGCCCTGGGCGCGTGTGCTCGCCAATGTCGAGGTCGGGCTCGGCCGCGATCGCGCGTCGGAGGATGCGCAAGCACGCGCCGAGAAAGCCCTGAGCGAGGTCGGGCTGGCCGAGAAGCGCGACCAATGGCCCTCGGTGCTGTCGGGCGGCCAGAAGCAGCGCGTCGCACTCGGTCGCGCGCTGGTCTCCCGGCCGCGCGTGCTTGCATTCGACGAGCCGCTCGGTGCGCTGGACGCGCTGACCCGGATTTCGATGCAGCGCCTTTTGGAGCGCGTCTGGCGCGACCAGGGCTTTACCGCGATCCTTGTCACCCACGACGTCTCCGAGGCCGTCGCGCTCGCAGACCGGGTGCTGGTGATCGAGGAGGGCCGGATCGCTCATGACGCCACGGTTAACGCGGCCCGGCCGCGCCAGCGTGGCTCAGCTGAGCTTGCGGGCCTCGAAGGCTCGATCCTGAGCCACCTGTTATCGGCGGACGATCGTACCTAAATACAGGGAACCCCGCTTCGGGGAGCAACGCCATGAATGTAGTGCCTCGCGATCTCATGACCGAAATCCCCGTCTCGTCCGCCGATTTCCGCGGCGCCATGCGCCATCTCACCGGCGGCGTCAGCGTCATCACCGCCGGGCGGGGCAGCGACATCAGCGGCATGACGGTGACCTCGGTGACCTCGCTGTCGGTCGAGCCGCCGACGCTGCTGGTCAGCATCAATCGCGATGCCTCGTCCTTTCCGCTGATCCGTCGCCATGGTGCCTTCGGCGTGAATATCCTCAATGCCGATCAGCTCGATGTCGCCGAACGTTTTGCCGGCAAGGGCGGGTTGAAGGGCGCCGACCGTTTCGCGGGCGCCCAATGGGTGAGGGCGGTGTCGGGCGTTCCGCTCCTGGTCGGCGCCTTGTCGGCGCTCGATTGCGAGGTCGAGGAGATCATCGAGCGGCATTCGCACGGCATCGTCATCGGCCATGTCAGGGATATCAAGAGCTCGAAGCGGACTGCGGCGCTGGCTTATTGGCACGGCCAGTACGTGGCGGTCGACCAGGACGAAGACGCGGTCAAGCTTGCAGACGTCAGCGTCCCTGCGCGCGCCCGGCGCGGCATTTGATCGCCGCCATCGCTCGCGCAAGGCTGGCGTTTTCCCCGCCACCGCTTTAGAAGCGCCTGAGCCTTCCGTCGGGGGGCGGCAATGGAGCGGATGGATGAAGCGCGTCGCGACCTGGGCCTTCTACGCCATCGGCGCGCTCGCGATTGCCTATCTCGCGCTCTACGCCTACGCTATGTTCAGCGGCGAACCGATCGTGCCGGGCGACCCCATCCACATCTTCCGCAGGCCCGACGCGCCGAGTTATTCGTAGAGCTTGGCGGGTCTCGTAGGGTGGGCAAAGCGAAGCGTGCCCACCACTTCTACCCAGCGAAGCCAAATGGTGGGCACGGCGCAAGCGCGCCTTTGCCCACCCTACGGCGCCTCCCTCATCCTCTTAGAATCGCCAGCGCGAGCGCCTGCGCGCGCGGCACGATGCTGTCGAGCTCGAGATATTCCTCAGGCGTGTGCGCGAGCCCGCCGACCGGCCCAAGGCCGCAGATGGTCGGCGTGCCCACCGCGGCGGTGAAGCCGGAATCGGCGCAGCCGCCCGAGAACTCGCCCTGTAGCGTGGCAAGGCCAACCTCTCGTGCGGCGGCCCGATAGCCTTCAAACAGCGCCTTCGATTCCGCGCTCTGCACCACCGGCACGAACTCGCCCTTGATGGTCAGCGTCGCGCTGGTGCCCGGCACATAGGCCGTCGCGATGATCTGCTCGATCGCGGTCATCACGGTCGCGCGGTCTGCGGGATCGACATATCGCAGATCGATCTGGCCTTCCGCGTAAGGCGCCGTAGTGTTGACGGATTGTCCGCCCGAGACCAAGCCGACATTGAGCGTGATACCCTTGTCGAGATTGGTCAGCGCGTGGATCTGCACGATCTTGTGCGCGAGCTCGCCGATCGCGCTGACGCCGGCGGCGAAATTGGCGCCGGAATGGGCGGCTTTGCCGGTGATGGCGAAATGCATGAAGATGCCGCCCTTGCGCCCGGTGACGATATTCCCCGTGGGGCGGCCCGGCTCGGCATTGAACACGGCGCGCGCGGCGCGTCCTTCGCGCTCGATCACCGGCCGCGAGGAGGGCGAGCCGATCTCCTCGTCCGAGGTGATCAGCAGCTTGATTGGGTGTCGATTGCCGCCGAACTTGTGGAAGGCGGTCGCCACGAACACGTTCATGACGAGCCCCGACTTCATGTCGGCCACGCCGGGTCCATAGGCGCGGCCGTCCCTGATGGTGAACGGACGCCGTCCGGCCTCGCCCTTGCCGAACACGGTATCGCGATGCCCCATCAACAGCACAGGCTTCTCGTTGCTGCCGGGCTTTGCGACTTCGGCATGGATCGCGTCGCCAAACGTGCCGTGGCTTTCGCGGCGGAACGGAATGCCATGCTCGGAAAAATGCCGCTCGAACCGCGCACCGACCGCATCGACACCTTCCTTGTCGTAGGATCCGGAATCGATGTTCACGACATCGCGCAAGAGATCAATCATCGCCTGCCGCTGCGACGCCAGCCAGTCCGTGATTTGAGCTTCCGACATGTTTATCCTCGTGTGGTTCTCGCGGAGTTATAGAGCTTGGCGCGCGGATGGCCTAGCCACGGGACGCGGTTCCGTCATGCGAAGGATGCTCTTGAGGTTCGTCATTGCGAGCGAAGCGAAGCAATCCAGAGTGTCGCCGCGGAGGGATTCTGGATTGCTTCGCTGCGCTCGCAATGACGAGGTTGGCAGCCTGCGTCAAACAAAGTGCCCGGGACCGGCCCCGGGCATCTACATTCTCGATCAGCGTGAGCGCCGCCTACGCCCCTACCATCGGCATGCGCGGATATTCGCCCGGGGTGCCTGCGGGCGGGATCGGGATGCCGCCGTCGGCGTATTCGTTGAGCTTGTTGCGCAGCGTGCGGATTGAGATTCCTAAGATGTTGGCGGCATGGGTGCGGTTGCCGAGGCAGTGCTTCAGCGTCTCCAGGATGAGGTCGCGCTCGACATCGGCGACGGTGCGGCCCACGAGCGCACGTGTCACCTGCTCGGCGGCCATTGTCGCATGCGCCACGGCCGGCGCGGTCCTGGCGAGGTCGAGGCGGTCACCATCCGGCGTGATGATTGCGTCGGCGCCGATCTCGTCGCCCTGCGCCATCAGCACCGCGCGATGCATGGTGTTTTCGAGCTCGCGGACGTTGCCCTGCCAGCGGTTGGTGGAGAGCACGCGGCGCGCCTCCGCCGAAATCGGGCGCAGCGGCACGCCGTTGGCCTCGGCATATTTCTTCACGAAGTGGTGGGCGAGCTCGAGGATGTCGGCGGGGCGCTCGCGCAGCGGCGGGATCTTCAAATTCACGACGTTGAGACGGAACAGCAGATCCTCGCGGAACGTGCCTTCGCGCACGGCCTCAGCCAAATTGCGGTTCGAGGTCGCGATGATGCGGATGTCGACGGCGACAGGCTTGGTGCCGCCGACGCGATCGATCACGCGCTCCTGGATGGCGCGCAGCAGCTTCGATTGCAAGCGGACGTCCATCTCCGAGATTTCGTCGAGCAGCAGCGTGCCCCCCGTCGCCTCCTCGAACTTGCCGATGCGGCGGGCGATCGCACCGGTGAAGGCGCCCTTCTCGTGGCCGAACAGCTCGGATTCCAGCAGATGCTCAGGGATAGCGGCGCAGTTGATCGAGATGAACGGACGCTTGGCGCGGGCCGAGCGGGTGTGGACGTAACGGGCCAGCACTTCCTTGCCGGTGCCGGACTCGCCGGTGATCATCACCGAGGCGTCGGAGCCTGCGATCTGCTGGGCAAGCTTGATCACCTTGGCCATCGCCTCGTCGCGATAGACCAGCTCGCGGGAATCGTTGGCAACGGCAGCCAGCACCGCCGCGATCAGCTCCGGATCCGGCGGCAGCGGGATGTATTCCTTGGCGCCGGCATGGATCGCGGCGACCGCGGCGCGGGCGTCGTTGGTGATGCCGCAGGCGACGATCGGAGCGTGGATGTGCTCCGCCTCCAGCCGCATCACGAGGTCGCGGATGTCGAGCGCGACGTCGACCAGCAGGAGGTCGGCCCCCTTGCCGCTGCGCAGGACGCGCATCGCCTGTTCGTGATCCTCAGCGTGGGTCACGGTGGCGCCGTTCTCCATCGCGATCTTGGTGGCCGTGGTGAGCTGGCCCTTCAAGGTGCCAACGATGAGAAGCCGCATGTCAGTCTCCTGTCCGTCTGGTCGCGCCGTTGCGCGTCATTGTCTTTATTTGTGCTAACCGCGTTCGGTCTTGATGATTTCGGTCATGGTCACGCCGAGCTTATCTTCGACCAGCACCACCTCGCCGCGGGCGACGAGCCGGTTGTTGACGTAGATGTCGATGGCCTCGCCGACGCGGCGGTCGAGCTCGAGCACGGTGCCGGGCCCGAGCTTCAAGAGCTCGCCGACGTCCATCTTGGAGCGGCCGAGCACGGCCGAGACCTGCACCGGCACGTCGAACACGGCTTCGAGGTCGGCAGCAACGCGCGAGGCATATTCGTCCTCGGTGTAGCCGACATCGGTACCGGTCGGCGGCATCGGGCCGTTGAGATCGGGCAGCGGGACCTGTCCGTCGGTGTCGCTCATGGCTTAATTCCCCCTGCGGGACGCGATGTAGCGTCCGACCATTTCGTCGATCTTGGCCGCGATGGCGCCGCGCTCCAGCACGACCCCGCCATCGGCCCATTCGATTCGGCAGTCGCCGGTGGCAATCTCCGGCTCAGCCAGGATCACCAGCCGGCCCTCGAAGCCGCTCTGCTTGGCGAGCCGCTCGATCTTGTCGCGCGCAGCGTCGTAGAGCGCGTCGTTGATGCGGACGACGAGATGCGGCGTCGCCACCAAATGCGAGAAGCAGTCCTTGACGAGTGCGACGATCTCGCCGAGCGGCTCGGCGGCGACCAGATCGGCGCACAGCTTGCGGGCCACCGCGAGCGCGACGTCGACAGCCTCGGTCTCCATCTTGGACTCGATGTTGCCGATCCCGGAGGCGATGCCCCGGATCGCGATGTTGATCTCCTCCATGGCCAGCGCAACGCGGCGGTCGCTCTCGGCCTTGGCCTCGCGCTGGCCGGCGGCAAAGCCGTCCTGATAGGCGCGTGCCTCGGCTTCCGCGATCTTCTGGGTGATCTCGGCCGCCGTCGCGGGTTTCTCGCGGCTCGAGCGTTCGGGTGCGGCGAAGTCGGTATCGAACAGGAATTTTGCCGGAGCGCCCATCAGTACACCAGCTCGTCGTCGGCGCGGTTCTTGGTCAGCATGATCTCGCCCTTGGCGGCGAGGTCCTTGGCGAGGTTGACGAGCAGCGCCTGCGCTTCGTCGACATCACGCAGACGCACGGGGCCCATCGCCGCCATGTCGTCCTGGAGCATCCTGGCCGCGCGCGATGACATGTTGCCGAAGAAGAAGCTGCGGACGTCCTCGTTGGCGCTCTTGAGCGCGACGCCGAGCTTGTCCTTGTCGACGTTGCGCATCAGGGTCTGGGCCGAGCCGGAATCCAGCTTGACGAGATCGTCGAAGGTGAACATCAGCGCCTTGATGCGCTCGGCCGATTCCCGGTTGTCCTCTTCCAGCGACGTGATGAAGCGGGTCTCGGTCTGGCGGTCGAAATTGTTGAAGATTTCCGCCATCACCTCGTGGGCGTCGCGGCGGCGGGTCTGCGACAGGTTGGACATGAACTCGGTGCGCAGCGTCTTCTCCACGCTCTCGATCACCTCCTTCTGCACCGCTTCCATCTTCAGCATGCGGTTGACGACGTCGAGCGCGAGTTCCTCGGGGAAGATGCCGAGCACACGGGCGGCGTGCTCCGGCTTCAGCTTCGACAGCACCACCGCGATGGTCTGCGGATATTCGTTCTTGAGATAGTTCGCGAGCACCTCTTCCTGCACGTTGGAGAGCTTTTCCCACATGTTGCGGCCGGCGGGGCCGCGGATCTCGTCCATGATGCCGTTGACGCGCTCCGGCGGCAGGTACTGCTGGAGCAGCCGCTCAGTGGCGTCGAAATTGCCCATCAGCGCGCCCGAGGCCGACATGCGCGAGACGAATTCGAGCAGCATGTCCTCGACGGTGTCGACCTCGACGGTGCCGAGCGTCGACATCTCCAGCGAGAGCTGGCGCACCTCGTCGTCGTCGAGCAGCGACCAGATCTTGCCGCCATATTGCTCGCCCAGCGCCAGCATCAGGATCGCGGCGCGCTTCGGTCCGGACAATTGCTCGGCCGGCCTGCCGTCCTTGGCACGGGTGTTGGCCCGCTGACCGAGCGTGGAGATCACGCTGGTGATGTCGTTGCTGTTGGCGTTTTGCAATGCGGCGGCCATGTCATATCACTTTTTGATTCAGTTGGCTGGGGTTATTTCGCGGGTTCGGTCAGCCACTGGCGGATGATGGCGACGGTTTCGTTGGGATTGCGCTCGGCGAGCTCGCCGACGCGATGAACAGACTGGGCGTGGACCTGGCCCTGGATGGTGGCGACGTCGATCGCGCTTGCGGCGGCGTTCGGCAGGAGCGGCTGGCCGGCGGGCGCGGCCTCTTCGGAGCTCGCCGGGCCGCTGAGCACGCCGGAGATTGCGGCAGCCATCTCGTCGGAGGCCAGGATGCGCTTGACCAGCGGGCGGATCACCAGAAACAGCACGACCAGGCCGAGCAGCATCATCACGCCGAGCTCGACGAAGTACATGACGTCGTCCTTGGTGAACTGGAGCATGCCGAGGAAGCCGCCAGGCTCGCCGATCGGCGCGGTAGAGGGGGCGTCGGCAAAGCGCAGATTGACGACCTCGACCTGGTCGCCGCGCTTCTGGTCAAAGCCGATCGCCGAGCGCACCAGCGCTGCGATGCGGTCGAGCTGCTCCTTGGTGCGGTCTTGATAGGCGAGCTCGCCTTTGTCGTTTTTGGAATAGATGCCGTCGACCAGCACCGCGACCGAGATGCGGTTCACCCGGCCGGCCTCGGTCACTTCGGTCTTGGTGATGCGGGAGATCTCGTAATTGTTGGTCTCTTCGCTCTTCTTGCTCTGGTCCTTGGCCGCGACGCCGTTGTTCTGCTGGTTGCCGGGCAGCTCGTTGTTGACGGTGACCTGGCCATTGTTGTCGGCGGTCATGCTCTGCTCTTCGCGGGTCTGGCTCGAGCGCAGCACGCGGCCTTCTGGGTCGAATTTGTCCGAGGTCTGGGTGACCTTGTTGAAGTCGAAATCGGCGGAGAGCTGCACGCGGGCGCGTCCCGAGCCGACCACGGAGGAGACGATGTCCTCGACCTGCTTGCGCATCCGCTTCTCGAAGGCGATGCGGCGCTCATCGCCGACCGCCTGCTCCGGATCGGTCGCGGCGCCGTCGGCGAGCAGCTGGCCGGCCTCGTCGACGATTGAGACCCGCTGCGGCTTCAGCCCGTTGACGGCGGAGGCGACGAGGTGGCGGATGGCGCGGATCTGCTGGGCTTCGAGTGAGCCGCGGACGCGGACCACGATCGAGGCCGACGGCTCTGGCGCCTCGCGCGCGAACAGCGGGCGCTCGGGCAGCACGAGGTGGACGCGGGCGGCCTGGATGCGGTCAATGGCGCGGATGGTGCGGGCGAGCTCGCCCTCCAGGGCGCGAAGGTGATTGATGTTCTGGACGAAAGAGGTGGTGCCGAGCGCGTCCGACTTGTCGAACACCTCGTAGCCGACGCCGCCCCCCTTCGGCAGGCCGCCCTCGGCGAGCTTCATCCGCAGGCGCGTGACCTTGTCCTTGGGCACCATGATGATGGAGCCCTCGTTGCGGATCTCGAACTGGATACCCTGGCGTTCCAGGTCCTTGATGATGCCCGAGGAATCCTCGACGCTGAGGTCCGTGAACAGGGTCGTCATCTGCGGCGTGGTCACGCGCATGATGACGAATGCGAAAAAGCCGATGAGCGCGGCGGTGACCGCGATCATCGCCCCGAATCGGGCGGCTCCGATACTTTTCAAAAAGTCCGCAAGACCTTGCAAGCAACCGCCCCAACCAGCTTCGGCCGCTTTCACTGGAAAGGCCGAGTGGGCAATTATTGCCTAGGTGATGGTTTCGATATGGTTAACGACGGTTAAGAGGTCGGACAAAAGTTAACGTCATGAAAAAAATCGGCCTCGCAGGGCGAGGCCGATTTTCGTCAAAAGCCGCAGGTTTCCGGATCGCTTACTGGCGATATTGCTGGATGCGGGTGGTGCGAAGACCCGCCAGACCGTGCTGGTCGATGGAAAACTGCCAGGAGAGGAATTCGTCGACCGTCAGGGTATAACGGCTACAGGCCTCCTCGAGGGAGAGAAGTCCGCCACGGACGGCGGCGACGACCTCGGCCTTGCGGCGGATGACCCAGCGTTTGGTGCCGGGTGCAGGCAGATCCGCGATCGTCAACGGACTGCCGTCCGGCCCGATGACGTATTTTACCCTCGGGCGATGGGGTTCTGTCATGGCGTACTCACAAACTCTCAACCACTGAACTCACGCCAGTAACCCTACGCGTCGCGGCTTAAAAATCCGCTAAGCCTAAGGCTTCAATACAATTCTCGTTGAAACTGGCTGGAACGCGCTCGTCTCCGCGGGCGGGACGGGGGCGTCCAGGCCGGTCAGGAGGCATTTCGTAAATGCTTTACTAACGAACGAGGCCTGAGCGCGGGGTTGGGAGGCCCCGAATTGTCGTCCCGGCGAAGGCCGCGACCCCAGCGGCTTGGCGAGGACTCCTGGTGAGAAAAGTCTTTTGCGGTGCTGCTACGAGGGCCTCATCGATGGATCACGCGGTAAGGTCCTGGCTTCGCCAGAACGACCCGGGGTGTGTAGCGGCACCTCTCTTAATTACTGGCGGTGGCGATGATGCTCTTGACCTGGCTCAGGGTGTAGCTGGCGCCGTCGATGGTGAGCAGCGGCGGCGACTGGGTCAGGTCGACCGACGACACCGTGCCCTGCACCTGCGCGGCGATGCCGACCGTGTTGTTCGCTACATCCTTGCCCGTGGCCGAGATCGTGTACTTGCCGTCGGGCCATTGCGTGCCGTCATTGCCCATGCCGTTCCAGGTGAAGGGGATATCGGTGCCGGCGGCGGCGGTATATTTGCCGGTGAACACGGTCTGACCGCTGGCATTTGCGACGGTGATGTCGACGGTCGAATCGGAGGGCACGTTGAGATGCCAGGTCGCCGACGAGTTCTTCATGGTCGCGGTCGAGCCGTCGACCAGGGCGGTCTTGCCGACGAAGCCCAGCGCCTGGGTTGCCTGCGTGGTCTGCTGGAGCGTGACGAGCTGGGCCAGCGAATCGTTGGTCTTGAGCTGCTGCTCGACGCCGGCGAACTGCACCAGCTGCTGGGTGAACTGGTTGGTGTCGAGCGGATCGAGCGGGTTCTGGTTCTGCAGCTGCGTCGTCAGCAGTGTCAGGAACGTCTGGAAATTGCCGGCGAGCGTCGCGCCGGTGGACGAGCCCAGGCTCGAGCTTGACGAGGATTTCGGGATGTCGGTCGTCCCGGAGACGACGGAAGGGGCGGTGGCGGCATTCGTGGTGGCCATGTCGAATACTCCTTACACTCTGATGTCGACGCCGCTGCTCGATCCGAGCATGCGGCCGTAGCTGCGCCCGACGGGCACGGCTGCAACGGTTTCGTCCTCACTGATGATCAGCCGGCGGGCATTGCCGCCATTGTCGTTGTCCTGGCCGGAGTTCTGGTTGGATGAATTCTGGTCGCGCAGGCTGAAGGACAACCCGTTGCTGCCGGTCTTGAAGCCGGCATCGTCGAGCGCGCGCTGCAGTTGCGGCGCGTCCTGACGCAGCATTTGCAGGGTCTCCGGCTTCTCCACGGTGAGATGCGAGGTGACCTGGCCGTTGCGGTCGACATTGATGCGGACGTCGATCCTGCCGAGATCGATCGGATCGAGGCTGATGTCGAACCGCGACTTGCCGGCGCGTATCGCGGCCGCGATCTCGATCGGGACGCCGCTGATCGGCACCGCCGTGTGGCTTGCCGCGGTCGCAGTGAGCGTCGCGGTCGATGCGGTCGCAGCCGAGGTGGTATTGGTCAGCGGCGCCTGTACGGCGGAGGTGGCTTGTGCGCTGGTATCCGTCGGGGCGACAGTCGCCTGCGGCCCAACCTGAGCGTGCGTGGCGGACGCGCCGGATGCCGCATCAGCGGTGCGCTCGGTGCCGGCTGCCTTGGCGTCAGCCGTTCCGTCATCTGCCTGCGCCCTGGCCGCCTGCGGATGCACGGCGGCGTCGAGGGCCGCTGCGCCCGCTGCTGGCGGCGTGGCGGCGTTCGCCTTACCGGTGCCTTGGCCGATATCGGAGATGTCGGTCTGGGCCTGCGCCGTGGCCGCGGCCTTGAACGAGGTCTTCGGCGTGCCCTGGTCCACGGCGATCAGGCCGCCATTGGCTTTCGCATCGGTCGCGGTGGCTTCGCTCGTGCTGGTCGCGGTCTCGCCGAGCGTGGTCGTGGTGTCCGCATCGACCTTGGCGCTCGCGGTCTTGGCGCTCTTGTCGCCCGCGGTGGCACTGTCGGTCTTGGCGCCCTGGATCTGTGCTGCGGTGGAGGCGCTGGCGGCGAGCCCGGCGGCGGCGATGGTCAGGGGCGAGGCCGAGTTGGTGGCCTGGTTCGCAGCCGCGTTCGGATCGACTGGCACGACCGGGGCGGCAGCGACGATCGCGTTCGGATCGGGCACGGCGATCTGGCTCGCATCGGTCGTCGCGGCGGTAGTCGCATCGACGGCGGCGGTAAGAGTGTCGGTGCCGTCGGTCTTGTCCCCCTTGGTCTCGTCGGACTTGTCCGCCGATTTGGCGTCGGAGGCCTCCGCCTTGTCCTTGGTCTTGCCGGCGTCCTTGGCCGGATCGGCCATCGTGTCGCTCGTCTTGTCGTTCTCGTCATCGGTCTTGGCGGGCGCCGACGCGTCGGCACCATCACTCGCCCTGCTCTGTGAGGGCTCGTCCGCGGACGAGGTGTCGCGCGCATTTCTGTCCAAGGAGCGCGACGAAGCAGAGTCGCTCCGGCGCGGCACAGTGTCCTGCGCCTGCGAGCCTGTATCGTTGCTGATTGCCTGGGTGTTGCTGTCGACCAGCGAGCCGAAGGAATCGGCCGCGGACGTGTCTTTCGCGGCTTGCGACCGGGCAGGCTTCTGCTGCGCGCTTTGGACTTGCACGCTTGCCACGACATCTGATGTCCGACCAACCACAGGCGACCCCTTGGAAACTTCTATGGCATGAGGGTAGCAAGGAGCGGGCCAGGGTCCCTTCCTGGGTGTTTCGGCAATAAAATCAATGCTTTGATGTCTCGGTGCGGCCGCCGATCGCCTGCCGCGACCCCGTCATTTCTGCCTCCCCGGCAAGAATTGCCCTCAGCTGGGTGCCCGCGTGATTGCTTCACCGGAATGCCGCCTATATTAAAGAGGTCACTCTCAGCCGCTTTCGACCGGGGGCCCTTCGTGCCTTTCGGGAACTGAAGTTCCCGGGGATCGCCGATGTCCCGCGAGAAGCAAGAAATCGCGGATGCGCCGCGCGCTGCCGTCAGAACCTAAGGCCGATGCTCAACAGTCTGGATCTCGAAGGCCTTCCTGAGGATACCAGGGTCGTCGTTGCCATGTCGGGCGGCGTCGATTCCTCGACGACGGCTGCGCTGCTCAAGGCTGAGGGCTACGACGTGGTCGGCATCACGCTCCAGCTCTACGATCATGGTGCCGCGACCCATCGCAAGGGCGCCTGCTGCGCCGGCCAAGACATCCACGACGCCCGCGACGTCGCAGCCAAGCTCGGCATTCCCCATTACGTGCTCGACTACGAGGACCGTTTTCGCGAATCCGTCATCGACAACTTTGCCGACTCTTACGCGCTCGGCGAGACGCCGGTGCCGTGCATCGAGTGCAACCGCTCGGTCAAGTTCCGCGATCTCCTGAAGACCGCGCGCGAACTGGGCGCCACCGCGCTCGCCACCGGCCATTACGTCGCCTCGCGGCGCCTCAATGACGGCTCGCGCGCGCTGGTCTGCGCAGCCGACAGCGACCGCGACCAGAGCTATTTCCTGTTCGCGACCACGCGCGAGCAGCTCGGCTTCCTGCGCTTTCCGCTCGGCGACATGACCAAGCCGCAGACGCGTGAGCTCGCGCGCCGGTTTGGGCTCGCGGTCGCCGACAAGCACGACAGCCAGGACATCTGCTTCGTGCCGACCGGGCGCTACACCGACATCATCACCCGGCTGCGGCCGAACGCGATGGACCCCGGCGACATCGTCGATCTCGACGGGCGCGTGCTCGGCCAGCACAACGGCATCGCCAATTTCACCGTCGGCCAGCGCCGCGGCCTTGGCATCGCGGCGACCGCGCCGCTGTTCGTAGTGCGCCTTGATGCCGCAAACCGCCGCGTCGTGGTCGGTCCGCGCGATGCCCTGAAGATGCACCGCATCGTGCTGCGCGACGTTAACTGGATCGGCGATGGCGACATCGACGGCGCCATCGGCGGCGGCCTCGAAATGTTCGTGCGCGTGCGCTCGACCCGGAGCCCCCAGCCGGCGTGGCTGCGCGGCGGCAATGGCCATTACGAGGTCGAGCTCGTCGCCGGCGAGGAGGGCGTCTCACCGGGCCAGGCCTGCGTGTTCTACGACGCACCTGGCGGACAGGCGCGCGTGCTCGGCGGCGGTTTTATTCAGAGCGCCGCGGCGAAGCTTGCGAGCAGCACGGCAAGGCCGCTTGCTGAGGCGGTCCGCGGCTGACGGATGACGATATCAAGCACAACCGGTCGGTCTGGGTTCACCTCTCCCCGGAGGGGAAAGGTCGGATTGCTGCTGGCGATCCCAAGCATGGTCCAGGGCAATCCGGGTGAGGGGCGGCGGCTGTGATTAAGACCGCAACCCCTCACCCGGATCGCATCTTTCGATGCGATTCGATCTCTCCTTATGGGAGAGGTGGACTGAGCCCGCGGCCTTCACCAATTCAACCAAGACTCTTTTCGCTTTAAGTATCCGGGGCAGGGGGCATGGCAGCAGACATCTCGCGGGCCGGGGTCGAGAAGGCCTATGGCCGCTGGGCGCCGGTCTATGATCTCGTGTTCGGCAAGGTGTTCGACGCCGGACGGCAGTCGACTATCGCGGAGGCCGACCGCATCGGCGGCCGCATCCTCGACGTCGGCGTTGGCACCGGCCTGTCGCTCTCGGATTATGCGCGCACCACGAAAATCTGCGGCGTCGACATCTCCGAGCCGATGCTGCGCAAGGCGCAGGCGCGCGTGCGTGCGCTCAGGCTCTCCAATGTCGAAGTGCTCTCGGTGATGGACGCGAAGAATCTCGCCTTCCCCGAAAATTTCTTCGACGCGGTGGTTGCGCAATATGTCATCACCGCCGTGCCCGATCCCGAAGGCACGCTCGACGAATTCGTGCGTGTCTTGAAGCCCGGGGGCGAACTGATCCTCGTCAACCACATCGGCGCCGAGAGCGGCCCGCGAAAGCTGTTCGAGCTCGCCTTCGCACCCGTCGCCCGCCGCCTCGGCTGGCGCCCGGAATTCCCGTGGGCCCGCCTCGTCAACTGGGCCGCAAGGCACGGCGGCGTCACGCTTGCCGAGCGCCGCCCCATGCCGCCGATGGGACATTTTTCGCTGATCCGCTACCGCAAATCGTGATCGTGCGGGCAGGGAACGGGGCGCGCGAGGCGCGCGTTTCCTTCCCATGCGCACGACATCAAACATCATCCTAGCGGGCCTCCTGATCGCCGCCTCTGGCAGCGCGATCGCGCAGGCCCCGCCCGCCCCGGCGACGCCGCCACAACAGACCGCGCCGCCATCCCCGCAACATGCGGCCAATTGTACACCGCAGGACCGCCCGAACCGTCCGGCTGATGGCACGACCACGGGCCAGTCCCGGGAACCGCTTGGCGACAAGCTGGCCAAATCCGAGGGCGTGCTCTGTCCGCCCTCTGGCATCGACCCCGAGATGCATGCCCCAGCGCCCGACACCGGCGGCAACACCCCGGTGATCCCACCCCCCGGCAGCCCTGGCGGCGACCCGAACGTGAGGCCGAAATAGGCCGATTCTTCGCCTCTCCGCCTGCGGGGAGAGGCTCGAATCCGCGCAGAAAGCGCGGGATTCCGGTTGAGGGGACTTCCGCGGGTCTGGTGCGTTAAGCCGGACAATTCCGGCGGCGAAATCGACCGCTTTTCCACCTCAAGCGCCTTGGCGCACCGAAGCTTTTAGCAAACGCGGATTGACTTCCCGCCGCCCCCTTCCTTATATGCCGCGCGTTCGCGAGATCGGCCTTATGCGCCGCCGCGATCCCTGTGGCGGGGTAGCTCAGCTGGTTAGAGCACGGGAATCATAATCCTGGGGTCGGGGGTTCGAGTCCCTCCCCCGCTACCAGATCCAGCGTACACATTTGATTTCCCAAGACTTGGTCGATCGATATTTCGACGCGAGGGATGTCTCATTGATACATCCGGAACGGTCGCTCATCAATGTCAAGCTAGCGCAAAACTAGCGCTCAGATCCGGGTCGCACACGCCCGGTTTGTCGCTGCGAGGCACTACATCTGGCAAATCGGGATCGTCGGAGCTTGCTGATCCTTTGGTGTTGGCAGACGGTGCGTGGCGATTCAGCGATCTAAGCAATATCACCGGTGTCGCCAGCGCATCCTGGCGCAAACTGTGCCGAAACATCGGCGTAGCCCCTCTTCGACCTGCCTTGAGGCAAGTGAGCGAGCCGCATCTCGATCCGCTCGGCGCCTTCATCGTGCGACCGAGCTGAGGGACGCAGCGGTTCCGTCCAAAGGGGGCGCCGCGGACGCCCTGCTCAAACGAGAATCGGGGCGGCGCAATGCATGAACAACGAACGAGAATCTCCGTAATACCCACGTCGTTTGAAGCGAGGGCCTGTGCACAGATGCCGACGCACCGCCTCAATCGACCCATTGTGGCGTCACAACAGCCCCTTGGAGCTGCCGCGCAAACGTGCTCAGCCAAAGTCGGAATTTACAATCAAAGTCAATAAGTTGCTTAGATACCATCGCCTCACGGCCGCGTGATATTTGTGCAACATCGGCGCGAAAACGCTCCACTTGAGGGCAAAACGGTGACGTCTTCCGTTGATTGATCAAGCCTCTTAGGCTCTTATCCAACCCGCGACGGAGGGGGGCATCCCGAGGTCGTCCC
This sequence comes from Bradyrhizobium sp. 159, assembly GCF_023073795.1. Classification (NCBI taxonomy): domain Bacteria; kingdom Pseudomonadati; phylum Pseudomonadota; class Alphaproteobacteria; order Hyphomicrobiales; family Nitrobacteraceae; genus Bradyrhizobium; species Bradyrhizobium sp. 159. Next base: position 120,323 of record NZ_JADPKE010000096.1, on the reverse strand, counting down.
GTTTTAGGTGGTTCGCTTAAGTCCCTCGCGTTCAGCGGGTGTGTCCGAAGGCGCGAAGCGACTAAGCGGGGAGTTAAGGGACAAGGGAACCAACCTTAGGGTGTCGTCACCCAGCGGATCCGGAACCTTCCCTATAGAGCAAACTTGGAGGTTTAACATGAAGTTGGTTAAGAGCCTTTTGCTCGGTTCAGCGGCGGGTCTGATCGCCGTTGGCGGAGCACAGGCAGCCGATCTCCCCGTGAAGGCCAAAGCGGTCGAATACGTGAAGATCTGCTCCCTGTACGGTGCCGGATTCTACTACATCCCGGGCACTGACACCTGCATCAAGCTGGGTGGTTACCTGCGCGCTGAAGTCGCGCTGGGAACCAACAGCGTCTACGGCATTGCCAATGGCGCTCCCGGTGGTGCGCACAATCGCCTGAGCAACTACTACACGATGCGTGCTCGTGAAGACCTCAACATCGACACGCGCACCGCGACCGAGTACGGCGTGGTCCGCACGTTCTTCGATGGCGTCTTCTCTTGGACCACGGGCGGTTATGTCGGTACCGGTTCCGCTACGGGCGTGACGGGCTACACCGCCACCACCGCGGGTACGACGACGATCAACCCGACCGATGGCGGCACCTCGGGCGGTTCGCTCGGCGTGTACTACGCCTTCATCCAGTTCGCCGGCTTCACCATGGGTAAGGCCGTGTCGCAGTTCGACGCGCCCTGGACCAACTACCCGGGTAACAACATCGACAGCCTCGTCGGCGGCAGCGGCACGGTTACTGGTGTCAACCAGTTCACCTACACCGCTGACTTCGGTCAGGGCGTGACGGCATCGTTCTCGGCTGAAGATGCGACGGCCTACTACCAGGCCGGCAATCTGAACCTGGCGGGTGCGACTGCGGCCGGCATCGTTGGTGGCTCCTACGGTTCAAACGCCATCGGCGGTTCGCGTTCGCCGAACCTCGTCGCTATGGTGCGCGTCGACCAGGCTTGGGGTCTCTTCCAGGCATCGGTGGCTGCACATGACAACCACGTTGCCTACTACGGCGCGACCGAGACCACCGGCCACCCCGACGACAAATGGGGTTGGGCGGTTCAGCTCGCTCTGTCGATCAAGAACATCCCGACTGGTGCGGGTGACGTGATCAACATTCAGGGCGTCTACACCGACGGAGCAACCCGCTACAACTTCCAAAACCTGGCGGGCAGCTCGTACTCGATGTTCGGTGGTTCGGGCGTTGCGTACCAGAGCATCGGCTTTGCCAATGCGCCTGACACGGTGTTCGTCCCTGGTTCCAATCAGGAATCTGTGAAGACCTGGGGTTTCCGTGGTGCGTACACCCATAACTGGGACCCGTACTGGAACACCGCTATCTATGGTGCCTATGCGCATGCATCGTTCGGATCGCTTGCCAAGGACTTCCTTTGCGGTGGTGGCGGCTTCGCTGGCGCTTTGGCCGTGCCAGGCGTTACCTCGTGTAACCCTGACTTCAACATCGGCCAGGTGGGTGTGATCACTCGCTGGACCCCGGTGAAGAACCTGACGTTCTCGGCCGACTTCAACTGGACGCGTCTGGATCAGAAGTATGCTGGCGTGGTCGGTGTTACACCGGCTGCTACCGTCGCTAAGCCGGCGGCGTTCTACGAGCTGAAGGATCAGGACAGCTTCACGCTGCTCCTCCGCGCTCAGCGCAACTGGTAAGTTCGGTCTGACGACCTGACCTCCAAAGGCCCTCGGCGGGAAACTGCCGAGGGTTCTTTCGTTGATAGGGACATTGCAAAGAGGCCGATGGCGCGTGGACTGACGAGCGAGGCACCAAGACCCGCTGCTTCCGAACAGATAAGCAGATTGGTGAGGTCTATCAGCGCTTCACTTGGTGACATTCAGGCCACGTGGGCTGGCAAGCTCCAACTGAGCGTCCCGCAATTAAACATGCTCGTCATCATCTCCGACGTGGACAAGAAACCGGGGATGTCCGTCAAAACGGTGGCGGAGTTGCTTGCCGTCGAAGGTACGTTTGTCACTGCCCAATCGAAAACCTTGGTCGCGCGAGGATTGCTACAGAAGCGAAGCTCCCGCACCGACAAGCGGATGGTCTATCTCTCACTTACGCCCAAGGCCCGGAAACAGCTCGATGACCTGAAGGAGACGAGGAACGCATTTGACGCCTCCATCAAACAAGCGTTCGGTGAGATCGGCACGTTGCGAACCATCGAATTACTCAAGGACCTCGACAACTGCATTTTGCGCTGCCGGTTGAGGCTGCAGCTTGAAGAGTAGGGACCGCTCCGAACGAGGGAAGGGCACATGGTTATCTTTCCATTTGGCTTCTATATTCTGGAAGGCGGACCATCTATGTGGGCAACCACCTAGACTAGAAGAGCAGAGGACCGGGCGCGCCTACGATGCCTACCGCGGGGGCAGTACGGCTCGCGGGCCGAGCGCGCTCTGCGGACCGCTCGGAACGATATCGACACTTCGCCATCGGCCAGGTCGGCTTGATCACCCGCTGGACCCCGGTCAAGAACCTGACGTTCTCGGCTGACTTCAACTGGACCCACTTGGACCAGAAGATGGCGGGTACGTTCGCTTACGGGGGCGCTGGTGCAATCGCGAAGCCGGCCGCTGTGTACGAGCTGAAGGATCAGGACTCGCTGACCCTGCTGCTCCGCGCTCAGCGCAACTGGTAAGTTCGGTCTAACGACCTGACAGAGAGCCCCGGCGGGAAACCGCCGGGTTTTTTTGGTTTGCTTGCCGCGGAGCCTGCCTGCAATCAGACGCCGTGGGTGTTTGCTGGCCTCGGGACGCCCGACATTGAGCCGGCTGATGCAACAACGCGCAAACTTCGGAAGGTTCAGGGGAGCAATGATGTCCTTGTCCTCGCATGCGTCGCAGCCAAGGCTTTGGGCATCTTCCCCAAAGATGCACTCGAATTTGGGTCGCCCCCGCGTAATGCTGATCGCAATTCAGGCAAGTTTCTCGAATTACTGCTGATTTTCCGGTTTTGGAATGGGGCGGCGGATCCCGCTGCCGCGACCAATGACCTTCAAAGCGCATCGATCTCCGGCAGCGGCCGCATCGCGCAGCGAAGCTCGCGCGAGGAAAGGAACTCTTGCGCATGATCGCGGCTTGAATCCGCGGACCAGCGTCGCCGCCGATTGCTGGTCTGCACGGCCCCGCCTCCAAGCCCCCATACCCCCCAAGGATGGGGCCGTGCTTCACAGCAGGAGATCCCATGCCTGAGCCGACCGAGCAGGAGATCAGAGAGCGCGCGCACCGACTGTGGGAGCAAGCTGGCAAGCCCGAAGGCCGTGAGGACGAGTTTTGGCACGCGGCCGAGCAGGAGCTGCGCAACGAGGACAAGTCGAACACCACGCGGACGCCGGATACGCTGTGACCCGCAAGAAATGCCCATTCTGCTTCGGTCTGGGATGGGTCTGCTCAAACCATCCGCTCCGGGCCTGGAGTGACAAGCTGGGCGGCTGCCGGTGCGGTGAGGGGATGCCGTGCACGTGCAACACGGCCGAAGATCCCGAAATAAGAGTGGTGATCGTGGAAGCGGACACGACGTGGCACTAAAACAGCGACAGTCTCCTCAGCTCGAAGTGCTGGTCCTAGCTGCGTCTGAGCTGCGCGGAACGGAGCTCTCAAAAATGAATTGAGGCTCTGAGCAGCACGGGCTGCGCCGCAGACCGGTTCGCAGGGCGTGGTGGCCACCGTGGACGAGCAGCAAAAGATAGAGCACCAGATTGAGCTCGCAACGCGAGCCGCGGCGCTTGCCAAAGACGAAACCACTGTCGGGCGATTCCGGAGCTTTGCCGACGAGCTGACGCAAAAGCTCCTGCGCATGATGCGGCGCGGCAAGGTGCGGGCACGCGCCTACGAGCTCTGGGAGCAGGCCGGCCGTCCGGCCAACCGCGAACTGGACTTCTGGCTCGAAGCGGAGCGGCAGATCGAAGAAGAACGCGAACAGAGGAAGGGCTCGGGACCGTCATAGCGACGATCGCCGCTGGCGCTGGATGCCGATATTGCCAGCAAGGCGCTTGGCTCCGGCCGCTCGTCTCCTTGCGATAGAAAAAAGCCGCCGGGTTCTTCACCCTGGCGGCTTCAGAAGTCCGTAGCTGTTGATCGCCTCCCAGCTCGTGCGTACCGCCGTTACCTTGTTTGCGGCCATGCTTGGTTTTTGTAGGCGAACGCGGGTGATTCTGCTGTGACTTGAAGCACACAGTGGAAGGACGATGTCGGGCTTCGCGAAGATGCGCGAGAGCTCGGGGCGGGTCGGATGGGGTGGAGCCCTTACAAAATCCATCACGGCTCGTATCCAATGCAAGGCGGCAACGATGATCGTGAAGCCGAATTGCTGGGGGGCTGCTTCTCTGCCGTCGGGCAAAACACCCGCCCACCCGTCGAACCCCTTCCTACATAGATACTTCGCTTTATCGAAATTCGGGATCGGCGTATGTGTCGCCCCGCCTTGGGCCCTCTTGGCTTTGAGAGCGTGGAGCGACGAAGCAAAAGCTCGGCCTGAAAGGGGCCGCGAGATCGGCAAAAACGTGTCGGCGAACCGGGAGACGAGATCCCCGAGCGGCGAGGAACGCTTCCCACCGCTCTCCGTTAGCGGAGCAAACTTCCGGAGCCGTCGCATGACCGATTATCCAAAGCCGCCTTTTCCTGCGCAGCAGCAACCCATGCCCGGTTCGACCCGAGCGATGAATCCCAGGCCGGATCACGGCGAGGAGAGTTACAGGGGCGCCGGGCGCCTGGCTGGAAAGAAGGCGATCATCACCGGGGGTGACAGCGGCATCGGCCGCGCGGTCGCGATCGCCTATGCGAGGGAAGGCGCCGACATCGTCATCTCCTATCTGAATGAGGACGAGGATGCCGCCGAGGTCAAGGCGCTGGTGGAGCGGGAGGGACGCAAAGCCGTTCTGATCCCTGGTGACATCCGCAATCCCGAGCATTGTCGCACGATCGTTCGGCGGACCGTCGAGGAACTCGGCGGCCTGGACATCCTCGTCAACAATGCCGCTCATCAGGCCACGTTCAAGGACATCGCCGACATCAGCGACGAGGAATGGCAGCGGACCTTCGAGACCAACATCCACGCGATGTTCTATCTGACCAAGGCCGCTGTCCCGCATATGCGCCCGGGCGCCGCGATCGTGAACACGGCCTCGGTGAACTCCGACATGCCGAACCCCAGCCTGCTCGCCTATGCCACCACCAAGGGAGCCATCCAGAATTTCACCGGCGGACTTGCCCAGATGCTGGCGGAGAAGGGCATTCGGGTCAACGCCGTCGCCCCGGGTCCGATCTGGACGCCGCTCATTCCCTCGACGATGCCGGAGGATAGGGTCAAGAACTTCGGCAAGCAGGTTCCGATGCAGCGCGCCGGCCAGCCGGCCGAGCTCGCCACCGCCTACGTCATGCTCGCCGATCCGCTCTCGAGCTACACATCAGGGGCGACCCTGGCCGTCACGGGCGGCAAGCCGTTTATCTGACCGGCGACGTCAATGATTGCAATGACGAGGTTGAGAGCGCATGGCTGCTCTCCTCTCGTGCCCCGGACGCAGCCCCATTTCAGCGATGCGCTGCAGAGCCGGGGCCCATCTTGCCGCATCGTATTGTCCGCCTTCTAGGTCCCAGCTCTGCGCTACAACGCTCAAAGCGTTGCAGCTTGTCCGGGACACGCGAGTGAGCGGCGACGATGTTGTTTTCGCGCTCACCCGCGCTCCCGTTAGCTGCGATACCACGCCCCCAGATTCCACGTTATGGTGTCCCACCCCGAGATGTCGACCATGAGGTTGTTGACGCCGGCGTTGACGATGTTGCGCGAGAGCAGCGGCAGGAACACGTTGGCTTCACAGAAGATCTCGTCGACCTTGATCAGCAGTGCGGCGCGCTTGACCGGATCGAGCTCGTTCTGCGCGGCCTTATAAGCCTTGTCGGCCTCGGGATCGGAGTAGCGCGAGTTGTTGCGGCCGAGCCATTTGTTGTCCTTGCTGGCGATCTCCCAGGAGACGCACTGGTTCAAGAACCGCTCCGGATCGGGCTGCGGCTGCGTCGTGTTGTACATCTCCATATCGGCATAGAATTTCGAGTAGGTGTCGGGGTTGCCGACGTCGGAGGAAAAGAACACCGATGCGGTGACCGATTTGAGCTCGATCTCGATGCCGGCCTTCTGGCAGGCCTGCTTGATGATGGCCTGGGTCTTCTGGCGCGGAGCGTTGGTCGAGGTCTGGAAGACGTATTTGAGCTTCTTGCCGTCCTTCTCGCGGATGCCGTCCGCGCCCTTCTTCCAGCCGGCCTCGTCCAAGATCTTGTTCGCCTTGTCGACATCGAACTCGTATTTGAGCTTGCTGGACTTGAACTGCGGAGGCTGGTTGACGAAGCTCGCGGTCGCGATGCCGCCGCGGCCGTAGATGAATTTCTGGATCGACTCGCGGTCAATCAGCAAGTTGATCGCGCGGCGCACGGCCGGATCGGACAGCGTCGGGTGCTTGGTCTTGACGCTGGAGCGCTCGCCGTCGACCTCGGTCCACGGGTCGGTCGTGTTGAGGATGATGAACTCGACATTGCCCGACACGGTGACGTCGACCTTGCCTTTGCCGCTCGCCTCCATGCGCTTGAGCACCTCCTCCTCCACCTGCATGTTCCAGGCATAGTCGTATTCGCCGGTCTGCAGCACCGCGCGTGCCGCGGACACCGCGTCGCCGCCGCCCTTGACCTCGAGCGTGTCGAAATGCGGCTGGTTCTTGACGTGATAGTCGGGATTGCGTTCGGCGCGGATCATGTCGCCCGGCTTGAACTCCACGAATTTGTAGGGGCCGGTGCCGACCGGCTTCAGATTGCCGGGCGCTTCGCGCGACTTGGCGCCGGCATAGTCGCCGAAGTGATGCTTTGGCAGGATCTGACCGACCGAGCCGACGAACGGGTCGGCCCAGAACGGCGTCGGCGCCTTGAAGGTCACCTTGACCGCATGGTCGTCGATCTTCTCGACCTTGATGTCCTTGTAGGAGCCCGTGGTGTAGGCGGCGGTTGCGAGATCCGCGGCGTACTGCCAGGTGAAGACGACGTCGTCGGCGGTGAAGGGCTTGCCGTCATGCCATTGGACGCCCTGCTTGAGCTTCCAAATCACGCTCATGCCATCCGCCGCGAGGCCGCCGTTCGCCTTGGTCGGAACCTCGGCGGCAAGGCAGGGGATGAGATTGCCGTCCTTGTCCCAGCCGGCGAGCGGCTCAAAGAAGACGCGTGAGGCGATCTGGTCCTTGGTGCCGCTCGCGAAATGCGGATTGAGCAAAGTGGGAGCCTGCCAGAGCAGGAGCTTGAGCGGGCCGCCGCCGCCCGCCTTCGTTGGCTTGTACGGCAGCGTGGCATCCGCCATCGCCACATCGTGCCAGACCAGGATTTGGCTCGCGATCGGCGCTGTGATTCCGATCGCGGCTACCCTTTGGATGAACGAGCGTCGCGACAGCGTGCCTTGCTTCACCTCCGCGATCAGATTGCGGATTTCATTCTCGTTCATCGGATGCTCCCCACTCGTCCCAAGAAAAAAGTCGTCACCAGAAGTGACGCAGTCTAGCTCAGGAGGTGAGCGTGCGGGAGTCGAAGATGTCGCAGTGGTTTGGTCCGAGCAACGCGACCTTGGCGGCTCCGAGGCGGAGCCGCCAACGCGTCGTCAAGCGGCGTTGGAGGCCTTGGCATTGACGCCCTTGCGCAGCGCCACCGTGTTGAGCTTGGTGTTCGCGGCCTTTTCCTCGTTCAGATTGGTGGTGAGGAAGCGCACGATCTCGTCGTGGCCGAGCTCTTCGGCCCATGCGATCAGCGTGCCGTAGCGGCACATCTCGTAGTGCTCGACAGCTTGCGCGTTCGCGACGATGGCGGCGTCCAGCACGGCCTTGTCCTCGATCTCCCCGGCGGTCTCGTCGGCCTCCTTGATGAGACCGTCGATCCCCGGGCAGTGGGTTCCGCTCGGCTCCTTGCCGAGCTTCGCGAAGACCTTGTCGAGCCGCTCGACCTGCTTGCGCGTCTCTTCCAGATGGGCCTTCAGGCCGGCGACGAGGTCCCTGTTGGTGGCCTTCTCGATCATCGTCGGCAGCGATTTCAGGATCTGCTGCTCGGCATAATAGATATCCTGGAGACCATGGATCAGCAGGTCCTCCATCGATTTGATGTCCTTGGTGAAGAAACCCATAAAAGACTCCTCTTTAACAATGATGGCAGGGGAACGCCGCAGCGGGCCGGCTGTTCCCGCCTGGCTCACCAAGACGAGAGTCGGGATGAGCGGCGAAAGAGCGCGGGCGCATTCGTTCCCCACATCGGATCGAAAGGAGAAACCTTCTCCGCATCAGCCGGCCAAAAAGGATTTCAATTTCATTGATTTCGCGCGGCGGAGAAGCGAATACGGTTCCAATCGTTGCCGCAAGACCATGGAGACCAAGATGTCGTTTCGCCTGCCCCTGATTCTCTCGACCGTGCTCGCCGCCTGGTCGGCGGCGGCTGCCGCCGAGACCATCAAGATCGGCGTGACGCCGGGACCGCACGCGCAGATCTTGGAAGCGGTAAAGCCGATCGCCGCCAAGCAGGGCCTCGACATCCAATTGATCGAGTTCTCCGACTATGTCGTGCCGAACGCGGCGCTCGATGCCGGCGAGATCCAGGCCAATTCATTCCAGAACCAGCCTTACCTCGACAACCAGAAGGCCGACCGCGGCTACAAGATCGAGGCCGTCGCGCTCACCGTGAACTTCCCGATCGGCGTGTACTCGAAGAAGCACAAGGCCTTCTCCGATATTCCCGACGGCGGCAAGATCTCGATTCCGAACGATCCAACCAATGGTGGTCGCGTGCTGCTGCTGCTGCGCGACAAGGGCGTCATCAAGCTGAAAGAGGGCACCGGCTTCAAGCCGACCGTGCTCGATATCACCGACAATCCCAAGAAGCTGAAATTCATCGAGGTCGATGCAGCGCAGGCGCCGCGCGCACTCGACGACGTCGACGCTGCCGCGATCAACACCAATTATGCAACTCAGGCGGGCCTCGATCCCGTCAAGGATCCGATCCTGCGCGAGGACCCGAAGGGGCCCTATGTCAACCTGATCGCCGTCCGCAGCGCGGACAAGGCCAAGCCTTGGGTCAAGACCCTCGTCGACAGCTACCACACGCCGGAGGTCAAGGAGTTCGTCCTGACCAAGTTCAAGGGCGCGGTGCTGCCGAGTTGGTAGGCAACCTGCTCAGCAATAATCCCACGCAGCGGTGATCCCGGCGGGCAGCCCTGCGCAATGCCCGCTTGTCTGGAGCTGCGGCAACCGACATCATCGGCTCGTGGCCATCCTCGCCCGACAGGGGTCGTATGAAACGCTTTGCAAACCCGAAACGACTGGGATTTTTCACGCGGCTGCTCGATGAGGCTCCGCCGGCCGAGCGATATCGCTACGCGGCCGAGCAGATCGTGCGCGCGGAAAAGGCGGGGCTCGATTCCGCCTGGATTGCCCAGCATCATTTTCACGAGCGCGAAGGCGGCCTGCCGTCGCCCTTCGCCTTCCTCGGCTACGTCGCCGCGCAGACCTCGCGCATCCGTCTCGGCACCGGCATCGTGACATTGCCGCTGGAGAATGCGGTGCGGGTGGCGGAGGATGCCGCGGTGCTCGATCTCCTCTGCAATGGCCGTTTCGAGCTCGGCGTCGGCACCGGCGGCAACCCGTCGGCCTTCGCGGCCTTCGGTCTCGACAGTGCGCAGCGCAACGAGATCTTTGCCCGCAATCTGGAGGTCGTCCGCGCGGCGTTGGTCGGCAATCCTCTTGATGGCGGGGACACGCTCTATCCGCAACGGCCGGAATTGGACAAGCGCATCTGGCAGGCCACATTCTCGGCCGCGGGCGGCGCCCGGGCAGGCAGGGCGGGCGATGGCCTATTGCTGTCGCGCACCCAGCCGCGGACCAAGGAGGCGCCGAAGGCCACGCTGGCCGAGATCCAGAATCCGATCATTGATGCCTATCTCGAAGCGCTGCCGCCAGGATGCGAGCCGCGCATCATGGCCTCGCGCAGCGTCTTCGTCGCCGACGACCGGGCTGAGGCGATGCGCCTTGCCGATATCGGGCTGCGGCGCGCGCTGCCGCAATTTCTCAAGGGCGGCCACGCCAGGCCCGGCGAAACTCTGGAGGAGATGATCACCGCGTTCGACACTCATGTCGGCGCAGCCGACGACGTCATCGCCTCGCTGCGCAGCGATGCCACGCTGGAACGAGTGACCGATCTGGTGTTCCAGGCGCATTCGGTCGATGCGCCGCATCCCTATATCCTGCGCTCGATCGAGCTGGTCGCGGAAAAGGTCGCGCCGGCACTGGGCTGGACCCGGGCGGCGCCCGCTGTGGCCATGGCGGGCTGATTGGAATCAACGGAAATCACGTCGCAAGGTTTGAATGATGGGAACGCAAGATATCATCGACACGCTCGCCGGCATCGAACCGGAATCAGCTCTGGATGCCATCCGCGCACGCCGCCTTCAGGCCCGCGAGAACGCGCAGAAGAGCTATCTCGCGCTGTTCGAGCCGATCGATGCGAGCGAGTTCTCGCTTGCCGAGCGTGCCGCGGTCGCGGCCTTCGTGACCGGACTTCATGACGAGTCTCCCGTCGCAGCGTTCTATCGCGAGAAGCTTGCGGCGAATGCGGAAGGCGCGCCTTTGCTCGACGCGATCAAGGCCGAGATCGAACGCGGCAAGACCTCAGGCCCGTATGGGGCGTATCCAGCCGGACCATTGTCAGTCGAGAACACGGCCGGGTTGATCTACCGCGTGAGCGCCGAGGGCAAGCCCGTCCTTGGCGCCCGGCTCGTTGCGGCGCTCGAGCATGCGCATCTGTTGGTGTTCCGTCCGCGCGATGCCGCCTCGGCCGACATGAAGGCGCTGCTCGTCGCCGGCTGGTCGAACACCGGCATCGTCACCTTCTCTCAGCTTGTTGCGTTCCTGTCGTTCCAGGTGCGCGTCGTCACCGGCCTGCGCGTGCTCGGCGCTTCGCTCGGGCCTACCGCGGCCGGAGCGTAAGGAGACTGCACATGAGCGCTGCAAACACTGTCAATCCGCCCGTCGTCTTCACCCAGGACGAGCTCGGCTGGGTGTCGTGGATCGATCCGCTGCCCGAGGGCGAGCTGACCGAGCGGCATTTCGCTGGCCTCGTCGATCGCGCCCGCGCCAAGTCGGAATATTTTCGCCTGCTGGTGCGCGACCCTGAGGTGCTCGAAGCCCGCACCAAGACCGACAAGGACATTTTCTACAACGTCGCCGACGGCCTGCCGCGCGCCGAGCGCGAGCTCGCGGCGGCTGCGACGTCGCGCTACAATGGTTGCATCTATTGCGCATCCGTGCATGCGCGGTTTGCCAGCACCTATTCCAAGCGCCGCGACGACGTGCAGCGCCTGCTTGAGGAAGGGGTTAAGGCCGACCTCGGCGAGCGCTGGAATGCCGTGGTCAAGGCGTCGGTGGCGCTGAGCGCAACGCCGATCGCGTTCGGCCCCGACAACGTTGAGGAGCTGCGCCGCGCCGGTCTCGACGATGCCGAGATCGTCGATGTCATCAACGGCGCGTCGTTCTTCAACTGGGCGAACCGGCTGATGCTGTCGCTCGGCGAGCCCACTAAATAAGCAGGGTCACTGGCACATAAATTGCCGCTTGTTCGTAACACCTGAATGGATGGAGCCGTGCATGAGCAACATCGATCGTAGGTCCCTGGTCAAGGGCTCGCTTGCCGTCATGATGGCGGGAGCCGCCATCTCGCGCAGCGCATTCGCCCAGTCGTCCGAGCCGATCCTGCTCGGCGTCAGCGGTCCCCTGACTGGGCCTAACGCCCAATACGGCGCGCAGTGGAAGCAGGGCTTTGATCTCGCGCTCGACGAGATCCACGCCGCCGGCGGCATCAACGGCCGTAAGCTCGCCTACCAGTTCGAGGACAGCCAGAGCGATCCGCGCCAGTCGGTGGCGATCGCGCAGAAGTTCGTCTCCGATCCCCGCATCGTCATGGAGCTCGGCGATTTCTCGAGCCCGGCCTCGATGGCGGCCTCGCCGATCTATCAGCGCGGCGGCCTGGTGCAGTTCGGCTTCACCAACTCGCATCCCGATTTCACCAAGGGCGGTGACTTCATGTGGAGCACGTCCGTAAGCCAGGCCGACGAGCAGCCGCTGCTGGCATCCTATGCCGTGAAGCGGCTCGGCTTGAAGAAGCTGGCGGTGCTGCACCTCAACACCGATTGGGGCCGCACCAGCCGCGATCATTTCGTCAAGGCGGCCAAGGAATACGGCGCCGAAATCGCGGTCACCGAAGGCTATATCGCGGAGGAGCGTGATTTTCGCTCCACCCTGGTGCGCGTGCGCGACGCCAATCCCGACGGGCTGATCCTGATCTCCTATTATTCCGACGGCGCGCTGATCGCGCGCCAGGCGCGCCAGGTCGGCCTGAAGCAGACCATCTGCGCGGCGAGCTCGGTCTACTCGCCGAAATTCCTGGAGCTCGGCGGCGAGGCGGTCGAGGACGTCCATCTCGGCACGCGCTATTTCCCGGAAGACCCGCGGCCCGAGGTGAAGAAATTCATCGCGGGCTTCAAGGCCAAGTACAACGGGCAGGAGCCCGACGCCTTCAACGCCTATTCCTATGACGCGATGAACATGGCCGCTGCCGTCCTCAGGATCGGCGGCACCGATCGCCGCGCCATCCGCGACGCTTTCGCCAAGGTGAGAGACGTCTCCAGCGTCATTTTCGGCTCGGCGACGTTCGACGTCGAGAGCCGCCGCGTCAAGGGCGCCATGAATGCCGAGCTGGTCGTGCGCAACGGCAAGTTCGCACTCTGGGACGGCAAGCCAACCTGATAATGATGGCCGGAGCGATCGCTCCGGTCCCCTTCCTCTGATTGGAAATGCTGCGTGGCTTCCTGGCTCGACTACACGATCAATGGTCTGATCGTCGGCAATGTCTACGCCCTCGTTGCGGTCGGGCTCGCGCTGATCTTCGGCGTCAGCCGGCTGATCAACTTTGCGCAAGGCTCGATCTATCTCGTCGGCGCCTATATCGGCTGGGTCGCGGTGGTGCAGCTGCATACTCCGCTGCCGCTCACCATCATCGTGGTCGCGGTCGCGGCCGCGATCGTCGGGTTGATCATCGAGCGGTTCGGCCTCCGTCCGCTGCAGAACTCGGTACGTATCGCGCCGCTGTTGGCGACGATCGGCATCAGCTTCGTGCTCGACCAGCTGGTGATGCTGACCTTCTCGCCCAACCCGCGCGCGCTCCCGAGCCAGCTGCCGGACGTCCGCTTCCAGGTCGGCAACGGCACGATCGGGCCGCTGGATCTACTCATCGCCGGCGTCGGCGTCACCAGCGCGCTGCTGCTGTTCGTCTTCCTGCGCTACACCAAGCTCGGCTGGGCGGTGCGCGCTACCGCGCAGGACCGTGACGCCGCCATGCAGATGGGCGTCGACGTCAACCGCGTCAATCAGGCCGTATTCGGCATTGCAGCGGCGCTCGGCGGGGTCTCCGGCATGCTGGTCGGCATGTACTACAATCAGATCGATACCGCGATGAGCCTTCAGGCCACGCTCAAGGGCGTGGTCGCGGAAGTCGTCGGCGGCGCCGGCAACGTGCCAGGCGCGGTGGTCGGTAGCCTGCTGCTGGGATTGGTCGAGAGCTACGGCGTCGCCGTGTTCGGTACCAGCTATCGCAATCTGTTCGCGTTCCTGTTGTTGGTCGTCGTGCTCGTGCTGCGGCCGAACGGGCTGTTCGCCAGTGCGCGGCAGGCCCCGCCGGAGCCGCTCACCGGCACCTTCATCGCGCCGAGCCGTCCTGTGCGCATTCCGCGCTGGGCCTTGGTGGTTGCAGTCGGTGGGTTCGCGATCCTGCCGCTGTTGCCGGTGTCGTTCTACGTGCTCCAGACGCTGATCAATGCCTGGCTGCTCGGCATGCTCGCGCTCAGCCTGACGCTGGTTGCGGGGACGGTGGGTCAGGTCTCGCTCGGCCATGCCGCGCTGCTGGCGATCGGCGCCTACACCGCCGCGCTGCTGTCGCTGACCTTCTCTGTGCCGGTCGGCCTCGCCATCATCGGTGGTGGCCTGATGAGCGCTGCGCTCGGTACGCTCCTGATCTCGCCGTCGTTCCGCCTGCGCGGGCACTACGTGTCGATCGCAACGCTCGCCATCGGCGAGATCGTGTCGCTGGTGATCCTGAACTGGGAGAGCGTCACGCGCGGCCCGATCGGCATCTCCGGCATTCCGCCGCTATCGCTGTTCGGCTACGACCTGATCAGCCCATCGTCGGTCTATTGGTTCAGCCTTGCGGTGATGGTCGTTCTGGCGCTGCTGCAGGGGCGTCTGCTGACCTCGCATCTCGGCCGCAGTTTTCGTGCCATCCGCGACGACGACATCGCCGCGCGCGCCTATGGCCTCAGCCTCAACCGCTACAAATCGCTCGCCTTCATCTTTGGCGGCTTCGCTGCCGGTGTCAGCGGCGGCATCGCCGCGCATCTCTATTCCTACATCAACCACGAGACCTTCAACACGCAGCAATCCATTCTGGCGCTGACCGTCGTGATCCTCGGCGGCCTCGGCAATGTCGTCGGCGCAATTCTCGGATCGGTGGCGCTGGTTGGGCTGCCCGAGGTCTTCCGGATCGCGGCGGAGTATCGAATCCTGATCTACGGCATCGTGCTGCTGCTGCTCGTGCGGTTCAGGCCGCAGGGGCTGCTGGGGACGATCTGATGGCGGAGCAGCACCTGCCCATGTTGTCCCTGCGCGGGCTGACCCGTCGCTTCGGAGGTCTCACAGCAGTCGATGCCATCGATCTCGATCTCGCCAGAGGCGAGCTGATCAGCATCATCGGCCCGAACGGCGCCGGCAAGACGACGCTGTTCAATCTCGTGACCGGTCTCGATCGGCCCGACGCCGGTACTGTCAGCTTCGCAGGGCAGGACATCACCGGCCTGTCGCCGGAGCGGCTCGCAGGCCACGGCATCGCGCGCACGTTCCAGCTCGGTCGCGTCTTCGGCAATCTCAGCGTGATGGACAACGTCCTGATCGGCGCGCATACGCGGCTGCGTGCGGTGAAGCCGGCCGTGCCGGTGATCGGCCCGCTGCTGGAGCTGGGCCTTGCGCTGCTGCGGCCCTCCAGCGTCAAAGCGGAGGAGGAGCGGCTGCGCGAAGAGGTGAAGACCATTCTCGCCCGCTTCGGCGAACGGCTGCTGCCGCGGATCGAACAGCGGGCCTATAGCCTCTCTTACGCCAACCGCCGCCGCATCGAGATCGCGCGTGCGCTGGCGCTGAAGCCGCGGCTGCTGCTGCTGGACGAGCCGACCGCCGGCATGAACCCAACTGAAACTGCGGAGATGCAGGCCCTCGTCGCCGAGCTCAAGGCGGAGGGGCTGACCATCCTCCTGATCGAGCACAAGCTGGAAATGGTGATGCGCCTGTCGGACCGCGTCATTGTCATGGACGAGGGCAAGAAGATCGCGGAAGGTCCGGGCGAACAGGTGCGGAGCGATCCCAAGGTGATCGAGGCCTATCTCGGCCATGGTCTCTCCGGAAAGGCGGAGCAGGAGAGCGCGGCATGACGAACTCTTCGATGGAGCCGTTGCTGGCATTGTCCGATGTCAACACCTTCTACGGCCAGGCGCAGGTGCATTTCGACCTCTCGATATCGGTCCCGCGCGGTCACATCGTCTGCCTGCTCGGCGGCAATGCCAGCGGCAAGTCCACGACAATGAAGATCATTCTGGGCTTGGTGAAGCCGCGCTCCGGTGATGTGACGTTCGACGGTGCCTCGCTCATCGGGCTGACCACGCCGCAGATCGTCCGTCGCGGCATCGCCTCGGTGCCGGAGGCGCGGCGGCTGTTCGCGGACATGAGCGTGCGCGAGAACATCCTGATGGGCGCCTTCGTGCGCAACGACCGCGATGTCGTGGCCCAGGATCTCGACAGGATGCTCACGCTGTTCCCGAAGCTCGGCCAGCGGCTGTCGCAGCGCGCCGGCTCGCTCTCCGGCGGCGAGCAGCAGATGGTGGCGATGGCGCGGGCGCTGATGAGCCGTCCCCGCATGATCGTGATGGACGAGCCGACCATGGGTCTGTCGCCGCTCTATGTCGATCGCGTGCTTGAGCTGATCCGTACCATCAACCAGGACGGCGTCTCAGTGTTCATGGTCGAACAGAATGCCAGCCTTGCGCTCGAGATCGCACATGAAGCCTACGTGCTCCAGACCGGCAAGATCGTGCTCTCCGGCCCGGCGCGGACACTGAAAGACGATCCTCGCATCCGCGACGCCTATCTAGGCGGTTCCGAGGCGGCGTAGAGCGAGCCCGATCTCATGGTTCGAGACGGCCGCTATGGCGGGCTCCTCACCATGAGGACCCAGGGCTTGGTCGCAAAACAAGGACCTCATCCTGAGGGCCGCGCGAGCGGGCGTCTCGAAGGATGGCTGCAAGCACTGCTGCAGAACCGTGTCGCCCCTCGGGGATTGCACTGGTCAGTGTGATCATCTTGTGAAAAGATCATACCGGTGGCGCGACGGGGCGTGCAACGGACGGAATGGTTGTCGTGACGAAATGGTCTTTGCGGGCGGTCGAGCCCGGAGCTGCGCTGCTGTTCGGCGGGCTCATCGCCGCCAACATCGCCGCGTGGACCTGGGCCTTCGCGCTGTTCGGCGACCGGCCGACGGTGATGGCGACCGCGCTGCTGGCCTGGGTCTTCGGGCTCCGCCACGCCGTCGATGCCGACCACATCGCCGCCATTGATAACGTCGTGCGCAAGCTGATGCAGGCGGGCGGCGCGCCGCGTAGCGTCGGCCTCTATTTCGCGGTGGGCCATTCCACAGTCGTGGTGGTCGCGACCATGCTGCTCGCGCTCGGCGTGGTGAGCCTTGGCGGTGACAGCCTGCTCAAGGAAATCGGCGGCCTGATCGGCACGTCGATCTCGGCGCTGTTCCTGCTCGTGATCGCGGCCATCAATCTCGCGATCTTCGCAGGCTTGTGGCGGACGTTTCGCCTGGCGCGCGAACGGGGCGTTCACGACGCCGCGGGCCTCGATGCGCTGCTCGCCAATCGCGGCATCCTGGCGCGGCTGCTTGGCCCGATGTTCCGCCTGGTGACGAAACCCTGGCACATGTATCCGCTCGGCTTTCTGTTCGGCCTCGGCTTCGATACCGCGACCGAGATCGGCCTGCTCAGCATTTCCGCCAGCGAAGCCGCGCGTGGTACCTCGCTCGCCGATGTCCTGGTCTTCCCGGCGCTGTTCGCCGCCGGCATGGCGTTGGTCGACACTGCCGACTCCACGCTGATGGTGAGTGCCTATCGCTGGGCCTTCGTCGATCCCTTGCGCAAGCTCTGGTACAATCTCACGATCACGGGGGCTTCGGTCGCGATCGCACTGTTGATCGGCGGCATCGAAGCGCTTGGCCTGATCAGCGATCGTCTCGGCTTGTCCGGCCGCGTGTGGGCGGTGGTCGATGGTCTCAACGAGTCGCTGGCGAATGTCGGCTTCGTCGTGATCGCGCTGTTCGCGGTCGCCTGGCTCGTCTCCGCTTTGCTCTATCGCCGCATGTTCGCGGAGGACGGGCGCAATGCGGCGCGCGGCTTCGATGCGGCCGAGGCAGCGTCGGTGATGAGACGCTAATCCGGGCTTAGAGCGCGGCCGCGGTTTGCGCCGGCGCCGCCGGCAAATCATCGCCGTTGGGATTGCCCGGCGCCGTCGCCCAGGCGAGCTCCACCAGCGTCACGATCCGGCGTCCGGCGCCGTCGAGCTGGCAGACGATCAGGCCTTGTTCCTCCATATAGCTGAGCAGGCGCTGCGCGCGGCGCAGTGAATGCGAGCCATAGGCGCGCGCGATCGCGGCATCGCCGGGACACGGCCAGCCTTCCTTCGCCGCCCTCGCGATCATCATGAACACGCCCTGCATGTCGTCGGGCAGGATCGAGGCGCGCAGCGACACGTCCTGCCAGGCGTCGTCCTCAGCCAAATCGGTGCCGAGCCCGGCGCGCGCGTGCGTCAGCATGCGGCGGAATTCGTTGAGGTCAGGCACCGCCGCGCCGAGCCCCTCGATGCGGCAGCGGACCACGAATTCCTGATAGAGCACGCCGATGGCGCGGAAGCCGGCATCGGGCCCGGCGAGCACGGCACGAAGGGTACGATCCACGCGCTCGCGCCGTTCAGCGAGCTCTTCAGCGCTGACCGGCAGCGCGATCGGTTCCGCACGCGATTCCGGCGTAGCTGCCGCTTTCGCGGCGCGGAGCTGCTCGAGCAGATCCGGCGCCGGCCGGCGCTGCGGCCGGCTGGCGTCGGGCGGCGGCGCGGCCAGGATCACGGCGCGCGCGTCTTCCAGCATCGCTTCCGGCAGCGGCATCAGCCGCGGCGTGGAATTGCGCGGACAGGTAGCGGTCGGGCCGATGTTCAAACGCAGGGGACGGCGCGATAGCGCAGGTCCCAGCGCCATGAACTGGCCACGCTCGAGATCGCGAAAAGCTTCGGCCTGCCGCCGCTCCATGCCGAGCAGGTCGGCGGCGCGCGCCATGTCGATGTCGAGGAAGGTCCGGCCCATCAGGAAGTTGGAGGCTTCCGCCGCGACGTTCTTGGCAAGCTTCGCCAGCCGCTGGGTCGCGATGATGCCGGCGAGCCCGCGCTTGCGGCCGCGGCACATCAGATTGGTCATCGCGCCGAGCGACAGTTTGCGCGCTTCGTCCGAGACCTCGCCCGCAACCGCCGGCGCAAACAGCTGTGCCTCGTCGACAACCACCAGCATCGGGTACCAATGGTCACGATTGACGTCGAACAGCCCGCCGAGGAACGCCGCGGCGCGCCGCATCTGGTTCTCGGCATCGAGCCCCTCGAGATTGAGCACGGTGGAGACACGATGCAACCGCGCGCGCTCGCCGGCGACCTGAAGGCCACGCTCGGTGTGATCTTCGGCCTCGATCACCAGATGGCCGAAGCGGCCGGCCAGCGTGACGAAGTCGCCCTCGGGATCGATAATGGCCTGCTGCACCCAGGGCGCGCTCTGTTCCAAGAGCCGCCGCAACAGATGTGATTTGCCGGAGCCCGAATTGCCTTGCACCAGGAGGCGGGTCGCCAGCAGCTCCTCGAGGTCCATGGCCGCCGCGGCGCCTGCCGTGGTCTGCCCCATCTCGATCGCAACCGTCATGTCCCCGACTCAAGTCCCGTCATTCGCGGACACGGGCTTATCAACCCCGCCGGGGCGCGTCGAGCGCTACCGCGCGAATCAGGCCGCGTTGCCCACGGCGGAGTTCAGGCGTGATGCGACAACCGTAAAAGCGCGGGCCGATAGGGCGGATGCGGATCGTCGTCCTCGTTCTCGGGAATGGCGCAGGAGCCGAATTCCTGCCTGATCCGGTCGATCTCGGCGATGCGCTCATGCAGCCGCTGCAAATGCTCGGGCGACGTCGCCCGCCAGAATCGGAAGGTGTCGGCGGTGAGCGGAAGGAACGCGGTGCCGAACAGCGTCGGATCCGGAACAATGGTGCGTCCGAGCAGCAGGAACCGCTCGGTGCCGGACACGACGAGGGTCGCATAGCCGCGGTTTCCGATCCGCCTGACGCCGTTCAGCGACCATTCGGCAAGCTTGCTGAAATACGGCTCCTCGCGCCAGCGGTCGGGACAATCGTTGTCCACCGTGACGTTGACGGCGTCGTGGCTGAAATGCACCACGATGCCCGACTTCGCCGGAAACCAGTCGTCGTCGAGATGGCCCTGCAGCCAGGCACAGACGAACGACCGGCACATTTGCGGGCGGCGATCGTAGATGGTGCATCCGGTGCCGGCCTGCCAATGTTTGCAGAGCTGGTTCACCGGCTTGTCGACCCCGGCGACTTCGAGGATATCGCAGCAGGCGTTGCACGATCCGCATTGCCGGGCAGGGCGCGCCGCCTTCGGCAGGCCGGTCGCGCGAAAGCCCTGGCCGTCGCGCACCAGCAGCTTCTGCTTCTCCAGTGCGGTCAACGCCCGCTCGATCTTGAGACGAGACAGTCGGGTTGCGTCGATCACGCCCTTCATCGTCGTCGCGCCTGCCTCGACCGCGCGGACGACGCTCAGCATCGCCTGATCCATTGTTGTTCTTGTTCTGGTTCTCTCAGCCGCGCATTGCGATTGCGCCGGACAACAGTCCGGCAAACAGGTCAACACTTGACCTAAAAGATATGTTGCTCATCTCTCTGTCGGCTGGGCAATAAGCCGAGCCTGTCCCGCGTGCATGCAACGTCTGCGCGAATGACGGGCCAGCACGTAAAGGAGAGCTCATTCGCGTCGAATCGGCTCGCTTTGCTCGCGAAGTGCCGGGGTATGACGGGCGGCATGCCGTCGTCTCACGCAGTCGTGATGTCAGCGGCCTGCGCGTCGGCGCGATGTGAAGGCGACCGGATCGCGTGACAATCGAGATGCGACGACTGTCGTTGAGTTTGCGCCACACCGGAACAGTGCCGTACGCCGAACCTGTAGTGATGCTGGTTCAGATTCCACGGCGGGCGCGGCGTGGGTGACGTTTGGTGCAACGCTCGGCCGTGGCGCCCGTCGTCTTGGGCATCCCGACCTGGTCACGCGCACCGGCGCGATCACGCTGGTCGCGGTGACCGGCCTGATCTGGATTCGATTCGCTCGCAGCGCGTGAGGGCCGGTGTCGCTGGAAGCGGCGCTCCTACTGCGCGCCGGATCCGCCCTGCACGATCTTCTCGTTGAGCTTCTGGTCCACGGTGTCGACCGTGCGGTCGATCTCGGCATTGGGCACACCGAGCTGATGCGAGATCAGCTTCACCAGCAAGTCGACGCGCTCGATGAACGGCGCGCCGCTCGCGACCGCGCGGGCGGCCGACGATGGCTTGAGCAGGCTTTCGGCGGCCTTGGCATATTTCGCGAACGGCACCTGGTCCTGCGGGTCGGCGCCGAGGCGGCGGGCGATGGCATCGACATGATCGTAGATCGTCTGCGACCGCGCGAGATCGCCATGCACTGCGTCGCGGATCGACTGCGGCTCATTCGGCGTGATGCAGCGGTAATTGCCAGTCAGCAGCATCGACCATTTCGCCAGCGGCACGAACAACGAGTCGAACACCTTCAGCTTCACCGGCACGTCGTGGCCCTCGAGGGTCACCGCGTCGATGTCGCCTTCGAGCTCGCGCAGCAGCTTGTTGTGCTTCTCGTCTGCGAATACCGATGCCTTGAAATTCGTGGGCAGGCCGACATGGAGCACGTTCGCCGCCTCTTCCGGCGGACGGAACGCCTGCGGGTCGGGCGAGCACAGCGTCACCAGCCCCGGCTCGAAGCGCTCCCACACCTGCGCATTGGTGTAGGCCTCCTCGAGATCCATGTCTGCGAGCGCCGGAATCCGCTTCAGATAGGGCAGCGGCGGCATGTTCATGATCGACAGGCACGGCAGCTTCGCCGCGGCGATCTTGACCATGAGAACGCGCACCGTGTGGTTGGTGTATTGCGGCTCCTGCATCGCGAGGCCGACCAGGTCGTAGCGGGAGAGGTCGACATTGGCCGGCGTCACCGCGTCGAGCTTGCCGGGCAAGTCACGCGAGAAGATCGCCCGGTGCACCGCCTCGTCGCGCAACTTGATGCGCACCTCGGTACCGTCCCGATTGATCAGCTCCGCGGTCTTGGCGCGACACACCAGGGTCACGTTATGCCCAGCCATCAAGAGCTTCGTGCCCAGCAGGGAGCCGTAAGAAGCTCCGAGAATCAGGATGTTACGCGCCATATTTCGTCCCTTGGCAATCGTGCAGCTTTTGTCCCCTCCGCCGTCCGGAGGGCGAATTGCGGGCATGTAAAGCGAAGTGCGTGGGGATGGCAACTGGGATAATGCATACAAGAAGGCACCGATAGACCGGATGGCGCGAAAGCGAATCCGGAGGCGCTCGCCCGGGCGGGCACCTTCTATCGCCGCATATCCCGGCTCAACCGAGAGGGGCGATCATGTGTCGCGATGAGCGCAAGACGTACGGCGTCCCGAGCTGACGTTAGATGCTAAAGGGCGGCCCGTTCGGCCGCCATTTAGATTTCCGAGCGCCGATCTCACTTCACCATCGCGCCGTAAACGATGTCCTGGACCTGTTCGCGATAATATTTCCTGAGCTCGCCCGGCGCCGCCGTTCCCACGACGACGACGAGACGCTCCTTGGGATCGCAGACGAACTGCGTCCCGAAGGCGCCATTCCAGGTGAACTCGCCGGGATTGCCGGGGACCGACGACAGGCCTTCGCTGGTGCGGACCGCAACCGAAAGGCCAAAGCCGAAGCCGCCGCGATGCGGCTCGATGTTCGCTACGTTGTTCTTGATCTCGGGACCGAGCTGGTTGGCCGTCATGTGATGCACGGTCTTGGGGGAGAGAATGCGCTGGCCGTCCAGCTCGCCACCATTGAGCAGCATCTGCCCGAAACGGGCATAGTCACCGATCGTTGCGAACGCGCAGGCACCGCCACAGTCGAATTTAGTCGGCGTGTCCAATAGCTTGATCGCCTGGGGCTTGCCGGTCAGCGGATCATTGGCGAACGGGCGGGCGAGGCGAGCGCGCTGTGCGTCCGTCGGGTGGAAGGTCGCGTGCTTCATTGCGAGCGGCTGCCAGACGTTGGCAGCGAGATAGTCGCCGAGCTTCTGCTCGCTCACCTTCTCGACCACAGCACCAAGCACATCGATCGAAAAACCGTATTCGAACTCAGTCGAGGGCTGATGCGCCAGTGGCAGTTTTGTGATGCGATCGATGAAGGCCTGGGTGTCGCCTTCGATCGCAGGCGCTATGCCATCGGGATCTTGCCGCGCCACCGGACTGGAGCTGTCGGGGCGGCCGCCATACATCAGCCCGGACGTATGCCGGTAGAAATCATGGATGAAGATCGGCGAGGCCTGCGGCTCGAGCTTGAGTGATCCGTCTGCCTGATGCACGCCGACCTTCATGTCGGCAAAGGCCGGATAGTAGTCGGACAGCTTGGCCTGAAGCGGCAACTGGCCTTTTTCCATCAGCGTCAGGCCCGCGACCGCTGCCATCGGCTTGGTCATCGAGGCCAGCGCGAAGATCGCGTCGACAGGCATCGGCGTGCTCTTGTCTGGATCAAGCATGCCATAAGCTTTGTAGTGCACGAGCTTGCCGTCCCGCGCCACCGCGACGACCGCGCCGGGTACGCGCTTGGCGGCGATCTCGCGCGCGAAGAAACTGTCGAGGCGTGCAAGGCCCTGTTTGGAGAAGCCGACATCGTCGGGATTGGCTTCGGGTAGCGGCGCGGCATTGGCCGTACCGAACGCGATGGCGGCAGCCGCCGCCGCGATCATTGTGATCGTCTTGTTCATCGCGTCCTCCCAAAGGCGCGAGCTCGTTATGCAGGGACTGGCGGAATGCCGAGATCACACGTCCGCGAATGAGCGGAGTCAGGCGCGGGCAGAACATGTCTGGAACGCGCCGGAGATGCCGGAACCTATCGTCCTTCGCCGGCGCGCCACAGCGCATCGAGGCCGTGCCGGTAGGTCGGGTGAGCAAGCGTGACGCCGAGCTCGCGCTTAAGTTTCGCGTTGGAGACCCGGGCGCTGCTGGCATAGAAGCTGCGGGCCATCGCCGACATCTCGGCTGTCGCGAACGCTTCCTCGGGCGGCGGTGCAACGCCCATCAGCTGCGCGGCGTAGGCGATCACGTCCTGCGGCGGCGCGGGCTCGTCGTCGCACACGTTCCAGGTGCCGCCGTTCGGGTGACGGACAGCGGCCATGATCGCGCTCGCGATGTCGTCGACGTGAATGCGGTTGAAGACCTGTCCCGGCTTGATGATGCGCCGGGCCTTTCCCGCACGCAAGGTCACGAGCGCATTGCGGCCGGGGCCATAGATGCCCGCAAGCCTGAGGATCGCGGCAGCGCCGCCTGTTGCATCCGTCCAGGCTTGCTCCGCCGCGAGCCGCATCCGCGTGCGTTCGAACATCGCGTGTGGCGGCGTGCTCTCGTCGAGCCATCCGCCGCCCTGATCGCCATACACGCCGATGGTCGAGAGATAGACGACCTTGCGGCGACCTGCCGCCACTACGTCCGCAAGGCCGGTGACTGCGGGATCGCCGGAGCTGCCGGGCGGGATCGATATGAGAAGGACGTCGGCGTCGCTGATGCGTTCGACCGTGGTGCGATCCAGATCACTTCCGGAAAAGGCTTGCACCTCGATGCCGGCGAGATCATCCCGCTGCCCGGGATCGCGCACGGTACCGGCGACGTGCGAGAAGGCGCCGCCGAACCTGCGGACGAAGTGCCTGGCGCTATAGCCGATGCCAAGAATGAAGAGCCGCATGCCTCTGCCGTGCTGGTCGGAGTTCCCGTCGCGCTAGCTGCGCGCCTCTCCGCTCATAAGAGATTTTTGGGGCCGGCAAAAGATATTGCAATTTGTCTCATCTGCGGCCGCGGGCGATGGTCACCCGGGCGATAGGAGAAATCATCGATCATGCAGGCAGAAGCATCCGCCACGCCGTTAGCATGCAATGCTGCCGACCTGATCCGGCGCGCCGCCGCGCTCATCTTCGATGTCGACGGCACGCTTGCCGAAACGGAGGAGCTGCACCGGCAGGCGTTCAATCATGCCTTCTCGCGCCACGGGCTCGGCTGGGAATGGGATCGCGCCATCTACAAGGACCTGCTGCGGGTGACCGGGGGCAAGGAACGTATGCGCGCCTACCATGCAAGGCTGCGGACCGCCCAACCATTGGCGGACGAGGACATCGCGGAGCTTCATCGCATCAAGACCGCTCATTATGCCGAGTTGGTCGAGACCGGCTGCTGTCCGTTGCGGCCAGGCGTGGCGGAGCTGCTCGCCGCGGCGAGGGCGCGCGGCCAGCGGCTCGCGATCGCGACCACCACTTCTCACGGCAATATCGACGCACTGCTCTCGCAGGCGCTGGGGCTGGGCTGGGCCAGGGTTTTCGACGCGATCGTTGCCGGCGACGACGTGCGGCACAAGAAGCCTGCACCGGACGTCTATCTCGAGGTCCTGGCACGGCTGAAGCTGACTGCGCACGACTGTGTGGCGATCGAAGACTCCGCTAATGGCCTGATCGCGGCCTCACGAGCCGGCATACCGGTTCTGATCACGCGCAGCATGTTCTTCCGGGACGATGATTTCAGCGCTGCGCGGGCCGTGCTGGACGATCTGTCGAGGCTTGGATGAGGTGCTAAACAAAAAACTCGCAAAACAACCCCATGCACAGTAGATCACGCCGGCGTGATCATCGTCTTCAATGGACGCGGTGGCTCGGGCTATCCTCTTCGGCCTGCTCGACAATCTGCGCGATCGGGCTCGATTGGTGATGCACCAGGCGCCAGCCGTCGCCGACGCGGCGGAAATGGTTCGCCGCGGCCAAAGCGGTGCCGTCGACGATCTCGATGCAGAGCACGCGCGCGCTGTCGCCGTCGACGATGGCCTGCGGTTCGGCGCACACGATCTGCGGCCGCTCCGGGTTCTGCAGGATGTCGCGCCAGCTTCCGATCACGGTGGCCCGCCCGATAATGGCCGGCCAGCCGGGATGGATGCAGGAAATGGCGTCATCATCCGCCCACATTCGCTCCATTTCGTCGAAATTGCCGGTCGAAAAGGCGGCGTAGAAGGCCGCGTTCGCGGCGATGACCTTGCTGTCTTTTGCCATGCCTCCCGGGTGCGGCAATGGCAGGCAAAAATCAAGCGCGACTTCCGTCGGCTTTGACCGCGGTGCAGCATTCAAGATGCTGCGCTTTGTGGTCACGCCGAAACGTGCGCCGCCACCGCCCGCCGTGCGCCATCTTGATAGAGACGGCCGAGCGCCGCAGTCACGGCCTCGCGCAGGCGCGGCTCTGCGCCAAGAGGTCCGAACACCTTCGCGACCCCGAGCATTGCGGGCGCGAGCCGCTCGGCGATGGGACCTGCCTCGCGCGCCAGTGCGGCGAATTCGCCGGCGAGCGGATCGCGCACGTCAATCGCGCGGCCCTGCTCGTCGAGCCCGGTGACGTAGCGCATCCAGCCGGCCACCGCGAGCGCATGGGTTGCGATCGGCAAATCCTTGCGCAGGCGATCCTGCATCGCGCCGAGCAGGCGCTGTGGGAGCTTTTGCGAGCCGTCCATCGCGATCTGCCAGGTGCGGTGGTGAAGTGCAGGATTTGCGAAGCGCTTGAGCAGCGAGGCGCGATAGGCGGCGAGGTCCGTGCCTGAAGGCATTGTCAGCGTCACCGCGGCCTCTTCCATCACCTGCGCGGCAAGACGGGCGAAATGCGGGTCCTGCATGGTGTCGGCGATGGTCTCGTAGCCTGAGAGATAGCCGAGATAGGCCAGCGCCGAATGGCTGGCGTTGAGCAGCCGCAGCTTCATCAGCTCGAACGGCTTGACGTCGCTGACGAGCTCGACGCCTGCGGCGGCGAGATCGGGCCGGCCCGCGGTGAAGCGGTCCTCGACCACCCATTGCGTGAACGGCTCGGTCATCACGGGCCATGCGTCGTGAAAGCCCAGCGCGGATGACACCGCATGCCGGTCGGCATCCGTGGTTTCCGGCACGATGCGGTCGACCATCGTGCAGGGGAAAGCGACTGCATCCGCGATCCACTTGCCGAGCTCCTTCGACCGCAGCGCGGCGAACTGCGTCACGATCCGCTGCACGGTTTGGCCGTTGGCAGCGAGGTTGTCGCAGCACAGCACGGTGAAGGGTCGAAGACCCTGCGCCCGCCGGCGCGCCAACGCGGCCACAATGAAGCCCGGAGCCGAGCGCGGTGCGTCGACATTGTTGAGATCGTGCACGATGTCGGGATGCCGCTCGTCGAGATCGCCGGTTTGCGGCGTGTGGCAATAGCCCTTCTCAGTGACGGTCAGGGACACGATGCGAATGGCGGGATCGACCATCCGCCCGACCAGCCGTGCCGGATCCTCGCGAGCGACGACGCTGTCGAGCAGCGCGCCAATGACGCGGTGCTCGGTGCCTTCGGCCGATCGTATGGCAACGGTGTAGAGGTGATCCTGTGGGGCGAGGGCGTCGCGCGTGTCCGGGCTGCGCAGGCTCGCGCCGACGATACCCCAGGACGCGCTGCCGGCGGCAAGGCAGTCGTCGATAACGACGGCCTGGTGTGCACGCTGAAACGCTCCCAAGCCCAGATGCACGACGCCCGGCGTGACGCGCGAACGGTCATAGGCCGGGCGGCGGATGCCGGGCGGCAGCCGCTCGAGATTGGTGCGGCCAAGGCGCGTTGAACGAAGGCGCATGGACGTCTCCCCTTTGCTTTGCCGCTGCTTGACATGGCGCCTGTCCTCGGTCAATGCTCCGGTCAATTGGTAAGACCAATTTTCCAAAATTGGCCAGTCGCGGGTCCACGAGGTGACTCGCGACCCGTTCGGGAGGACCAGCGTGCCGCTGGAAGCTGTGGAGGCGAGACGGCTCTATCGCCAGGTCGCCGATCAATTGCGAAGCCTGATCGACAGCGGCGAGTACGCCGTCGGCAGCCGCTTGCCGACCGAGCGCGAGCTCGCCGAGCAGCTCAGGGTATCGCGGCCGACGGTGCGCGAAGCTTTGATCGCGCTCGAGGTCGAAGGCCGCCTCCGCATCCGGGTCGGGTCCGGCATCTACGTGATCGAGCCCGCCGCCGTTGCGGCACCAGCACCCGCATCCGTCATCGAGGGCCCGTTTGAGCTGCTGCGCGCCCGCGAATTCCTGGAAAGCGCCGTCGCCGAAGAGGCCGCGCGCGTGGCGACCAAGGACGACATCGCCCACATCGATGCGTCCCTTGTCTCGATGGAGAATGTCGAGCATCCCGGCGAAGCCTCGATGGTCCATGATCGCGCGTTTCACATCGCGATCGCCGGGAGCCTCGGCAATGCCGTTCTGGTGCGCGTGGTCGGCGAGCTGTTCGACCAGCGCCTCAATCCCTATTTCGCTCAGCTTGCGCATTATTTCGAGAGTCCAGGCACGTGGCGCACGGCGCTCGACGAACATCGCGCGGTGCGCGATGCAATCGCGGCGCATGATCCGCAGGCCGCGCGCGATGCCATGCGCAATCATCTGGCGCGCTCCCAGGAACGCTTCGCGCAGAATTTTGGCGCCGAGAACGCGGTGGGATCCTCGTCCGGACCCAGCCGCACGGAGCGAGCCGGGGCAAAACCGTCAAAACCGAAACATGCGCCGAAGAAGCGGGCTGCGAGCAGCAGCGCACGGCGGCGATGAGATTGGGCGGCTCGCTTCCGCTTTGGGGCGGGCGAACAAGAAGCAGACTTGAACGATGGAGGAAAAGTCGATGTTGAAGAAGATGACGATTGCCGCGGCGCTCTCCGCCGCCGCGCTGCTGGCTGCGACCAATGCAGGCATGGCGCAGACCAAGCTCAAATGGGCCCATGTCTACGAGACCTCGGAGCCGTTCCACACCGCATCGGTCTGGGCCGCGCAGGAGATCGGCAAGCGCACCAATGGCCGCTATCAGATCGAGGTCTATCCGGCCTCCCAGCTCGGCAAGGAAGCCGACATCAACCAGGGGCTCGCGCTCGGTTCGGTCGACATCATCATCTCCGGCTCCAGCTTCGCGGCCAAGAGCTTCCCGCCGATCGGCGTGACCTACTATCCCTACACTTTCCGCAACGCCGACCATCTTCTCGCCTATACCAAGAGCGACATCTTCAAGGAGCTCGCCAAGGGCTACGAGGACAAGAGCGGCCATCACATCGTCGCGGTGACCTATTACGGCGTGCGCCAGACCTCGTCGAACAAGCCGATCAAGACCTGCGCCGACATGAAGGGCCTGAAGATGCGCGTGCCTGACGTGCCGGCCTATCTCGCAATGCCGCGCGCCTGCGGCGCCAACACCGCGCCGATCGCGTTCGCCGAAGTCTATCTCGCGCTCCAGAACGGCACCGTCGAGGCGCAGGAGAATCCGCTGACCACGATCGAGGCCAAGAAGTTCTACGAGGTGCAGAAGCACATCGTGCTGACCGGCCACATCGTCGACCACCTCAACACCGTGATTGCGGGCGCGCTGTGGAAGAAGCTCAGCGACGACGACAAGAAGATCTTCACCGATGTCGCGCAGGAAGCGGCCGCCAGGGCCACCGAGGAGATCAAGCAGAACGAGGCCAAGCTGGTCGCCTTCTTCAAGGAGAAAGGCTTGAGCGTGACCGAAGTCGACAAGAACGAGTTCCGCGACACCGTGCTGAAGAACGTTGCGTTCGAGACTTTTGGTTACCGCAAGGCCGACTGGGAAAAGATCCAGGAAGTCAAATAGCAGTGGCTGTCATTCCGGGGCTCGCGAAGCGAGAACCCGGAATCTCGAGGTTCCGGGTTCGACGCTGACGCGTCGCCCCGGAACGACGTTGAGGTCCATTGAGGAGCAACCCATGTCGACCGCCGAAATCCACCGGCAGATCACCGCGGACGAGATCGCCCATACCTTCGAGGAAGAGGCGACGCCGAAGGTCGATCTCGGCATCTACGCGCTCGAGGACTGGCTGGCGCTCGCGATCTTCTGGGTGATGGCGCTTGCCGTCTTCCTCCAGTTCTTCACCCGTTACGTGCTCAACGACAGCTACGCCTGGACCGAAGAGATCGCCACCTATTGCCTGATCGGCGTGGTCTTCATCGGCTCCTCGATGTGCGTGCGGCTGTCGCGCCACATCCAGGTCGATCTCGTCTACCGCTATCTGCCGCAGCCCGTGGCGCGCACGCTGTCGACGGTGATCGACCTGATCCGGATCGTCTTCTTCGGCTACGCCATCAAGCTGGTCTGGGTCTATATCCAGATCATCGGCGACGAGCAGATGACCACGATCAATCTTCCCAAGGACTACGTATATTATGCCGTGCTGCTCGGCTTCGTGCTGATGTTCGCACGCTCGGTGCAGGTGGCAATGCAGAACTGGCGGCAGGGCTACTCGGTCCTCGAACGTCCCGGTGCCTACGACGGATCGGAAGGATAGGACCATGCTGCTGTTGCTCGGAGGCTTTCTCATCCTGATGCTGCTCGGCGTTCCCGTGGCGATTGCCATGGCCGCGTCGTCGCTGCTCTACATCCTGGTCAGCGGCGTGACGCCCGACGTCACGCTGGCGCAGCGCATGATCGCCGGCGTCGAGAGCTTTCCGCTGCTCGCCGTGCCGTTCTTCATCCTGGCCGGCAACCTCATGAACATCGCCGGCGTTACGGGGCGCATCTACAAATTCGCCGTTGCGCTGGTCGGCTGGATGCGCGGCGGCCTCGGCCACGTCAACATCATCGGCTCGGTGATCTTCTCCGGCATGTCGGGCACCGCGATTGCCGATGCCGCCGGTCTCGGCACCATCGAGATCAAGGCGATGAAGGACCACGGCTACTCCACCGAGTTTTCGGTCGGCGTCACCGCGGCCTCGGCGACGCTCGGCCCCATCATCCCGCCGTCGCTGCCCTTCGTGATCTACGGCATGATGGCGAACGTCTCGATCGGCGCGCTGTTCCTCGGCGGCGTTATTCCCGGCGTCGTCCTGACCCTGTTCATGATGGCCACCGTCACCTACTTCGCGCACAAGAACAAATGGGGCAGCGATACGCCGTTCTCCTGGCCGCAGCTCGGCTCGGCCGGGCTTGAGATCGTTATCGTGCTGTCGTTCCCGCTTGCGATCTGGCTGATGACGCTCGCCGGCATGTCGACCAACATGGCGGTAGTGATCGGTCTCGGCACGCTGCTGGTGATCGACTGGTATTTCGACTTCTCCGCGGTGATGGCGCTGATGGCGCCGGTGATCCTGATCGGCGGCATGACCCTCGGCTGGTTCACGCCCACGGAAGCCGCCGTCGCCGCGGTGATCTGGTCGCTGTTCCTCGGCCTCGTGCGCTATCGCACGATGACGTTCCAGACCGTCGCCAAGGCGACCTTCGACACTATCGAGACCACGGCCTCGGTGCTGTTCATCGTCACGGCAGCCTCGATCTTCGCCTGGCTGCTGACGGTGTCGCAGGCGGCCCAGATGTTGTCGGACTGGATGCTCAGCATCACCCACAACAAATGGGTGTTCCTGGCGCTCGCCAACGTCCTGATCCTGTTCGTCGGTTGCTTCATCGACACCACGGCGGCGATCACCATTTTGGTGCCGATCCTGCTGCCGATCGTGCTCAAGCTCGGCATCGATCCCATCCATTTCGGCTTGATCATGACGCTGAACCTGATGATCGGACTGCTGCACCCGCCGCTCGGCATGGTGCTGTTCGTGCTCGCCCGCGTGGCAAAACTCTCGGTCGAGCGTACGACGGTGGCGATCCTGCCGTGGCTGGTGCCGCTGATGCTCGCGCTGATCGCGATCACCTACATTCCCGAACTGACCCTCTGGCTGCCAAAATACATGGGACTTTCCAAATGACTTCCACTGCTCTTGCCGCAACCCTGTTCGGGCCCGAAGACCTGCGCATGATCGAGCATTCGCTTGACAAGCTCAGCGACGGCATGGTGCGCGTCCGGTTCGGCGCCGGCGGCATCTGCGGCTCGGACATGCACTATTTCCGCCACGCCCGCACCGGCGATTTTGTCGTGAAGTCGCCGCTGGTGCTCGGCCACGAGATCTCCGGTGAGGTCGTGGAGATCGCCGGCGCCGCAGCGAACCTGAAGATCGGTGACCGCGTCGCCGTCAATCCGTCGCGCTGGTGCGGCCATTGCGTCGCCTGCCGCGAGGGGCGGCCGAATCTCTGCGAGAACATCTACTTCATGGGCTCGGCCTCGAAGACGCCGCACATGCAGGGCGGATTCGCCAATTATTTCGACGCGATTCCCGCGCAGTGCGTGAAGATACCGGACCACGTCTCCTATCAGGCCGCGGCGCTGGCCGAACCGCTCGCGGTCTGCCTGCACGCGGTCGCGCGCGCCGGTAACATCGAGGGCAAGCGCGGCATCATCTTCGGCGCCGGCCCGATCGGGCTTCTGACCATGCTGGCCGCGCGTCGCGCCGGTATGACTGATGTCACGGTGGCCGACATTGCGCCGGCGCCGCTGGCCTTCGCAAGCCGGCTCGGCGCCTCGCATGTCGAGAACCTTTCGGGCGGCGAAGAGGGTCTGAAGGCGCAGGCCGCATCGCGTCCCTATGATGTCGCGTTCGAGGTCTCCGGAACGGCCGCGGGCCTTGCGAGCGCAATCGGGATCGTGCGGCGCGGCGGTGTCGTGGTGCAGATCGGCAATCTGCCGGGCGGGCAGATCCCGACGCCGTCGAACGCTGTGATGGCGAAGGAGATCGACCTGCGCGGCTCGTTCCGCTTTGGCTTGGAGTTCATGACGGCGGTGGAACTGATTGCGGACGGCAGCGTCGACGTGCTGTCGCTGGTCACCGCGGAGCGGCCGCTATCGACCGCGCCCGATGCGCTCAGGCTGGCACTCGACCGCTCGCAAAGCGTCAAGGTCGTGCTGACCGCGAATTGATCGGAGACAACGCATGATGCTGGAAGGATGGCGCTGGTACGGGCCGGACGATCCAGTCTCGCTCGACGACGTCAGGCAGGCCGGCGCGACGGACATTGTCTCGGCGCTGCATCAGGTGCCGATCGGCGAGGCCTGGACGCGCAAGGCGGTCGAGGAGCGCAAGAACTTCGTTGAGAACGGGCAGCCCGGCCGCTCGCAACTGACCTGGTCGGTGGTGGAATCAATTCCGATCCCCGACGACGTCAAGCGACTCGGGGCTAAGGCGACGAAGTCGATCGAGGCGTGGATCGCGAGTCTCGAAGCGGTGGCCGCTTCGGGCATCAAGATCATCTGCTACAATTTCATGCCTGTCGTCGACTGGTGCCGCACCGATCTGGAATGGGAGCTGCCGAACGGCGCCCGCGCCATGCGCTTCGACCAGGACCGCTTTGCCGCCTTCGAGCTGCATATCCTCAAGCGTCCTGCTGCGCTTCAGGAGTATTCGCCGGAGCAGCAGGCCCGCGCGAAACAGCTGTTCGACAAGATGAGCCAGGCCGACATCGACTATCTCGTGATGGTCATTGCCAGCGCGCTGCCGGGCTCGACCACCGAGCCGATGACCATCCCGCAATTCCGCGATCGGCTCGAGACGTATCGCGACATCACGCCGAAGATCCTGCGGCGGCATCTTGCCGAATTCCTGGGCCGTGTCGCGCCGGTCGCCGAGCAACTCGGTGTATCGCTGACGCTGCATCCGGATGATCCGCCGCGCCCGCTGTTCGGCCTGCCGCGCGTTGCCTCGACGGCCGAGGACTACCAGGCGCTGTTCGACGCCGTGCCGTCCAAGGCCAACGGCATCTGCCTGTGCACTGGATCGCTCGGCGTGCGCGCCGAGAACGATCTGCCTGCGATGGCGGAGCGCTTTGGCCCTCGCATCGCCTTTGCCCATCTGCGCGCAACAAAGCGCGAGGCTGATGGTCTCTCCTTCTACGAGTCCGATCACCTCGACGGCGACGTCGACATGATCGCAGTGCTCAAGGCGCTGCTCAAGGAGAATGCGCGGCGCTCTCCGGACAAGAGGATTGTTTTCCGTCCCGACCATGGCCACCGCATGCTCGACGATCTCGCCGCCACCAAGCGCACCAATCCCGGCTACACCGCCATCGGCCGCCTGCGCGGCCTCGCCGAGCTCCGCGGCGCGATCAGGGCGATCCAGCATCGGTAGAGGCTCGCTTCTCATCCGTTAGCGAGGCGTTTATCCACACCGTCATTGCGAGCCAACGGGTCCGCGCGAAGCGCGGCCCGATGACAGGCTTCCGCGAAGCAATCCCGAGTCTTTCCGCGGAGGGATTCTGGATTGCTTCGCTGCGCTCGCAATGACGTGGAGAGAGGGGGCTTCACCCCAGCACCGCCTGCCTGGTGGCGTGCTGCCGTCGCCGGGACTTGATACAGATTCACCCGATCGCGAAATCGGCGGCCGTCTCGGCGTGGATTGCGGTCGTGTCGAACGTCTCGACCGACGTGTCATCAGGGCCGACCAGCATCGTGATCTCGGTGCAGCCGAGGATGATGCACTCCGCGCCGCGCTCGACGAGCGCCGCCATTGCCTCTTGATAGCAACGGCGCGAGGGTGCAGCGACAGTCCCGAGGCACAGCTCGTCGTAGATGATGCGGTTCACCTCGGCGCGCTCGTCCGCGGGAGGAATCATGGCATCGAGATCGTGCGCGCGCAATCGGTCGATGTAGAAGTCTTCCTCCATCGTGAACCTGGTGCCGAGCAGTCCGACCCGCCGGTATCCCTTCGCCCGGATCCGCTCCGCCGTCGCATCGCCGATGTGAATGAACGGCACGGTGACGCTCGCCATGATCTCGGGCGCCAGTTTGTGCATCGTGTTGGTGCACAGCACGATCGCCCGCGCGCCGGCGCTTTCAAGGCGCCGCGCGATCTCGGACAGGCTCGTCGCCGCCTCCCGCCAGCGGCCGGCATACTGCATCTCCTTGATCTCCTGAAAATCGTAGGAATACAGCAGCAGCGGCGCCGAATGCAGCTTGCCCACGCGGTCGCGGACCCGCTCGTTGATGAGCCTGTAATAGAGCGCAGTGCTCTCCCAGCTCATGCCCCCGATCAGGCCGATGGTTTGCATTCCGGTGCTCCAGGCGAGTCAATTTGACCGGATCGTAGTGGAAGACCTCTAAGCTCGCCATCACGACGATCGCGAAGCCCTTGATCATCTGCGGGTCCACTCCAGGGGTGGCCGTCGCACGGGGCTGAAGTGCAAACGGCAGGGACCGGCATGACGGCTGCGCAGGCGGCGAGAAGCCTTTCGATCTTGCGCGCTTTCGCGGCCTGTCCTACCCCAGTTCCCGAATAGAGTGCATCGCCGAAGCCTTGAGGGAGCCGTCATGACCATTCGCAACACCCGCACCGGGGGCCAGATCCTGATCGATCAGCTCGTCGCCCAGGGCGTCGAGCGCGTCACCTGCGTGCCGGGTGAGAGCTATCTGGCGGCCCTCGATGCGCTGCACGACAGCCCGATCGATGTCGTGATCTGCCGCGCCGAAGGCGGCGCTGCGATGATGGCGGAGGCCTATGGTAAGCTCACCGGCCGCCCCGGAATCTGCTTCGTCACGCGCGGGCCCGGCGCGACCAATGCCAGCCACGGCGTCCACATCGCGATGCAGGATTCGACGCCGATGATCCTGTTCGTCGGCCAGGTCGATACCGGCATGCGCGAGCGCGAGGCGTTCCAGGAGCTGGACTACAAGGCCGTGTTCGGCACCATGGCGAAATGGGCCGTCGAGATCGATCGCCCCGACCGCATTCCAGAGCTGGTCGCGCGCGCCTTCCGTGTCGCCATGCAGGGCCGCCCTGGTCCCGTCGTGATCGCGCTGCCGGAGAACATGCTGACCGAGACCGCGGCGGTTGCCGATGCCATGCGCATCGAGCCGGCGGTGAGCTGGCCGGCGCCGGCCGACATCGAGAAGCTCGGCGACATGCTCGCCGGTGCCAAGGCGCCGCTCGTCATTCTCGGCGGCTCGCGCTGGACGGATGAGGCGACCAGGAGCGTCGCCCGCTTTGCCGAGCGCTTCGACCTGCCGGTCGCGACCTCGTTCCGCCGGGCTTCGCTGATCGACGCCGACCATTCGCATTACGCCGGCGATCTCGGCATCGGGCCGAGCCCGGGCCTGAAGGCGCGCATCGAGGGCGCCGACGTCATTCTGCTCATCGGCGGCCGCATGTCGGAGATGCCGTCCTCGTCTTACACGCTGCTCGGCATTCCGGTTCCGCAGCAGAAGCTGATCCACGTGCATCCGGGCTCCGAGGAGCTCGGCCGCGTCTATCAGCCGGCGCTTGCGATCCAGGCGACGCCCGCTGCGTTCGCGGCGGCCGTCGAGACGCTGAAGCCCGCCGGAACGGTGGCCTGGAAGGGCGAAGCGGCGAAGGCGCATGCCGATTATCTCGCCTGGACCGAGAAGGCGCGCGAGCTGCCGGGCACGTTCCAGTACGGCCAGGTCATGACCTGGCTGCGCGACCGCCTGCCCAAGGACGCGATCGTCTGCAACGGCGCCGGCAATTATGCCGGCTGGATCCATCGCCACCACCGCTTCCACAGCTTTGCCGCGCAGCTCGCGCCGACCTCGGGTTCGATGGGCTATGGCGTGCCGGCGGGCGTGCTGGCAAAACGGCAATATCCGGATCGCGTCGTCGTCGCCTTTGCCGGCGACGGCTGCTTCCTGATGAACGGCCAGGAGTTCGCGACCGCCGTGCAGTATGACGCACCGCTGATCGTCATCATCGTCGACAATTCGCAATACGGCACCATCCGCATGCACCAGGAGCGGGATTATCCCGGCCGCGTCGTCGGCACCCAGCTCAAGAACCCTGATTTCGCGATGTACGCGAAAGCGTTCGGCGGCCATGGCGAGCGCGTCGAGCGCACCGAGCAGTTCGCACCGGCGTTCGAGCGCGCGCTCGCCTCGGGCAAGCCGTCGATCCTCCACTGCATCATCGATCCGCGCGCGATCTCGGTCGGCAAGGACTTTGTGCCGACCGTGAAGGCTTAGGCGATGGCGACCGGTCGCCACGTCGCCATCATCGGTGCCGGCGCGATCGGCGTGATCAGCGCCATCGAGGCGCTGCGCGAGGGACATCGCGTCACGTTGATCGATCCGGGCGAGCCCGGTGGCGAGCAAGCGGCGAGCTATGGCAATGCCGGCTGGCTCTCCTCGCATTCGGTGATCCCGCCGGCCGAGCCGGGCGTCTGGAAGAAGGTACCGGCTTATCTGATGGATCCGCTCGGGCCGCTCGCGATCCGCTGGTCTTATCTGCCGAAAGCGCTGCCCTGGCTGATCAAGTATCTGCTCTCGGGCTGGACCGAGACGCGGGTCGAGAAGACGGCGTTTGCGCTGCGCGACCTGCTGAAGGACGCACCGCTGCTGCACAAAAAGCTCGCGGAAGAAGCGGGCGTGCCTGAACTGATCGAGCGCAACGGCGTGATGCACGTGTTCCCGTCGCGCGGCAATTTCGATAGCGATCTCGGCTGGCGCCTGCGCAAGCGCGTCGGTGTCGAATGGCTCGAGCTTAACGCGGACGAGATGCGCCAGCGCGAGCCGGACCTGCATCCGCGCTACACCTTTGGCGTGGTGGTGGAGGAGGCCGGCCGCTGCCGCGATCCCGGCGCCTATGTCGCAGCGCTCGCCAATCACGCGCTCGCCAGCGGTGCGAAGCACGTGCGCGCCAAGGCGACAGGGCTAAAACTCTCCGGCGACAAGCTCGTCGCCGTCGTCACCGAGACCGGCGAGATCGCGTGCGATGCCGCAGTGGTGGCGGCGGGCGTCCGCTCGAAGCAACTTACTGCGTCCCTCGGCGATCCGCTGCCGCTCGAGACCGAACGCGGCTATCACGTCATGATCGAGAACCCGGAATCGGGGCCGCGCAGCTCGATGATGGCGTCCGATGCCAAGATGGTGGTGAACTGGACCGACAGGGGCCTGCGCGCTGCCGGCACGGTCGAGATCGCCGGCCTCGAAGCCGCGCCAAACTGGAAGCGAGCCGAAATCCTGCGCAACCACCTCATCAGCATGTTCCCCAAGCTGCCGAAGGACATGCCAGCCTCGCGCATCAAGACCTGGTTCGGTCATCGTCCGAGCATGCCGGATGGACGGCCCTGCATCGGCCATGCGCGGGCCTCACGCGATATCGTCTATGCCTTCGGCCATGGCCACATCGGCTTGGTCGGCTCGGCGCGTACCGGCCGTCTGGTCGCGCAGCTCCTCAGCTGCAAGCAGCCTGAGATTCCGCTTGCGCCGTTCGCACCCGATCGTTTCCTCTGAGATCGTACCATGACTCCTCCAGCCAATTCGTCCTCCCGCATTGCCCGTGGCGGCAAGGCCATCTATGGCGCGCCGCTCGGTATTTTGATGCTGGAAGCGCGCTTTCCGCGCATCCCCGGCGACATGGGCAACGGCACGACCTGGCCGTTCCCCGTGCTTTATCGCGTGGTGAGTGGCGCTTCGCCGGAGAAGGTGGTGCTGAAGGGCGCAGCCGGCCTGCTGCCCGATTTCATCGATGCCGCGAAAGACCTGGTGCGGCTCGGGGCCGAAGCCATCACCACCAATTGCGGCTTCCTCTCGTTGTTCCAGAAGGAAATCGCGGCCGCCGTCGGCGTGCCGGTTGCGACCTCGTCGCTGATGCAGGTGCCGTGGGTGCAGGCGACCTTGCCGCCCGGCAAGCGCGTCGGCCTCG
Source organism: Bradyrhizobium sp. 159 (assembly GCF_023073795.1). Classification (NCBI taxonomy): domain Bacteria; kingdom Pseudomonadati; phylum Pseudomonadota; class Alphaproteobacteria; order Hyphomicrobiales; family Nitrobacteraceae; genus Bradyrhizobium; species Bradyrhizobium sp. 159. The sequence continues at coordinate 82,241 of NZ_JADPKE010000096.1, read as the reverse complement.
TCACGGTGTCGGGCTCGACGCTCTCGCCCGCCCATCTCGAAGGTGCCGGCGTGCCGCTCGATACGCCGCTCGTCGGCACCGAAAACGGCAAGGAGTTTTTTCGCGTCCTGATCAAGGCCGAGAAGGACGACATGGACGTGGCGCAAGCCGAGCGCGACGTGGTCGAAGCCGGCAAGCAGCTCGTCGCGGAGAATCCGGACGTCGGCGCCATCGTGCTCGAATGCACGAACATGCCGCCTTACGCCGCAGCGCTCCAGGCCGAGGTCGGGTTGCCGGTCTATGACATCTATTCCATGATCACCTGGTTTCATGCCGGACTGCGGCCGCGCATCTTTGCGTGAACGCGTCCGTGAGATCGTCACAAGTCCTGGAGTGAACCCATGAAGCTATCCGGCAAGGTCGCCGCCATCACCGGCGCGGCGCGCGGCATCGGCAAGGCTTGCGCGAAGAGATTCCTGGACGACGGCGTCAAGGTCGTCATCTCGGATGTCGATGCCGACGGCTTGGCCGCCACGGCGGCCGAGTTCGGGCGGCCGGATGCCTTGCGCACCGTGGTCGCCAATGTCGCCGCGCGCACGGACGTGGATCATCTTGTCGCAATTGCTGCCAAGGAATTCGGCCGGCTCGACATCATGGTCAACAATGCCGGCGTGGCCCGCAATCAGGACATTCTCGATATCTCCGAGCAGGATTTCGACGACGTCATCGCCATCAATCTGAAAGGCGCGTTCTTCGGCGTGCAGGCGGCGGCGAAGCAGATGATCGCGCAGGGCGGCGGCGGGGTCATCATCAACATGTCCTCGGTGAACGCGCTGCTGGCGATTCCGACGCTCGCGACCTACGCCATCTCCAAGGGCGGCATGAAGCAGCTCACCTCGGTCGCCGCGGTCGCGCTCGCCCCGCACAACATCCGCGTCGTCGCGGTCGGGCCGGGCACGATCCTGACCGACATGGTGGCTTCAGCGATTTATACGTCGGAGGATGCGCGCAAGACCGTGCTATCGCGCACGCCCGCCGGGCGCGGCGGCGAGCCGAGCGAGGTCGCCTCGGTCGTGGCGTTCCTGGCCAGTGACGATGCCTCCTACATCACCGGGCAGACGATCTATCCGGATGGCGGCCGGCTGATCCTGAATTACACGGTGCCGGTGAAGCAGAAATAGGGCTGGAAAGGTCGTCCCACACGCGCTGTATCGCTCGGCTTGCCGTCTTCGCTGACGCTTCGCCGGCCCAATACTGAGGTGCCCGGCGAAGCCCTTGGCGGAGCCGGGACCGGGCGATCCAGTACTCCGTGACTCCTGCGATTGAACCGAGAGGCCGCAACGTACTGAATGCCCCGCCTTCGCGGGGCATGACAGCAGTGGTGAGGCGGCGGTTTGCCTGTTACTCCGCCGCAACCGTCATCCCATGTCCGAGCCGCTTCGAGATGGCGCTGGCGCAGTCGCGCAGCGCATGCGCGATCGGGCTGTCCCAGCGCGCGTCGAACGTGCCTTCCGGGCCCATCGCGGTGATGACCAGCGCGACGTGGCCGGAATGATCGAAGACCGGTGCTGCGAACGCATTGACGCCGGGCAGAGGATCGCCGAGCGCGCGGGCGAGGCCATGCTTGCGGACCTCGGTGAGCATCTCGGCGATCTTCGCGCCTTTCACCACGCGCTTGGGATTGTAGCCGACGCCGTGGCGGTCGAGGCCGCTCTCCAGCGCGGCACTGATCGTCCTCTCCGGCAGGAATGCCGCGAAGGCCCGGCCGGTCGCGGTCTCCAGCAACGCCATCACCGAGCCGGCCCGCATCACGATGTGGACGGGCTGGGCCGGCTCTTCCAGTTGCACTACGGTGGGACCGTGCGTGCCCCAGACCGCGAGCGAGACCGCGTGGCCGATCTGGCTTGCGAGGGCCGCGATCCTGGGACGTGCGATGCGCACACCGGAGAGGCGGCGCAGGCTGATCAGGCCGAGCTCCAGCGCCAGCGCGCCGATCTCGTAGCGGCCGGTGGTCTCGTCCTGCTCGATCAATCCGATGCGTGAGAAGCTGGCGAGATAAGGATGCGCCTTGGCCGGCGTCATGCCGGCTTCGCGGGCGAGATCGCGCAGCATCATCGGCTCGCTGCTCCTTGCGAGCGCGCGGAGCAGTTCTCCGCCGACCTCGATCGACTGGATGCCGCGGCTTGCCCTCTTCATGCGCCTCCTGATGTGCGTCCGCTTACGCCGCCTCGCGCTTAGCGGCGCTGTCGGCAAGGTGTCGTCCGGCAATGTAGCCGAAGGTCAGCGCCGGCCCAAGCGTGATGCCGGCGCCGGGATAGTTGCCGCCCATGATGCTCGCCATGTCGTTGCCGGCGGCATAGAGCCCCGGAATCACCCGGCCTTCGGCGTCGAGCGCGCGCGCGTTCTCGTCGGTGACGATGCCGGCATAAGTGCCGAGATCGCCGATCACCATCTTGATGGCGTAAAACGGGCCGTTCTCGATCGGCGCGACGCAGGGATTCGGGCCGTGCAGCGCATCGCCCTGGTAGCGATTATAGGCCTTCGAGCCCTTGCCGAAGACGGCATCCTGGCCCTGTGGCGCGGTCGCATTGAATTGCTTGATGGTCTCGGTGAACGCCTTGGCATCGATCCCCGCCTTCGCCGCGAGCGCTTCCAGCGTGTCGCCACGCATGAGGTAGCCGGTCTTGAGGTGATGCCCGAGCGGCATCGGGAAGGGCGGCACGCAGCCGAGACCGTATTTGCGCAGCGTCTTGTGATCGCAGACCAGAAACGCCGCGATCTCTTCGCCGGGCTTGGCCGCCTTCACCATGGCCTGGACGAAGTCGTGATAGGAATTGCCCTCATTGGTAAAGCGCTTGCCGTCGCGCATCACCGCGATCACGCCGGGCTTGGCGCGGTCGATGAAATGCGGCATCACGCCCTTTGAGCCGTCCTTGCGTGTGGTCAGCGACACCGGCACCCAGGCGGCAGCGTTCGGCAGGCGATCCTCGACCTGCCCGCCGGCACTTTCCGCAAGGCGCAGGCCGTCACCGGTGTTGCCGGTCGGTCCCGGCGAATAGTGCTCATTGCCCGTCGGCGCATGTGGAAACATCTTTCTGCGCCGCTCGACATCGTGCGGAAAGCCACCGCAGGCAAGCACGACGCCCTGGCGCGCGCGGACGCGCACATCGCGTCCCTCGCGCGAAACGATCGCGCCGGTCACGGTACCGTTCTCGACCGAGAGCTCGCGCACCGGCGAGGACAGCCACATCGGAATCTTCAGGTCGAGCGCGGATTTCGCCAGCCGCCCTGCGAGCGCATTGCCGTTGGTGAGCGTCATGCCGCGGCCGTAGCGCAGCACGTCCACGAGATGACGTGACAGGCGCTTGGCGACATAGGCCGCGGAGGTCAGCGACTTCGTCACGCGCATGAAGTGGATGATCTCCTTGCCGGAGCCGAGCATCATGCCGAACACGGTCAGTTCGGGCAGGGGCATGCCGAGGGTCTTGATGAGGTCGCCGAGTTCGCGGCCGTCGAATGGGCGCGTGACCATCGAGCGGCCGCCCTGCACACCGCCGGGCGCCTCGGCATGGTAGTCGGGAAACACCAGCGGCATGTCGAAGCGCAGCGCGGTCTTGGCGGTAAAGAAATCGACCGCTTCGGGGCCGGCGCTGAGGAATGCATCGACCCGCGCGGCGTCGTAATTGTTGCCGGCTTCGTGGCGGAGATAGGTGCGGGCCTGCTCCGGCGTCTCCTCGATGCCGTAAGCCCTGGCAAGCGAGGTGCCGGGAATCCAGAGCCAGCCGCCGGAACGGGCGGTGGTGCCGCCGAAGCGCGGCTCCTTCTCGACAATGAGCACGTCGAGGCCGCGATAACGCGCGGTGATTGCCGCCGACATGCCGGAGGCGCCCGATCCGGCCACGAGCACATCGCACTCGTAAGTCTCAATTGTGCTTTGGTCGCTGCCGGTCATCTGGATCTCACTTCTTCAGGAGCGGACATTTGGACTCGGAGACCGGGCGGAAGGCGTCCTCGCCCTTCACGGTCTTGACGATGTCCAGATAGTCCCACGGCTCCTTGGACTGCTCGGGCGACTTCACCTTGGCGAGATACATGTCGCGGATGACGCGACCGTCCTCGCGCAAGCGTCCGCCATGGACGAATGTATCCTCGACCGGCAGCTCGCGCATCTTGGCCATGACCTTGGCCGAATCGTCGCTTCCAGCGGCCTTGATGGCCTTGAGATAATGCAGCACCGAGCCGTAGACGCCGGTCTGGATCATGGTCGGCATCACCTTGGTGCGCTCGTAGAACTTCTTCGACCAGGCCCGGGTCGCCTCGTCCATGGCCCAGTATGAGGCCGTGGTCATATAGGTGCCCTGCGCGGCCTTGAGGCCGATCGCGTGCACGTCGGTGTCGAACATCAACAGGCCGACCAGCTTCTGGCCGCCCTGCACCAGGCCGAATTCGCCCGACTGCTTGATGGCGTTATCGGTGTCCTGGCCGGCATTGGCGAACGCGACCACGTCGGACTTCGAGCTCTGCGCCTGGAGCGCGAAGGAGGAGAAATCGGCGGTATTGGTCGGGTGCTTGACGCCGCCGAGCACCTTGCCGCCCATCTCGTTGATGAAGCGGGTTGCGTCCTTCTCGAGCTGCTGGCCGAAGGCGTAGTCGGCGGTGATGAAATACCAGGACTTGCCGCCTTCCTTGATCACGGCGGAGGCCGTCACCTTCGACAGCGCGTAGGTGTCGTAGGTGAAATGCACGGTGTTGGGGCTGCACAGCTCGTCGGTCAACGAGCTCGCGCCGGGGCCGGAGAGCAGAGCGATCTTGTTGCGTTCGCGCACCATGTTGTGAACGGCGATGGCGATGCCGGAATTGGGGATGTCGACGACAGCGTCGACCTTGCCGTTGTCGAACCAGCCGCGCACGATCTGCACGCCGACGTCGGTCTTCATCTGGTGGTCGGCGCTGATGATCTCGATCGGTTTGCCGAGCACGGTCGGCCCGAATTCCTCCACCGCCATCTTGGCGGCTTCGACCGAGCCAGGCCCGCTGTTGTCGCGGCCCCAGCTCGACAGGTCCGTCAGCACGCCGATCCGGACCGCGTCGTCCGAGACTTGTGCAGTAGCAGCAGACGTCATGGCCGCGAGCATGGCGCAGGCCAAAAGCCCTCTCATCGTCGTTCCCTCGCTTATTGGCCGCTTGGCGCGGCTGGTCGTTGTGGCTGCAGGTTAGATAATAGCAAATGAGTTTGTCAATGGCGAATGAGAGGTCGGATTCGGCAGTCAGGGTCCGTGCAGGACATGAGTTTGGAGCATCGGTGCTCATTCCAGCGCGATTTGGCCATGATGCGCACCGGAATCGACGGCAGGGCACGGCAGCGACAGGGTCTCTGCGCCAGCGGAGAACTCGACGACCGCGCATGTTGGCACGCTCGCGGTGTTCTCGGCTGATCGGCGGCGCGATCATCGGGCACTATGGCGGCCGGCTCGGCCGCCTCATCGTCGCGGCGAGCAGGCGGGATTTGCCGCGTTCGGAAACACCAGGAAGGTGATGGTCGCCGGCGCGAGCCGGATTGCTCCTGCCGGTGCTGCGTGCGCGTCAAGCCGGGGCAATCTGCCATCGGCGGTCAGCGCGAGCGTCTTGTCGTTCAGCTGCACAACCGTGCCTTGCAACCGCGCGGCATGCAGTGCGTACCGCTCGGCTGAGGCCGAGAGCGTCAGCGGGCGCGAGGCGCGGCGCGACGTGTTGATCGCGAGCAGCGACACCGCACCTGCCATGGTCGGATGGCAATGGGCGTAGAGATGAAGATCTGGTGAAGCGGCCCTGCGTGCATCGAGCACGATCGGTCCCATCAGCCGCCGCCAGAGCAGCGCAGCCCAGTAACTCGGCCGCGGCCGGAAGGTGGCTTCGTCGAGCAGACCGTAGTCGCTGGCAGCGAGGGTGTTGTGCATCACCACCTGGACGCCGGCCTTCGCCAGGCGTCCGAGCTGGTCGAGATAGCGGAACGTGTCGAGAAACGTCCGGTCCCATCGGTTGCCGCCGCAGGCCGCATCAGCCGTCTCAGTCAGCCAGATTGGCTTGCCCGGCTCGAATGTGTCGCGCAGCGCCTGGTAGGTCGCGCGTGTCGCATCCGTGCGTGCCAGCCATCCCTCCGAGAGCGCCTGCGCCGGATCATCGTGCCCGCCGCAGCGCGGCGAGATCGTGTTGTAGTGGTGATAGGAGAAGCGGTCGACCCCCGAACCGGATGCAGCGAGCAGATCGCGCGTCGTGATGCCCGCCCCGGATGGCGATGGCGCGTCGCCAACGGAGCCTGGACCGAGGATCAAGGTCTCAGGCGCCTCGCGCCGCACCCAGTCGCGGAAGATCTTGAAGTCGCGGCCATAGGCGGTCGCGTCATAGCCGGCCGGTGCGCCGTTGGTCGCTGCGAGTGTCGGTTCGTTCATGAATTCGGCGGCGGCGATGCGGCCGCCCAGCGCGCGCGTGGTGTCGATGAGCTGCTGCGCCTGATCCGGTTTCCACACGCCATCGGCATCGCGGCTGCCAGGACTGATCGCAAACGAGGTGACGATCTCGGCATCGACCGCGCGCGCGAACTCGACGACGCCGCGCCACTGGTCGTGGCTGAGGACGGAGTTGAACCCCGGCGGCGGCTTTCCCGGCGGGTCGGCCAAGAACGTCGCATTGGCCCAGGTGCCGCTCACGCGCAGATAGGCCGGCGACAAGGCGGCGGCGAGCAGGCGCAGGCGTGCATTGGTCAGATCGATCGGCGGTCTTGCGCTGTAACGATCCCGCTGGTCGAAGGTCCGTGCCGTTCGCGGATAGGGCTTCCAGAACCGTCCGCCGGTCACCTCCACCATCTCGATGTTGTAGGACTGAAAGCGCGTATCGACCGTTCCGATCGCCTTCAATTCCGCCGCCACGACGGGCCCGTCGCCGGCGCGCGCCGCGCACATCGTTGCGGCTGCGAGCAGCGCAATCGTCAGCGCGCATGCCGCTGCGCGACCGGTTGGGTGCGTTCCGTATCCCCCGCTGTCGTATGCGGCCCGGTGCTTCGTCATGCGTTGCCGGTCCGGATGCATAAGAGGCAACCCTGGTCTTTGCCAAGCTCGCCAATTTATCTCTATTTTACCCCGCGATCGATCCCGGGGGCTTCCGGGCCACCCGCCGCCGGTGGTCGCGGGCAGGGAGGGGGCGGGCCGTCAGCCGAGCATCAACCAGGGTGGGGCACAAAAAATTTGTGGCAGCCCCCTTGAAACTGATATCGCTTTTTCTAAGTCGTTTTTCGCCGCGAGAGCGGTGTGCCGGATGCCAGAATCGGGTCCGGCACGGGCGCCGGGCTGGTCTTTTCGGACCCGTCTGAAATCCCCGCCGTGCGCTCCTTCGTATCCATCTTGCTCTTTGGAGGACTTGGTTATGAGGACCAGTTTCGACTTCGCGCCCCTGTGGCGCTCCACCATCGGCTTCGACCACCTGGCTGACCTCGTCGACAGCACGCTGCGCCAGGCGACCGAGGACAATTATCCTCCCTACAACATCGAGCGTTCCGGCGAAGATCATTACCGGATCAGCCTTGCCGTGGCGGGCTTCGGCGCCAACGACATCACGGTGACGGCCGAACAGAACGCGCTCACGATCGAAGGCAGAAAGCCCGAGGGCGCCCCGCGCGAGTACCTCTATCAGGGCATCGCCGCGCGTCCTTTCCGGCGCGTGTTCAACCTCGCCGATTATGTCCAGGTGAAGCAGGCCTCCTTCCAGGACGGGCTCCTGATCATCGACCTCGTCCGCGAGGTTCCGGAAGCCATGAAGCCGCGCCGGATCGCGATCAACGGCGGCACACCTGCGGCATCGCAGATCGAGCAGAAGAAAGCAGCCTAAGCATTCGATCGGGCGAATGGCGGAACGCGGCGCTAGGATGCGCGCCGCGCTCCCCAATGCATGGAGGAGAGAACCATGGCTTTTCGTGATCTCATTCCCTGGTCGAGGAACCAGGAGCTCGCGCCTGCGCGCGATAACTTCGATCCGTTCCTGACGCTTCATCGCGAGATGAACCGTCTGTTCGACGATGTCTTCCGCGGCTTCGGCGGGACCAGCCTGTCGCCGCTGATGGAGGGCCGTTTCGGCTGGCCAAAGGTCGAGCTCAGCGAGACCGACAAGACGCTGACCGTTTCGGCCGAACTTCCCGGACTGGAGGAGAAGGACGTCCAGGTCGAGATCGCCAATGGCGTCCTGACGCTCCGCGGCGAGAAAAAAGCCGAGCGCAACGGCGAAGGCAGGTACTTTACCGAGCGCTATTATGGTGCTTTCGAGCGGCAGATCCCGCTGGAGGGCGTCGAGGAGGACAAGGCCGAGGCGTCGTTCAAGAATGGCGTCCTGACCGTGTCGCTGCCGAAGTCGGAAAAAGCACGCGAAGGCGTCAAGCGCATCGCGATCAACACTCATTAGCATCAATCGCGGACGGCGGCGGTCGGCGCCGCCGTCCACCGTCAACAAACCCGTCCCTTGGAAAGGAGCATGAGGGGAGGACCGATGACCAACGTGAACACCAATGCCGGCACTCTCAGCCCGCTGTTTCATCCCGCTGCCCATTACGACTCGCCTGCCGACGTCCTGAATGCAGAGGAGCTCTCCACGCCGGAGAAGCGGATCATCCTGTCATCCTGGGCCTCGGACATGTACGCGGTCGAATCCTGTCCCGCGCTGCGCGAGATACCAGGCATGAGCCACACCGTACGGCTCGCCGATATTCTGACGGCGTTGCGCCGGCTCGACGGCGACAATGACAATGACGACCCGCCCCGCGGGGGCGGCGTCCCGATGCGGTTGCGGCGGCCCTGGGCCGCCGCCGAGAGGCAAGCCGCATGATGCTCACGCACACTGTTCTGACGCTCGTGCTGATCGGTCAGGCGTCGGCGGCCTTCGCCGTTCCTTATCTGGCCATGCACGGTCTCATCGCCGCGCCGCGTGACTGAGGCCACAAAGTTCTTTCATTCAAATCCTGGGCTAGGCGGCAGGTGACGAAGATGAATGCTGTGCGTTTGCTTTCGCTGGCGTTGCTGTTGCTGACGCTCACGGCATCGCAGCCCGCCGCTGGCCAAATTCCGGACCTGAAGACGGGCGGCTCTGTGCCGACCCTGGCGCCGCTGGTGCGTCAGGTGACGCCGGCCGTGGTCAACATCTCCGTGCATGGCCGCGTGCGCGAGGACAATCCGCTCTATCGCGACCCGCTCTTCCGCGAGTTCTTCGACGTCCCCCGGCAGATCGAGAAGGAGGTCAACGCGACCGGCTCTGGGGTCATCGTCGATGCCCAGCGCGGCTACGTACTCACCAACAATCACGTGGTCGAAGGCACCTCCGCCGTTCAGATCACCACCAAGGACGGCCGGCAGTTCTCGGCGAAGGTCATCGGCCGCGATCCGCCGACGGACGTTGCGGTGCTCCAGATCCAGAGCCCGGCCGGGCTCAAGGCGCTTTCCTTCGGCGACAGCGACGCGCTCGAAGTCGGCGATTTCGTGCTTGCGATCGGCAACCCATTCGGCCTCGGCCAGACCGTGACGTCCGGCCTCGTCAGCGCGCTGGGCCGGACCGGACTCGGCAAGCAGGGTTATGAGGACTTCATCCAGACCGATGCTGCGATCAATCCCGGCAATTCCGGCGGGGCGCTGGTCAGCTTGCGCGGAGAACTGGTGGGCATCAACTCGGCCATCATCTCGCCTGCCGGCGGCAATGTCGGCATCGGATTTGCAATTCCCGTCAACATGGCGCGGAAGGTGATGGAGCAGATCGTCGCCAAGGGCCGCGTCGAGCGCGGCCGGATCGGCATTTCGCTGAAGGACTTGCATCCATCAGTCAACAAGGGATTCAACGAAGGCGCCGTCATCGCGGACATTGCGGCGGATTCGCCGGCGCAACAGGCAGGCCTGCGCAAGGGCGATATCATCACCAGGGCCGACGACCGCCCGATCCGCACCGCCGCCCAGCTCCGCAACACGATCGGCCTTGCGCGCATCGGCGAGGAAGTCAAACTCGTCCTGCTGCGCAATGGCGCCCCGCTAACGGCGGTCGTGAGAGTCGCTCCCGCGCCCGAACCAAGCAGTGCCGCCGCTGGCAACCGTTTCGTCCGTTAGCGGGTTCGCACCGCGCGGTATCCAGCAAGCCGCGCCGATCCATGTTGCTGGCACACCAAATATCGACTATCAGCCGGATCGGCGCGCATGACGCTGCCCAAGCAAAGGCAAAGGGAGCATCCGAGATGACCTCACCCACGCGACGTGATTTGCTCGCAACCGCTGCGGCGGCTACCGCCGTTTCGATGACCGGGGTCGCACCGGCCGCCGCGCAGGCCGGACCCAAGCCGATCTTTCCGGTGCCGATGGTGACGATCCCGATCGTCGGTGAGACCCAGGTGTTTCAAGTGCGTCGCATCTACTGCATCGGGCGCAATTACGCGGCGCACGCGATCGAGCGCGGCTCGGATCCGAACCGCGAGCCGCCGTTCTTCTTCCAGAAGCCGACCGACGCGATTCAGAACGTCGCGATCGGCGAGGTCGCCGATCATCCCTATCCGTCGCTGACCAAGAACTATCATCACGAGGTCGAGCTGGTTGCGGCGCTGAAATCCGGCGGCACCAACATTCCGGTCGAGAAGGCGCTCGACCATGTCTATGGCTATGCGCTCGGGCTCGACATGACCCGGCGCGATCTTCAGAACGGCATGGCCGCGGAGAAGAAGCCCTGGGAGATCGGCAAGAGCTTTGATCATGCGGCCGTGCTCGGTCCGATTCACCCGGCAAGCAAGACCGGCCATTTCGAGAAGGGTGCGATTTCGCTGGCAGTCAACGGCGCCGTCCGGCAGAACTCCGATCTCAGCAAGATGATCTGGAGCGTCGCCGAGCAGATCGCAAAGCTGTCGGAAGCGTTCGAGCTGAAGGCGGGCGACATCATCTATTCCGGCACGCCGGAGAATGTCGGCCCGGTGGTGAAGGGCGACGTGCTGTTGTGCAAGCTCGAGGGCCTGCCGGACGTGTCGATCAGGATCGTCTAGCAGTTGCGCTGAGTGGCCCGCGTGGAGCCCCGGTTGACGGCGCAAGAGCTGCGAACGCCGAGTTCCATCGATTGCCCTTGGTTGGCCGGCAAGCGAACTTGGTACGGCCATATTTGAGCAGGAGTGATCTGCCGCGAGGGAGGCGCTCCGATGAACAAAGCTGTGATCACCGCTATTGCAATGCTGGCTTGTGTGCCGGCGAGCGCAGTTGCGCAGGAGCGCGCGGGCGATGCAGCGCTCGGCGCCTTATCCGGTGCGGTCGTACTTGGCCCGGTCGGAGCCGTCGCCGGAGCGTTGGTTGGTTACACCGCCGGACCTACGATCGCCCGGTCCTGGGGCCTGAGTGGTTCGCAGTCGGCAAGACACCGGCAGCCGCCACGTCGCGCTGCCGCGACCCGCGTCCCACCGCGCACGCGCGAGGCGATGGCTGCCAATGGCCAGACGAGCGCTGCCGGCAACCCGACCCCGCCGGTTCAAGCCGCGCCTGCCGTGCCGGCGCAGACCTCGGCTCCGCCCGTTCAGGGGTTCGACTGACGGCGCGGCTTCAACCGACACACCTTCGGCAGGTTGAAGGTCGCCCGCGCGGTCAGCCGAAGTGACGGCGATCTAGGGTTGGCCCAGGATCTTCTTCGCGGCGCGAAGATGCGGCTTGTCGATCATCTGGCCGTCGAGCCGCAGCGTGCCGGCATTCGGATTGCTCGCGAATGCCGCGATTACCTTCTCCGCCCATGTGCGTTCGGCCTCCGTCGGCTCGAAGGCCGCGTTGACGACATCGACATGCTTGGGATGGATCAGCGCCTTGGCTGCAAAACCGTCGCGCCGTGCCGCGCGCGTCTCGGCGTCGAGGCCGGCGAGATTGTCAATGTCGGTATAGACGGTGTCGATCGGCGCAACCTCGGCCGCGGCCGCCGCCATCAGGCAGAGATCGCGCGCGAGCCGATAGGGGCTGTGGAACACGCCGCCCGAGGCTTTCTCGGTGGCGCCGAGCGAAGCCGAGAGATCTTCGGCACCCCACATCAGTCCAGCGAGGCGAGGGGAGCAGCCTTTGTAGCTGCCAAGCCCGAAGATGGAGCCGGCGGTCTCCGTCGCGACGCAGACGATGCGCGTCGCGCCGACCGCGATGCCGGCCGCCGCCTCGAACGCTTCGAGCCAGGTCGCCACCTGCCGCACATCGTCGCCGCCTTGCGATTTCGGCAGCACGATGCCGTCGGGCTTGCCCGGCATCACCGTGGCGAGATCGACGAGCGTCATGCCGGTGTCGAGCGCGTTGACACGGACATAGAGCTGGTGCGGGCCGCGAGAGCCCTTCAGCATCGCCAGCGTCAACCCGCGCGCCTGCTCCTTCTTCTCGGCGACGACGGAATCCTCGAGGTCTATGATCAGCGCGTCGGCCTTGCCTTCGCTCGCTTTCTCGAATTTGCGCGGGGAATCACCCGGCACGAACAGCATCGAACGCATCAGACCGGCCTCTTGTGCATCATCGCCATGCGCCGGCATTTGCCGACGATCTCGTCGTTCTGGTTGAGGGCGTGGTGCTCGAACTCGACGATGCCTGCCCTCGGGCGCGATTTCGATTCCCGCAACGAAAGCACCTTCGTCGTCGCCCGCAACGTGTCGCCGTGGAAGACCGGCTTTGGAAAAGTGACGTCGGTCATGCCGAGATTGGCAACAGTGGTCCCGAGGGTCGTATCATAGACCGTCATGCCGATCATGATACCGAGGGTGTAAAGACTGTTGAAAATGCGCTGGCCGAACTCGGTCTTCTCGGCGAAATGCGCATCGATGTGCAGCGGCTGCGGATTGAGCGTCAGCAGGCTGAACATGGTGTTGTCCATCTCCGTGACGGTCCGGGTCAGCGGATGCCTGAACTCCTGGCCTACGGAGAAGTCCTCGAAATAAAGTCCGGCCATCGCGGTTTCCCTCCTTGCGAAATAACGACGCGCTCGCACCGTCGCGCCGCATGACCCTATGCATGGTACACGCACTTGGCAGGCAAATTCACGTATCTGTACTGAGTTTTTCGAGCTAAAGAACGCAAGCGAGGGAAGGTCCGGCGCGGCAATCTTCCATCGCCGTTTGGGTGGGCTCAAAGATCGGGCACGTGAGTCGCCGCGGCTCCTAGCACGGAGATCAAGAACATGGATTTCGCGCTCACCGATCAGCAGGAAGCCATTCGCGACGCCATCGCCAAGATCTGCGAAGGCTTTCCCGATGCCTATTGGCTGAAGAAGGATCACGACGGCGGCTTCCCGCACGACTTTCACAAGGCGCTGGCAGATGCCGGCTGGCTCGGCATCTGCGTGCCGGAGGAGTATGGCGGCTCCGGGCTAGGCATTACGGAAGCCGCGATCATGATGCGCACCATCGCGGAATCAGGTGCCGGCATGTCCGGCGCGTCCGCGGTGCATATCAACGTGTTCGGACTCAACCCCGTCGTCGTGTTCGGCACCGAGGAGCAGCGCAAGCGCATGCTGCCGCCGATGGTCGAGGGTCGCGAGAAAGCCTGTTTCGCGGTTACCGAGCCCAACACCGGTCTCAACACCACCCAGCTCAAGACCCGCGCGGTCGCCAAGAACGATCGCTACATCGTCAACGGCCAGAAGGTGTGGATATCGACCGCGCAGGTCGCGCACAAGATCCTGCTGCTGGCGCGCACCACCCCGCTGGAACAGGTGCGCTCGCCGACCCACGGCCTCAGCCTGTTCTACACCGATTTCGACCGCAACAAGATCAAGGTCCACGAGATCGAGAAGATGGGCCGCAAGATCGTCGATTCCAACGAGCTGTTCTTCGAGGATTTTGAAATCCCGATGGAGGATCGGATCGGCGAGGAAGGCAAAGGCTTCGAGTACATCCTCGAAGGCATGAACCCGGAGCGTATCCTGATCGCGGCGGAAGCGGTCGGTCTCGGCAAGCTCGCGCTATCGCGTGCGACCGAATACGCCAAGACGCGTGTGGTGTTCAACCGGCCCATCGGCAAGAATCAGGGCATCCAGCATCCGCTGGCGGTGAACTGGGTCGAGCTCGAGGCGGCCTGGCTGATGGTGATGTCGGCGGCCTGGCAATACGACAAGCGCATGCCCTGCGGCGCCGCCGCCAATGCGGCAAAGTATCTCGCTGGCGAGGCAGGCTTCTCGGCTTGCGAGCAGGCGGTGATGACCCATGGCGGCTTCGGCTATGCCAAGGAATTCCATGTCGAGCGCTATTTGCGCGAGATCCTGATTCCGCGCATCGCGCCGGTCAGTCCGCAGCTCGCGCTCAGCTTCATCGCGGAAAAGGTGCTTGGCCTCGCCAAGTCTTACTGAGCGACCTCGGGCGCAAGCTCAAAAGGCTGTTCCTATTCAGCGGCGATCCGTTCCATGGCCATGGCACGAAGCCTGGCGCGCTGAATCTTGACGCCATTGGCGCTGTCGGTGACGGGGAAGGCATCCACGACATAGACCCGCGCCGGCACCTTGTAGCCGGCGAGCCGCTCGCGCACATGGGCGATCAGCGCTTCCTGTCGTGGTGGCTCTCCAGCTGGAATCACGAAGGCGACGCAGCGGGCCTGTCCCTTCAGGTCGATCGCGACCACCTGGGCGTCGGCAACACCCGCGCACGATTTGAGCTCGTCTTCGATCTCGCCGGGCGCGACCAGGAAGCCGCCGAGCCGCATCGCATCGCCGGCACGGGTCGCGTAAACGAACGAACCATCGCCGCGCAGCCGGCCGATGTCGCCGGTGCGGAAGAAGCCATCGGCGGTGATCGCTTCCCGCGTCGCCTCGGGATTGTTGAAGTAGCCGAGGAAGCACGACGGCGCGCTGATCTCGATCTCGCCGGAGACGCCCTGGGCCGCAAGCTCGCCGGTCTCGACATCGCGGATGCGGATTTTCGCGTCCGGCGACATCGGCCAGCCACCGCCTTCGATGCGATCGGCCAAGGCATCGCTGCCGCGGCCGATCGAGAACAACGCCTGCACCTCGCTCGAACCGTACAAGCCGAACAGCGGCATGCCGCGCACTTCGGCCTCCGCGGCCAACTCGCGCCAGCCGGGCTGGAATGCGGCGAAGCCGCAGATTTCGAGATGCGGAAACGGTCGTGGTGCATCGGTGAGCGCGAGGATGCGGCGGAACATCTCGTCCGAGCCGAACGAATGCGTGATCCTGCACTCGCCGAGGATCCTCACGGCCGGCGCCGCCTCGAAAGCATCGAGTACATGGATGGTCGCGCCCGCCGCGATGAAACCGAGCAGGCTCGTCATGCCAAAAGTGCCGCATAACGGCAGCATCGCCAGCAGCGAATGGCGCTGCGGATCAAGCTGCAGCGCCTTGGCGACGGACGCGGCATGCGTGGCCAGCGTCCGCTGCGAATGGGCGACGAGCTTCGGGCCCTTGGTCGTGCCCGATGTCGTGTACAGCAGGACGGGCAGATCGACGTCCTCCTGAGCCGGCGGGGCAGGCGGATAAAACCTGTCGAAGGCATCGAACCGCACACTCGGCCATTGCGCGGGGATCGCGGTCTTGCCCACCACGGCAAGCTGTTGCAGCGCGGGCACCTCGTCCTTGGCGACACCGGCGAGAATGGCGGCAAAATCGATCGAGCGGAACGCGGCCTCGACCACCATCAGCTTGGCACCGGACACGCGGAGCAGATGCGCGACCTCCGCACTGCGATAGCGCGTATTGACGGCGGCGACGACCGCGCCCAGGCGGCCGGCGGCGAACAGCAGTGCGAGCCATTCGATCCGGTTGACCAGCCAGACGGCGACGACGTCGCCCCTCCCGATGCCCTGCGCGGCCAGCCAGGCGGCGGTCTGCTCGATCCTTCCTGAGAGCTCCGCACGCGAGATCGGCGTGCCATCGAACACGAGGACGCGACTGGCGGTCTCGGTCGGGAGCAGCGATTGCAGCGAACATCTGTCGATCAGCATGCAATCGGAGTAACCCGATCGTGCAAAGCTGTCTACTTGGTGCCGAACATCCGATCGCCGGCATCGCCCAGGCCCGGCACGATATAGCCGTGGTCGTTGAGCCGCTCGTCGATGGCGGCGGTCCAGACCGGCACGTCGGGATGCTCGCTCTGGAACTGCGCGATGCCCTCGGGCGCGGCCAAGAGGCAGACGAAGCGGATGTCGCGGGCACCGCGCGCCTTGAGCAGGGACGCGCCGGCGCAGGCCGAATTGCCGGTGGCCAGCATCGGATCCATCAGGATCACGGTGCGATCGGACAGGTCCTGCGGCGCCTTGAAGTAATATTCCACGGCCTGCAACGTCTCGGGGTCGCGGTAGAGCCCGATATGAGCGATGCGCGCCGAGGGCATCAGCGCCAGCATGCCGTCGAGGAAGCCGACGCCCGCGCGCAGGATCGGCGCCAGCGTGAGCTTCTTGCCGGCGATCTTCGGCGCCTGCATCGGGGCGATCGGCGTCTCGATGTCCACCAGCTCCAGCGGCAGGTCGCGCGTCACCTCGTAGCCGAGCAGCATCCCGATCTCGTTCAGGATCTCGCGAAAGCTCTTGGTCGAGCGGTCCTTCTCGCGCATCAAGGAGAGCTTGTGCTGGACCAGGGGGTGGGCGACCACGTTGACGCTGCTTGTGCTCATAAAACCGCTCTACACGGTTCCGTGAAATTGCGCCAGATCGGCCGAGTCTTTTCCGCGGGATATGCCGCCTCAACTGGGCATCGCGTACTGCGCTGCGTGCCCGGTTGCTCGCCTCATAGGCAGATGTGGTCTATTCGCGGTCGATCGCCATGCGCATGGCCCGTGAGCAGCTAGGCGCCGAGCCTGCGTGCCAGAAGCGTGATCACGAGCGTCAGGATCGCGCCCCAGATCAGGTTCAACGCTTTGGTCAGGACGGTGGTGGTGATCACGTGCTCCAGGTGTCCCTTGAAGGGATGCATGCTACTTGTCCGGGGCGGGCGCCGCGCCGATGCGCATGCCGAGCAGCAATGCAGCCATCGCCGCCAGGATGATGATCTTCAGTCCGATCATGCGTTATCTCGCGAGGCACAGAATTGCTGTCCTCAGCGCGATCAGCGCTGTGGGCACGCTGCCCATCGAGAGGACGGCGAGCCCATGCCGGACGATACGTTTGAGCCGGGCTCTGCGCAGATTCGACATCCGCGGCCACCGTTCTACGCTCCGAAGGGGTCGCTCAAAGCCATGAGTGAGCGTCGACATTTCTGGTGTCCTTCCATTAGGAGCGTCTAGCCGAAATTGTCGCAGGTGATCGGCTGGTAGAGTGGCTCTCGCAGCGGACGGACAGAAGAAACGCTCGGTCGCGGCACGTCCGCGACCGAAGCCCGAACCTCGATGAAGGCCGACAGCAAAGCCAGCGCGAGATCGGCATGGCGCGCCTCGACCGCGGTGTCGAGCCAGTCCGGCAACTCGCGTTCGCGCGACAGCGCACAATGCCACTCGCCGTCGTCATAGGCGATGCGGCGGACCTGCCACCTCGGCAGCTCGAGCTCCACCAGCGCCAGCGCCGCATCGGCCCAGGCCTCGACGTCGATCAGGCGCATGATCCGTGTGGTGCGTTCGCTTTGCCCGAGCGAGGGAACGCGCCGGCAGGCGTGCTCGATGATGTCTAGCATCAGCGGCCGTGTCATCGCCGGTGTCGCGCGAAGCCGCTGGCTGAGGGAAGGCAGGTCAAGGCGTCGGAGTGAGGCGGTCATATCAAGCCTCCTGGAATTTACGTCGGTCAGTCGGCCGGCATGCCAAGATGGCCGGGAGGGCATTTGAAAGCGAGATGAGGATCGGGCGAGAGATATATGGATTTCATAAGTGCATGGAGTCTTCCGGGTAGGAGCGACAGATGCGACTGTCGGCTGCGCCGCAGGTGGAGACTTATAGAAGCAGGGCTTTTTGGAAACCCCGGAGTCCACCTGACGTAACGATCGGCAGCGCAAACGATGATGGGATTGCTTCGCTGCGTGCCTGTCCGGAACGATCGCCTGGAATGATATGTCGGTTTCGCGGCCGGCGGGCACGACGTGCCGGCTTTTATGAGATTCCTATAACGTCGCCATGGGCCTCATCTCGAAAACCTATGCCCGTGGTGTCACTTCAGCGCGGTCAAAAGTCCCGGCCGGAGCCCCGAGGAAATGCGCCTGCGTTTCCTTCGAGCTCGTCGGATCCCCGAGAAGCGGTTGCGCCTGACATCAGGGCGCAACGAGGAGTATCTCCATGATGGACATTCTGATGCTGGCGCTGGCCTTCGGCCTGTTCGCGCTCGCGATCGGCTACACCTATACCTGCGAACGGCTGTGACGGAGCGGATCATGATCTTCGATTATGCCCTCGCCGGTGCCGTTTCGTTCGGCCTCCTGGCCTATCTCACCTACGCGCTGCTGCGGCCCGAGCGGTTCTGAGCCGTGCTGCTGATTCTCGAATTGTTGCTGGCGGACGCCATGCTCGTCGCCGGCCTGCTGACGGTGCTTCTGCCTCTGCTACGCCGGCACCATGCCTGAAGGGTTGATTCCATGACTATGATCGGTTGGCTCCAGATCATTCTGTTTTGCGCCATTATCGTTGCGCTCGCAAAACCGCTCGGCGGGTACATGACGCGCGTGTTCAACGGCGAGCGCACCTTCCTCTCGCCGGTACTGCGTCCGATCGAGGCCGGCATTTACAGGATTTCCGGCGTCGACGAGAAGCGCGAGCAGCATTGGCTGACCTACACGGTCGCCATGTTGCTGTTCCATGTCGGCGGCTTCCTCATCATCTACGGCGTGATGCGCCTTCAGGCCGTGCTGCCGTTCAATCCGGCCGGGCAGGGCGCGGTCGCCGAGGATCTCTCCTTCAACACCGCGGTCTCCTTTATCACCAACACCAACTGGCAGAACTACGGCGGCGAGAGCACGCTGTCCTATCTCGTGCAGATGCTCGGCCTGACGCACCAGAACTTCCTGTCGGCCGCGACCGGCATCGCGCTGGCGATGGCCTTGATCCGCGGCTTCTCGCGCGCCTCGATGCGCACGGTCGGCAATTTCTGGATCGACGTCACCCGGTGTACGCTCTACGTGCTGCTGCCGATCTGCGTTCTCTATGCGCTGTTCCTGGTCTGGCAGGGCATGCCGCAGACGCTTGGGCCGTATATCGAGGCGACAACGCTCGAAGGCGCCAAGCAGACCATCGCGGTCGGGCCGGTCGCTTCCCAGGTCGCGATCAAGATGCTTGGCACCAACGGTGGCGGCTTCTTCAACGCCAACGCCGCGCATCCCTTCGAGAACCCGACCGCGCTGTCGAATTTCGTGCAGACGCTCTCGATCTTTGCACTCGGCGCCGCACTCACCAACGTGTTCGGCCGCATGGTCGGCAACCAGCGCCAGGGCTGGGCAATCCTCTCCGTGATGGGCGTGCTGTTCCTGGCTGGCGTCGCCATCACCTGTTGGGCGGAAGCAAACGGCACCGCGACGCTCCATGCGCTGGGCCTGACCGGCGGCAACATGGAAGGCAAGGAGGTCCGGTTCGGCATCATCGCATCCTCGCTGTTTGCCATCGTCACCACGGCCGCTTCGTGCGGCGCAGTCAACGCGATGCATGACAGTTTTACCGCGCTCGGCGGCATGATCCCGCTGATCAACATGGAGCTCGGCGAAATCATCGTCGGCGGCGTTGGCGCCGGCATGTACGGCATGCTGCTGTTCGTCATCCTCGCGATCTTCGTCGCGGGCCTTATGGTTGGCCGCACCCCGGAATATGTCGGCAAGAAAATCGAGGCGCGTGAGGTCAAGATGGCTATGCTGGCGATCCTGGTGCTGCCGCTGATGATCCTCGGCTGGACCGCCGTCGGCGTGGTCTATCCGACGGCAGTCGCCTCCATGGCGAATGCCGGACCGCACGGCTTCACGGAAGTGCTCTACGCCTTCACATCGGCGGCCGGCAACAACGGCTCGGCCTTCGCCGGGCTCACCGGCAACACCTTGTTCTACAACCTGACGCTGGCAAGCGCGATGTTCGTCGGCCGCTTCTTCATGATCGTCCCGGCCATGGCGATCGCGGGCTCGCTTGCGGAGAAGAAATCGATCCCGGCGTCCGTGGGCACGTTCCCGACCACCGGAGGCCTGTTCGTCGGCCTCGTGGTCGGCGTCATCCTGATTATGGGCGGCCTGACCTTCTTCCCGGCGCTCGCGCTCGGCCCGATCGTCGAACATCTGGCGATGAACGCCGGCAACCTGTTCTGATTGTTGGAGTGACCTCCATGGATACGATGAAACTGCAAAAACGCGCGCCGATGTCGGCAATGCTTGATCCCAGAATCGTGATGCCCGCGATCCGCGCCTCCTTCGCCAAGCTCGATCCGCGTCTGATGGTGAAGAATCCCGTCATGTTCGTTGTCGAGGCCGTTGCAGTGCTCACGACTGTGGTCTTCCTGCGCGACCTCGTCATTGGCGGCGCGAACCTCGGCTTCACCTTCCAGATCATCGTCTGGCTCTGGTTCACGGTGCTGTTCGCCAATTTCGCCGAAGCCGTGGCCGAAAGCCGCGGCAAGGCGCAGGCCGAATCGCTGCGCAAGACCCGCACGGAAAGCCAGGCCAAGCTCCTCACTGGTGCTGGCGAGAATTTCAAGCTCGTGCCGGGCACGAGCCTGCAAGTAGGCGACATCGTGCTGGTCGAGGCCGGCGACACCATCCCTTCCGACGGCGAGGTGATCGAGGGCGTCGCTCCGTCAACGAGGCCGCCATCACCGGCGAGTCCGCGCCCGTGATCCGCGAATCCGGCGGTGACCGCTCTGCGGTCACGGGTGGCACGCAGGTGCTGTCGGACTGGATCCGCGTCCGTATCACGGCAGCCCAGGGCTCGACCTTCATCGATCGCATGATCAAGCTGGTCGAGGGCGCCGAGCGGCAGAAGACCCCGAACGAGATCGCGCTCAACATCTTGCTCGCCGGTCTCACTGTCATCTTCGTGTTCGCCACCGTCACCATCCCCAGCTATGCGGCCTATGCCGGCGGCTCGATCTCGGTGATCGTGCTGGTCGCGCTGTTCGTGACGCTGATCCCGACCACCATCGGCGCGCTGTTGTCGGCGATCGGCATCGCCGGCATGGACCGTCTGGTACGCTTTAACGTGCTGGCGATGTCCGGCCGCGCGGTCGAGGCGGCCGGCGACGTCGACACACTGCTGCTGGACAAGACCGGCACCATCACGCTCGGCAACCGGCAGGCGACCGCCTTCCGTCCCGTGCGCGGAGTGACCGAGCAGGAGCTGGCGGATGCAGCTCAGTTGGCCTCGCTCGCGGACGAGACTCCGGAAGGCCGTTCCATCGTGGTGCTGGCGAAGGAGAAATACGGCATTCGCGGCCGGGACATGGCCGAGCTTGGCGCGACCTTCATCCCATTCACGGCGCAGACCCGCATGAGCGGCGTTGATGCCGGTGGCGCGTCGGTGCGCAAGGGCGCTGTCGACGCCATGCTGAACTATGTTGGCGGCGGCGCGCCGCTGGCGATTGCCTCCGGCAACGTGCCGCGGGCGACCCAGCCGGCCGCCCTGTCGGATCTCGGTCGCGAGATCCAGACTATTGCCGATGATATCTCGAAGGCCGGCGGCACGCCGCTCGCGGTCGCCAGGGACGGCAAGCTGCTCGGTGTCATCCAGCTCAAGGACATCGTCAAGGGCGGCATCCGCGAACGCTTCGCCGAGCTGCGCCGCATGGGTATCCGCACCATCATGATTACAGGCGACAACCCGATGACGGCGGCCGCGATCGCGGCGGAAGCGGGCGTCGACGACTTCCTGGCGCAGGCCACCCCCGAGGACAAGCTCCGGCTGATTCGCGATGAGCAGGCCAAGGGCAAGCTGGTCGCCATGTGCGGCGACGGTACCAACGATGCGCCGGCGCTCGCGCAGGCCGATGTCGGTGTCGCCATGAACACCGGCACCCAGGCCGCCGTGAGGCCGGCAACATGGTCGATCTCGACTCCAACCCGACCAAGCTGATCGAGGTGGTCGAGATCGGCAAGCAGCTCTTGATGACGCGCGGTGCGCTGACCACGTTCTCCATCGCCAACGATGTCGCCAAGTATTTTGCGATCATCCCGGCGATGTTCCTGGCGTTTTACCCCCAACTCAACGTGCTCAACGTCATGAGCCTGTCGAGCCCGCAGAGCGCCATCCTGTCGGCGATCATCTTCAATGCCCTCATCATCGTGGCGTTGATTCCACTGGCGCTGAAGGGCGTTGCCTACCGCGCTGTCGGTGCCGGCGCGCTGCTCCGCCGCAACCTCTTGATCTACGGCCTCGGCGGCATCGTTATTCCCTTCATCGGCATCAAGGCTATCGACCTCGTCGTCACCGCCTTGCATTTGGCTTAACACCGTCATTGCGAGCGAAGCGAAGCAATCCAGAGATACTTCCACGGTCGAAAGGCTGGATTTGCTTCGTCGCTTCGCTTCTCGCAATGACGAAACAATTAGGAGAAACACATGCTCAGAGAAATTCGCCCCGCCATCGTGCTCTTGCTGGTGCTCACCGCCATCACGGGCCTTGCCTATCCGCTCGCAATGATTGCCATCGCCGGCACGTTGTTTCCGGTGCAGGCGCAGGGCAGCCTAATCGAAAGGGACGGCAGGGTGGTCGGATCCGCTCTGATCGGGCAGGAGTTCAAGCACGACAAATATTTCCACGGTCGTCCCTCGGCGACGCTGGCGCCCGATCCCAATGATTCGACCAAAACTGTGCCGGCGCCCTACAACGCTGCCAATTCGGGCGGCTCCAATCTCGGCCCCACCAGCAAGGCGCTGGCCGACCGGCTGAAGGAAGACGTGGACAAGCTGAAGGTAGAAAATCCATCCGCGCCGATACCGGCGATCTGGTGACGACGTCAGCTAGCGGTCTTGATCCCGACATCTCGCCGGAAGCGGCGCAATTCCAGGTGCCGCGCGTGGCGAAGGCACGGAATGTGCCGGAGGACCAGGTCAGGCAGCTCGTGACTGCCAATACCGAGGGCCGTTTGCTGGGCCTGATCGGCGAGCCCCGCGTCAACGTGCTGGCGCTGAATCTCGCGCTCGACCGCGCCGCGAAGTAGTCTAGGCTCAGCACGCCGGGATGATTATATTGGCCTGATGGTTCAACCGCGCCGCGATCCCGAACAACGTCCGTCGCCCGATGCGTTGCTGGAAACCGCGCGTCGGGCAGAAAGCGCGAGCGGCAAGCTGAAGATCTTCGTCGGCGCCGCCCCGGGCGTCGGCAAGACCTACGAGATGCTGCAAAGCGCCCACGCCAAGCGCAAAGCCGGCATCGACGTCGTGGTCGGCTTCGTCGAGACCCACGGCCGGGCCGAGACCGAGGCGCTGGTTCGTGGGCTCGAAATGGTCCCCCGCAAGAGGATCGACTACCGCGGCCAGATCGTCGAGGAGATGGACCTCGATGCCGTGATCGCGCGGCGGCCGCAAATTGCGCTGGTCGACGAGCTCGCCCACACCAACGCGGTCGGCAGCCGCCACCCCAAGCGCTATCTCGATGTCGAGGAACTGCTCTCCCATGGCATCGACGTCTATACCGCCGTCAACATCCAGCACATCGAGAGCCTGAACGACGTCGTCGCCCAGATCACCCATGTGCGGGTGCGCGAGACGGTGCCGGATTCGGTGTTCGATCGCGCCGATGCGATCGAGCTGATCGACCTCACGCCCGACGACCTGATCCAGCGGCTGAAGGAGGGCAAGGTCTATGTGCCGAGGCAAGCCGAGCGGGCGCTGGAGCATTATTTCTCGCCGGGCAACCTGACCGCTCTGCGCGAACTCGCGCTGCGGCGCACGGCCGAGCGGGTCGACGAGCAGCTCCTCACCCACATGCAGGCGAACGCCATCGCCGGTCCTTGGGCTGCGGGCGAACGTATCCTCGTCTGCGTCAGCGAGGATCCGCGCGCGGCCGGGCTGGTGCGCTATACCAAGCGGCTGGCCGATCGGCTGCATGCCCCGTTCACCGCGCTCTCGATCGAGACGCGCCGCTCGCTCCAGCTTTCCGACGAGGAGCGCGACCGGCTGGCCGATACGCTGCGGCTTGCCGAATCGCTCGGCGGCGAGGCGCTGACGATTCCCGCTGTGGGCCGCCGCATCGCCGACGACGTCGTGAACTTCGCACAAGGCAACAACGTCACCCAGATCGTGATCGGCAAGTCGACCCGCTCGCGCTGGTTCGAGATAGCGCGCGGCTCAGTCGTGCATGACCTGGTGCGCCGCGCCGGCAACATCACCGTCCACGTCATCGCCGGTGACGAGCTGCCCGGCGAGGCCGTGCCCAAGACCGCGGTACAGACCGCTGCGCGCGCGGAGCCGTTCAACCCGCTGCCCTATCTGAAGGCGCTCGGGATCGTGCTGATCGGGCTCGGCGCCGCGGAGCTGGTCCAGCCCCGGTTCGGCATCGAGAACGTCGACCTCGTGCTGCTGACGGCGGTGGTCGCGGTTGCGGTCCGCTACGGCCTGTGGCCGTCGCTGCTCGCGACCGCCGCGGCCTCGCTGTGCTACAATTTCTTCTTCCTGCCGCCGATCTATACCTTCACGATCACCGACCCGACCAACGTTGCCGCCTTCGTGCTGTTCGTGGTGGTGGCGATGATCGTCTCCAATGTCGCGGCACGTGTGCGCATCCAGGCCGACACCGCGATCGGCCGGATCCGGATGACCGAGCAGCTCCATGCCTTCAGCCGCAAGCTCGCCGGCACCGGCACGCTCGACGATGTGTTGTGGGCAACCGCCTATCAGATCGCGCTGATGCTGAAGGTCCGCGTCGTGTTGCTGCTGCCGGAAGAGGGCCTGCTCACGGTGAAATCCGGCTATCCGCCGGAGGATGAGCTCGATCAGGCCGACCTCGCCGCCGCCAATTGGGCCTGGAGCAACGACCGCACCGCAGGTCGCGGCTCGGACACCCTGCCGGGTGCGAAACGGCTGTTCCTGCCGATGCGCACCGGCCGTGGTCCGATCGGCGTCATCGGCATCGACAACGACCGCACCGGCCCGCTATTGACCCCGGACCAGCGCCGGCTGCTCGATGCGCTGGTCGACCAGGGCGCGCTCGCAATCGAACGCGTGCTGCTGGTCGAGGACATGGATCGCGTCAAGCGCACTGTCGAATCCGAACGGCTGCGTTCGGCGCTCCTGACCTCGATCTCGCACGATTTGAAGACGCCGCTGGCCTCGGTCCTCGGGGCGGCCTCCACCATGCGCGACCTCGACGGCGCGCTCTCGGACACCGAGAAGCGCGACCTGCTCGCGACCGTGATCGACGAGTCCGAACGGCTCAACCGCTTCATTGCCAATCTGCTCGATATGACCAAGCTCGAATCCGGCGCCATCGTGCCCAATACGGCGCTGCACGATCTCGGCGAGATCGTCGGTAGCGCGCTGCGGCGAGCGGCCAAGATCCTCGCTGCTCACAAGGTCGAGCTTGTGCTGGCGGCCGATGTGCCGATGCTCGAGCTCGATGCCGTGCTGTTCGAGCAAGTGCTGTTCAACCTGCTCGACAACGCCGCGAAATACTCGGCGCCCGACACCACGATTGCGATCCGCAGTCAGCGCGAGCGGGATCAGATCGTTCTCCAGATCGCCGATGAGGGCGGCGGCATCCCACCCGACGAGCTCGAGAGCGTGTTCGACAAGTTCTATCGCGTGCAGAAGGGTGATCATATCCGGCCCGGTACCGGCCTCGGCCTCGCCATCTCCCGCGGTTTCGTCGAGGCGATGCGGGGCACGATCTCGGCCGCCAACCGCAGCGACCGGAGCGGCGCGATCCTCACCATCCGTCTGCCCGTCCCAGTGCAGACCCACGCGTTGGATACCGCCGCATGAGTGCTGCCCCGATCAAGGTCCTGGTCATCGACGACGAGCCGCCGATCCGTAAACTGCTGCGGATGGGGCTGACGACGCAGGGCTATGAGATCCTGGAGGCGTCGAACGGCAAGATCGCGCTGGACAAGCTTGCCGAGGAGCCGGCGCTGATCATCCTCGATCTCGGCCTGCCCGACGTGCAGGGCCACGAGCTGCTGCGCACCATCCGCGCCCGCAACGAGGGGGTGCCGATCGTGGTGCTGTCGAGCCGCGGCGACGAGGCCGGCAAAGTGCAGGCGCTCGATCTCGGCGCCGACGATTACCTGACCAAGCCGTTCGGCATGGAAGAGCTTCTGGCCCGCTTGCGTGCCGCGCTGCGCCACCAGCTTCAAGTCAAAGGCGAGCGCCCTGTGTTTCGCACCGGCGATCTCTCCGTCGATCTCGTCCGCCGCATCGTCAAGGTCGGCGAGCGCGAGGTGAAGCTGTCACCGAAGGAATACGATCTCCTTCGCGTCCTGGTGCAGCACGCCGGCAAGGTGCTCACCCACCGCTTCCTGCTGAGGGAGCTCTGGGACGAGCTGACCGACGCGCAATATCTGCGCGTCTATGTCCGCCAGCTCCGCCAGAAGATCGAAGCCGACCCGGAACGGCCGCACTATGTGCTGACCGAGACGGGAATCGGATACAGGCTGAAGGCGGGCGATTAGACCAGCCGTCATTCCGGGAGCGATGCTTTGCGTCGCGCCGGAATGACAGTCAACCCGCCTTGCGATGCCTTGCCGTCGACCGGTGCGCCTTCTTCGCGCTGCGATGGCGCCCGGTCGACCGGCGCGCGTGGGGCTTCGCCGATGTCTTCCCGCCTCCGCGCCCCTTCAGGCTCTGCTTCAGCGCGTCCATGAGGCTGACGACGTTGCTCGGCCGCTCCTCGGGCTCCGGCAGCTCGATCTTCTTGCCGCTGGCCTTGCGCTTCACCAGCGCCTTCAGCGCGTTCTCGTACTCGTCCTTGAATTCGCTGGGGTCGAAATGCGCGGCCTTGCTGTGCAGGATGTGACCGGCGAGCTCGACCATGTCCTTGGTGATCTTCGGGCTCTTGATGTCATCGAAGAACTGGTCCTCGTCGCGCAGCTCGTACGGATAGCGCAGCGTGGTGCCGAGCAGGCCCTTGCCGAGAGGCTCGATCGCCATCACGTGCTCGCGATTGGTGAGCACGATTTTTGCGAGTGCCACGCGGTCCTGATCCTTCATCGCGTCGCGGATCACGGCAAAGGCGTCGGCCGCGGCCTTGCCGTCGGGCGCGATGTAATAGGGGTGGTTAAGGTAACGCTTATCGATCTCCTCGCGCGGCACGAAGCTCTCGATGTCGATGGTGTGGTTGCTCTCGATCTGCACCGCTTCGAGCTCCTCCGGCTCGATCTCGACATACTTGCCCTTGCGCAGCTCGTAGCCGCGGCCCTTCTGGTCGCTCTCGACGACGTCGCCGGTCTCGGAATCGATCATCTGCTGCTTGAGCCGGTTCCCGGTCTCGCGGTTGATGAGATGAAATCGCGTCTTCTCGGCGGCAGTTGCGGCGGGGTAGAGCACGACGGGGCAGCTGACCAGCGAGAGCTTCAACGTTCCCTTCCAATAGGCACGCGGGGCCATTCCATTCTCCAGCGTTTTCAAGGCGTTTTGGAACCCCAACCCGGCCATGGGGTTTTGGTTCCGGGTGGGACTTTGGCCGTGATAGGCTTGAATGCCCAAAGAGAAGCGGGACCGGTCGTGCTGCAAAAACTCTCCACTTACCGACAGAAGCGTGATTTCGAGAGAACGCCCGAGCCATCGGGCAAGACCGCCGTGGCGCCGTCGAAGCAGCGGCGCTTCGTGATCCAGAAGCACGATGCGAGCCGGCTGCACTACGACCTCCGACTCGAGTTCGGCGGTGTCTTCAAGTCCTGGGCCGTGACGAAGGGGCCCTCGCTCGATCCGCACGACAAGCGGCTGGCGGTCGAGGTCGAGGACCATCCGCTCGACTATGGTGATTTCGAAGGCACGATCCCCGAAGGCCAGTATGGTGGCGGCACCGTGATGCTGTGGGATCGAGGCTATTGGGAGTCGGAAGATCCGGAAGCCGGCTTCAAGAAGGGCGATCTCAAGTTCACCCTCCATGGCGAGAAGCTGCAGGGAAGCTGGGTGCTGGTGCGCATGCGCAACGACCGCACCGGCGGTAAGCGGACAAACTGGCTGCTCATCAAGCATCGTGACGAATATGCGCGCGAGGGCAACGACAACGATATCCTCGAGCAAGACAAGTCCGTTGCTTCTGGCCGCGCGATGGAGCAAATCGCTGAAGGAAAGGGGCGCGCGCCCAAGCCCTTCATGCTAGCCAAGGGGCCGAAGAGCAAGGCCGACGCAGTCTGGCAGTCCAACCGCACCGAGGAGACGAAAGGGCGCACAGTGAAGCCCGCGCCGCGCACGGCGTTGAAGGCTAGACCGACGGCGAAGAAGACAGCCGCGACAGCAGCGAGCGCCAAGAAGGTCTCGGAGATGCCGGACTTCGTGGCGCCGCAGCTCTGCACGCTGGTCGAGCGGCCGCCGGCCGACGGGGGCTGGTGCCATGAGATCAAGTTTGACGGCTATCGCGTCCAGCTCCGGGTCGAGGACGGTGAGGCGACGCTCAAGACGCGGAAGGGTCTCGACTGGACCGGCAAATTCGCCTCCATTGCCGAGGAAGCGGGGGCGCTGCCGGACGTGCTGATCGACGGCGAGATCGTCGCGCTCGACCACAACGGCGCGCCGAACTTCTCCTCGCTTCAGGCTGCGTTGTCGGACGGCAAGACCGACGAGCTGATCTTCTTTGCCTTCGACCTCCTCTTCGCCGAGGGCGAGGATTACCGTCGGCTGCCGCTTGGCGAGCGCAAGGCGCGGCTGAAGGAGCTTCTGGAATCACGCAAGCGGAAAACGAGCCAGATCCGGTATGTGGAGCATTTCGAGAGCGGGGGCGATGCCGTGCTGCAATCGGCCTGCAAGCTTGAGCTCGAGGGTGTGGTATCGAAGAAGCTGGATGCGCCGTATCGCTCCGGCCGCACCGAGAGCTGGGTCAAGTCGAAATGTCGCGCCGGCCATGAGGTGGTGATCGGCGGCTACAAGACCACGAACGGCAAGTTCCGCTCGCTGATGGCGGGCGTGCAGCGTGGCGATCATCTCGCCTTCGTCGGCATGGTCGGCACCGGCTTTGGGGCGGACAAGGTTAAGCGCCTCATGCCTTCACTGAAGGCCATGGAGGCCAAGCAAAGCCCCTTCGGCGGCAAGAACGCGCCGAAGAAGACCCGCGAGGTGCACTGGCTGAAGCCGGAGCTCGTCGCCGAGATCGAGTTTGCCGGCTTCACCGCCGACGGCAATATCCGTCAGGCCGCGTTCAAGGGACTGCGGCAGGACAAGCCGGCCAAGGAGGTTGAGGCGGAGACGCCGGTCGATACCGAGCTCGCCGAACCCTCGGCCAGAGGAGCGAAGCGCGCAAAAGCGCGGCCAGGTGCGCGGTCGGCCCCGGGCGGCAGCAACGCCGAGGTCATGGGCGTCGTCATCTCCAAGCCGGACAAGAAGCTGTGGCCCGACGACGGAAACGGCGATGCCGTGACCAAGCTGGACCTCGCGCGCTATCTCGAAGCCGTCGGCGAATGGATGATCGTGCACCTCAAGGGCCGGCCGTGCTCGCTGATCCGCGCCCCTGACGGCATCAAGGGCGAGTGCTTCTTCCAGCGCCATGCCATGCAGGGGACGTCGAACCTCCTGGAGCTCGCAAGAGTCTCCGGCGACCGCAAGCCGTATTTGCAGATCGATCGGATTGAAGGGCTCGCGGCGGTGGCGCAGATCGGCGGCGTCGAGCTGCATCCCTGGAATTGCGCGCCCTATGCCTATGACACGCCGGGCCGGCTGGTATTCGATCTCGATCCGGCGCCCGACGTCGAATTCGCCGACGTCGTCGAGGCGGCCAAGGAGATGCGGCAGCGGCTGAGCGATATCGGCATGGACAGCTTCTGCAAGACCACAGGCGGCAAGGGCCTCCACGTGGTGGTGCCGCTGCTCCACGGCGCGCGCGAGAAGGTGAGCTGGAAGGAGGCCAAGGCGTTTGCGCAAGGCGTCTGCCAGTGGATGGCCGATGACGATCCCGAACGCTATCTGCTCAACATGTCGAAGAAGCTGCGCAAGGGAAAGATCTTCCTGGACTATTTGCGCAACGACCGCATGTCGACCGCGGTTGCCCCACTGTCGCCGCGCGCGCGCACCGGTGCCACGGTGTCGATGCCCGTGACTTGGGCGCAGGTGAAGAGCGACCTCGATCCGAAGCGATATACGATGAGCACGGTGCCGGGCCTGCTGGCGAGATCCAAAGCGTGGGAGGGCTACGATGATGCCGCCGCATCGATCAAGGCGGCGATCAAGAAGCTGGCGGGAAAGGTGAAGTAGATTTGTGCTACCGCGCGTCGCGCGCAGGGTGGGCACGCTCGCCTGCCCACCCTACACGATCCGTCTTCGGCTATATGCGTCCCATCAGGAGCAGGATCAGCAGGATGATGATGACGAGTCCGAGGCCGCCGCCGCCGTAATAACCGGTGCCGTAGAACGGTCCGCCGCCGATGCCGCTGAAGCCGCCGAGCAGGGCGATGACCAAGATGATCAGAATGATCGTGCCGATAGACATGCGAATCTCCTCCAGCCCTTTCTTGAAAGGGTCGTCTGACCTGTCCCGTTATCCGGGGGCAACTTGCCGCAGGTTTTAAAGTTCCGGCTTCGCAATGCGGGTTCCGGCTTCAGCAGTTTGGAACTTTTGCCTTTCCATGCGGCATGATGAGGTGAGGATCAGCAGCAGGGTCACGGCCATGGCAGAACCGCTCGTCGTCTCAATTCCGCATCGTCTCGGCCGCGACGAGGCGGTACGCCGCCTCAAGACGGGGCTTGGCCGCGCCGCGGCAAGCATTCCCGTGATGCAGGTCGAGGAGGAGCGTTGGAGCGGCGACTGCATGAATTTTCGCATCCGCGCGCTCGGGCAGATCGCGACCGGCCAGGTCGACGTTGCCGAAGATCACGTCCGGGTCGAGGTGGTGCTGCCCTGGCTGTTGCAACGCTTTGCCGAGATGGCCCAGGGCGCGATCAGGAAGCGCGGACAGTTGCTGCTGACCAAGGACGGAAAGTAGCCTCAGGCGCGCACGCGCTGCCGCATCGGCCTCGCTGCACTGGCGGTGCGCGCCTCGATGACGGTCGCGGGAAGATCGCGCAGGGCCTGCGCGAGCGGCAGTTCATCGCCTGCAAGGCCAGCCGCGGTGTAGCCGGTGATATCGACGGTTGCATCGAAGCCTTCCAGCGCCGGCCATTCCCGACCTCCTTGCGTGAACGGCGCGAAGTGACGCCCGACCGCGACGATCGCGGCCGCCGGGCCATGACGGCGGGCGAAGGCGATGACGTGCTCAGCATGCCCGCCGCGAACCTCGAGTGGCTGATAGTCACCCTGGACGAAGATGTCGGGGAGTCGGTTGCGCAGCTTGAGGACATGACGGGTCCAGGCCAGCTTGAGCCGGCCGTCCGGC
Organism: Bradyrhizobium sp. 159; assembly: GCF_023073795.1. NCBI lineage: Bacteria > Pseudomonadati > Pseudomonadota > Alphaproteobacteria > Hyphomicrobiales > Nitrobacteraceae > Bradyrhizobium > Bradyrhizobium sp. 159. The sequence goes on along the minus strand of NZ_JADPKE010000096.1, from coordinate 50,931 downwards.
CAGACCTTGATCAGGTCGCTCCAGTTTGGAGCTTCCAATGACGTCAGCGCCCTGCGGCGCGCGGCAAAGTCCACCGGCCGCCGGTTGTCGGGGTCGACCAGCGACAGGTCCCAGAATTCGGTGCCTTGGTAGAAGTCTGGCACGCCTGGCAGCGTCGCCTTGAGCGTGAGCTGGCTCAGCGAGTTCAACATGCCGAGCAGTGCGACGCGGCGGGCCAGGGTCTGCAGAGCCTCCAGGAATTCTGCGGACTGGGCGGGGTCGAGGATCTTGTCGATGAAGCTGTTGACCCCGTTTTCATACGCTTCATGCGGATTGAGCCAGCTCGTCTCCTCCTTGCCTTCACGCGCGGCCTTGAGGGCATAGGCCTGGATGCGCTCGACGAAATCAGGACCGACCGGCCCCTGGAGCGGCCAGGCTCCGAGCAGGGTCTGGTAGAGCATGTACTCGAATGTCGCCGACGGCGCGCGGAAACTATCTCGGTGGGTGAGATGTGGCGCGTTCAACACCTTCCAGCGCGCCACCGCGCTGGTCCATTCGCCGGGAATCTCGCTGAGCGCCGCGATCCGCGCGCGGGCATCCTCGCCGCGCTTGGTGTCGTGGGTGGCCGTGGCGGTCATGCCGTGCGGCCATTCCCTGGCACGGGCCTGCATGGCCTGATGGAAAGCGGGAATAGTGAGGCCGATGCTCGCGGGATCACCGCCGACCTCGTTCAGCGCGAGCAGCCGGTGGAACTGGTAGAACGCGGTGTCCTCCAGCGACTTCGCCATCATCGGTCCGGTGAATTGCTGCACCTTCAGCGCGAAGCGGCGTACGCGCGGCGCGCTGTGTGGGGGACGCCTAGGTTTGAGCAGGTCCATGGTCAGAGCGTCGCGCAGGAAGTCGAAAATGCCATCATCCGCGGCGAACCATTCCCCGCGGGCGCGTTCGATGGTCTCATCGATCAGCTTGCGATCGTGTGCGGTCGGCGCGCTCGTCGTGAGGTAAGTGCGGTAGACCGGGAAATGCAGCACATAGAGCTCGAGGGCCTGGCGCAAGCTGTCGGCGGAGAAGTCGCGCGTCGAGTAATGCCCGTTGGCGATGCGCGCCAAAAGGCGCGTCAGCACGGTGAACTCGCTGGTGAGCAGCGTCTCCAGCACCCGCCGCTTGGCGTCCTTGACGTAAGGCGCAAGCCGGGGCGGCCGGTTGCTGATCTGCCGCCAGGTCTCGTCCAACGCCGTCAGCCCCTTGGCGTCGACCAGCACCTGGGTGATGACGTTCATCCATTCATAGCCGGTGGTGCCCTGGACCCCGGCGAAATGCGGCAGGCGCTCGTGCTCGCACAGGATCTTCTCGACCACTGTATAGAATGGCTTTGTGTTGCCTTGGGCGTCGCGGACCAGCCGGCGCAGCCGCTGGCAATATTGCGCGGGATCGCGCAGGCCGTCGATGTGATCGAGACGGATGCCTTGCAGTCTGCCGTCGGCGATGAGCTGTTTGACCAGCCGGTGCGTGGCGGCAAACGTGCCGGGATCCTCGACGCGCAAGCCGGCGAGGCCGTTGATGTCGAAGAAGCGGCGATAGTTGATGTCGCTGGAGGCGAGGCGCCAATGCCCGAGCTTGTAGTGCTGGCGCTCGAGCAGATGATGCAGCGCCAGCGTCTGGGCGGGACGGTCCTTGGCAGCGCGATAGGCGGCAAGACCGCGCGCGATGATGTCGGCAGCACCCGCAATGTCCTTGAGCTCTGCCTTGAACGCGGGAGCTTCCTTGCGGTTGGGACGGCGCAGTCCGGTGTAGCGCGCCGCGAGCGCGAGCAGGCGCTTGCCGGGCTCCGTTTCCCCCGCATCCGCATCCTTGACGATCATCCGCAGCACTTCGCCATAGCGCTCCGGCGCGACGGGTAAGCGGTGCTCGAAATACCAGGCGGAAAGACTGCCCTGGTCCGGATCATAACGCAGCTCGATCTCGCCGCGCTCGAGCGCCTCGCCATAGGACGCGCCGAGAATCGGCAGCAGCACGCCGCCGCGGGCGCGGAAGGCCAGTTGATCCCAGTCGATGTCGAATGAGACCGCATGCGGTGAAGCCTGGCCCCACTCGAGCACGTCGAGCCACCAGGGATTGTCGGCAAAATGCACGCCGACGTGATTGGGCACGAAGTCGATGATGAGTCCGAGGTCGTGCTCGGTCAAGGTCTCGCTCAGCCGCGCGAAGCCGGTCTCGCCGCCGAGTTCGGGGCTGAGCTGGCTGTGATCGACTGTGTCATAGCCGTGGGTCGAGCCCTTGCGAGCCTTCATCACCGGGGAGGCGTAGAGATGCGTGATCCCGAGCGCCTTCAGATAGGGCACAACCGCGGCGGCCTTGTCGAAGCCGAAATCCGCGGTGAGCTGGAGCCGGTAAGTCGCGAGCGGAATGGCCGGAGGCATGCTAACCTCCGAGACGCCAGACCACCGACCAGGGCGGAAGCCGCTCGCCGGCCTCGCCGCCCCAGATCGGCGTGCCCGAATTGAGGTTGGAATACGCGATATCCTTGTCCGAGAGATTGGCGGCCAAGCGCAGAGTCGTGCCGTCACCCATTCGCCAATGCGCGGTGAGCAAGCCCGTATCCGCTGCCTCGGCATCGCCGAAACTCGCTCCTTTCAGGCGGGGCATGACCTCCTGGCGGCGGACGGCGAGCAGCTCGCGCACCAGCGCGAGTCGTGCCTTCTGTTCGGAGGTGCGGCCGGTCCAGTCGAGCACGGCCGATTGCAGCGTGGCCGGATCGAGCGGATCCGGTACCTCGTCGCCATATTTCTCGTAAGCCCAGGCATATTCCTGCTTGCGCCCCTTGCGGACGGCATCGGCAAGGCCGCGCTGAAAATCGCAGAAGAACGGGAAGGGCGCTGTCGAGCCCCATTCCTCGCCCATGAACAGCATCGGGATCATCGGTGCGAGAAGCGTCACCGCGAGCGCGGCTTCGATCTGCTTTGATCCTGCCAGGCTCTCGAGCCGGTCGCCGAGTGGGCGGTTGCCGATCTGGTCGTGGTTCTGGAGAAAATTGACGAAGGTCGCCGGCGGCAGCTCGCCGCTCGGCTCGCCGCGCGGCTTCTTGCCCCAGAATTCCGAGATCTCGCCCTGGTAGACGAAGCCCGATGCGAGCGCGCGCGCAAGATCCATGCGCGGGGTCTGGTAGTCGGCATAGTAACCGGCGAGCTCGCCGGTCAGCATCACGTGCCAGACGTGGTGATAGTCGTCGTTCCACTGACCACGATATTTGCCGTTCGGCGGCTCCTGGGCGGCATCGAGCAGGCTCGCACGGTTGTCGCCGTTCTCCAGCACGAGATGGATGTGCCGTCCCGTGGCCTTGGCGAGCTCGCCGGCGGCGACGCTGAGGTCTTGCAGCATCGACTGCTCGCCGGGCACCGCCATGATGTGGTTGGCGGCATCCAGCCGCAGGCCATCGAAGCGGTAGTCGCTGAGCCAGGACAGCGCGTTCTCGACCGCGAATGCGCGCACCTGCGGCACGCGATAATCGATCGCGCTGCCCCAGGGCGTGTGTGCCTCGGTAAAGAAGGTCGGCGCATAGCGGCCCAGGTAATTCCCCTCGGGACCGAAATGATTGTAGACGACGTCGAGGAACACCATGAGCCCGCGCAGATGTGCCTCGTCGATCAGCGTCTTCAGGTCTTCGGGCCGGCCATAGGTGCTGTCGGGCGCATACCACAGCACCCCGTCATAGCCCCAGCCGCGGCGGCCGGCGAAATCGGCCAGCGGCATCAATTCCAGGGCAGTGATGCCGGTCGCTGTGAGATGATCGAGCTTGTCGATCATGGCGCGGTACGTGCCCTCCGGCGTGAAGGTGCCGACATGGGTCTCGATCAGCACCGTCTCTTCCCAAGGGCGGCCGCGCCAATCGCGCGCGCGCCAGGCGAAGGCATCGTGATCGATCACTTCGCTCGGGCCAAACACATCCGCGGGCTGGAATGCCGAGGCCGGATCGGGCACGTCGATCTCGTCGTCGATCCGGAATTTGTAATCGCTACCGGCGCGCAGCCCGGCAATGTCGGCCACGTACCAGCCATCCTGCCGGCGCTGCATCGCGTGCCTTCTGTCGAGCAGGAGGTCGACGCGGCGCGCGCCGGGCGCCCACAGCCGGAACGACACGCCGTCCTTGGTCGGCCTCGCCCCGAAGGATGGCCTCATAGCGCCCCCGCGAAGGCGAGCACGGATCGCGGCGGCGCTTTGCTGTCGCTTCCGGGCAGGAAGTCGATCGAGTTCAGCCTGGCCTCGGTCGTGTTGAGGATCTGCTGCCAGCTCTTGTATTCGGTCATTTTGGGCAATTTGAATGCGATCTCTTCAGGAGCGGCGTTCAGAACGATAAAGATCGCGGCGCTGCCCGGTTCCATCGGTCCCATCACATAGGAGAGAAACCGCCCTTCCGGGAATTTCCAATCGTTCTCCGTCATCTCGTCGCCGGCCGGCGTCAGCCACAGCGCACCGTAGGAGATGCCGTCTTTCGGGCGGCCATCGAGCCAGCGATGGCTGCGCAGTTGCGAGAACCGGCGGCGGATGTCGGCGAGATGGGCGACGAAATCGACCATGTCGTCGTCCTCTTTGCCGAGATTGTCCCAATTGATCCAGCCGATCTCGTTGTCCTGGCAATAGGCATTGTTGTTGCCGGTTTGCGAATTGCCGACCTCGTCGCCGGCGAGGATCAGCGGAACGCCTTGCGCCAGCATCAGGCAGGCCAGCACGTTCTTGCGAAGCTGCCGGCGCAGACCGAGGATCTGGAGGTCGTCAGTCGGGCCCTCGACGCCGCAATTGTTGCTGTGGTTGTCGTTGGAGCCGTCGCGATTGTCCTCGCCGTTAGCCTCGTTGTGCTTCTCGTTGTAGCTGAAGAGGTCGGCGAGCGTGAAGCCGTCATGCACGGTGATGTGGTTGATGCTGGCGCGCGGCCGTCTTCCGTCATGGTTGAAGAGGTCGGATGACGCCGTCATACGGCTGGAGATGTCGCCAATCAGGCTGCCTTCGCCGCTCCAGTAGCGGCGCATGGCGCTGCGGTAGCGATCGTTCCATTCCGACCATTGCGAGGGGAAGGCGCCGACCTGGTAGCCGCCGAGCCCGAGATCCCACGGTTCGGCGACGAGCTTGACGGTCGCCAGCACGGGATCCTGCCGGACCGCGGTCAGGAACGAGCTACCGCGATCAAAACCGTTCGGGCCGCGCGCCAACGTGGTGGCGAGGTCGAAACGGAAGCCGTCGACGTGGCAGACCTCGACCCAGTAGCGAAGCGAATCCATCACCATCTGGAGCACGCGCGGATGGGTGAGGTTCACCGACGAGCCGCAGCCGGTGAAGTCGTCGTAATAGCGCGGGTTCTCGCGGTTCAGCCAGTAATAGGAGGCGTTGTCGATGCCGCGGTAGCACAGTGTCGGCCCGAGGTGATTGCCCTCGGCGGTGTGGTTGTAGACGACGTCCAGCATCACCTCGATGCCGGCGTCGTGCAGCCGCGCGACCGTTGTGCGGAAGGAATCGAGCGCGTTGTCCTGCGCGTAGCGCGGCTCGGGCGCGAAGAAGGACAGCGTATTGTAGCCCCAGTAATTGGCGAGCTTCTTCTCCACCAGGATGCGGTCGTCGACGAAGCTGTGCACCGGCAGGAGCTCGATCGTGGTGACGCCGAGCCTCTTCAGATGCTCGATCATCGCCGGCGATGACAGACCGCCATAGGTGCCGCGCAGGTTCGGCGGCACGTCATCGCGCTTCTGCGTCAGGCCCTTGACGTGGGCCTCGTAGATGATGGTGTCTTCCCAGGGGATGTTGGGCCTGATCTCACGCCGGCCCCAGTTGAAGGTCTCGTCGACGACGACGGCCTTTGGCATGCCGCGCGCATTGTCGCGCCGGTCGAACGACAGGTCCTCGCGTGGTGAGCCGGTGCGGTAGGCGAAATGCGCATCGCTCCAGACCAACCGTCCTGCAAGCCGCTTGGCATAGGGGTCGAGCAGCAGCTTGTTGGCGTTGAAGCGGTGGCCGTGCTCGGGCTCGTAGGGGCCGTGCACGCGGTAACCGTAGAGCTGGCCGGGCGAGACGTCGTTGAGATAGCAGTGCCAGACGTCTTCGGTCCTCTCAGGCAATTCGATGCGTTCGAGCTCGCGGCGGCCCTGTGTGTCGAACAGGCAGAGCTCGACCTTCTGCGCGTTGGCGGAGAACAGCGCGAAATTGGTGCCGCGTCCGTCCCAGCTTGCGCCGAGGCGTGCGGGCGATCCAGCAGTCAGGCGCATGTGTCAGCTTTCCGGAACGAGGAAGATTGCGGCAAGCGGCGGAATCGTGAGGCGGAGCTCGCCGCCCTCGGCGTGAACTTCGCCGATGTTGCCGACATTGCTGCCGCCATAATGGGCGGAATCCGAGTTGAGCACTTCCTTCCACTTGCCGCCAAAGGGCACGCGTACGCGGTAATTCTGATAGACGTTCGGCGAGAAGTTGACGATCACCAGGCATCGCGCCTGTTCGTCGAAACCCTTGCGCAGCCAGGCGAAGACGTTGCGGTTGGCATCGTCGGTGATCAACCATTCGAAGCCGGCCTGGTCGCAATCCATCTGATGCAGCGCCGGCACCGCGCGATAGAGCCGGTTGAGATCGCGGATCAGCGCCTGGATGCCGGAATGGTACTTGTATTCGAGCAGGTGCCAGTCGAGCGACTGGTCGTGGTTCCATTCGCGGCTCTGCGCGATCTCCGCGCCCATGAACAACAGCTTCTTGCCGGGATGGCCGAACATGAAGCTGTAATAGGCGCGCAAGTTCGCAAAGCGCTGCCATTCGTCGCCGGGCATGCGGCCGAGAATCGAGCGTTTGCCGTGCACGACCTCGTCATGAGACAGCGGCAGGATGAAGTTTTCCGAGAACGCATAATGAAGGCCGAACAGGATCTCGCCGTGATGGTGCTTGCGGTAGATCGGATCCTTGCTGATGTAGCTCAGCGTGTCGTGCATCCAGCCCATGTTCCATTTGTAGCCGAAGCCGAGCCCGCCGAATTCGACCGGGCGCGAGACCTGAGGCCAGGCGGTGGACTCCTCAGCCGCCGTGGTCGCCTGCGGGAAGCGGGCGAAGACTTCCGTGTTGAAGCGGCGCAAGAAGTTGATCGCCTCGATGTTCTCCCGCCCGCCGTACTGGTTCGGAATCCACGCTCCGGGCGGCCGGCTGTAATCGAGATAGAGCATGGATGCCACCGCATCGACGCGCAGCCCGTCGATCGCGTAGCGCTCCAGCCAGAACAGCGCGTTCGACACCAGGAAGTTCGTCACTTCGGTGCGGCCGTAATTGTAGATCAGCGTGCCCCAATCCAGATGGCGACCCTGGAGCGGGTTGGCGTGCTCGTAGAGCGCGGTGCCGTCGAAGCTGCCGAGGCCATGCGGATCGTCCGGGAAATGGCCGGGCACCCAGTCGAGCAGCACGCCGACGCCCTCGCGATGGCAGGCATCGACCAGCGCGGCAAAATCCTCCGGCGTGCCGAAGCGGCTGGTCGGCGCATAAAGGCCGGTGGGTTGGTAGCCCCACGAGCCGTCGAAGGGATGCTCGCTGACAGGCAGGAATTCGAGATGGGTGAAGCCCATGTCGCGCGCGTAGGCCGGTAGCTGCTCGGCCAACTCGCGATAGGTGAGCCATTCATTGCCGTTCTTGCGCCGCCACGAGCCGAGATGGACCTCGTAGATCGACATCGGCGCCGACAGCGCGTTGATGCCGTCGGGCGCCGGCCGTGGCCGCGGCAGATGCGCCTCGTCGAACACGATGGAGGCGGTCTTCGGCCGCACCTCGCTCGCGAACGCCAGCGGATCGGACTTCAGCGGAAGCAGATGGCCGTGCGGGCCGATGATTTCGAACTTGTAGTGATCACCAACCTTCGCATGCGGGATGAATAGTTCCCAATAGCCGCTGCCGCGTACGCGCATGGGATGGCGCCGGCCATCCCAGAAATTGAAATCGCCGACCACGGAGACGCGCCGCGCATTCGGCGCCAGCACCACGAAGCCGATGCCATCGACACCTTCGTGCCGCATCGGATGGGCGCCGAGTTTGTCGTAGAGGCGCTGGTGGGTACCTTCGCCGAGCAGATAAAGGTCGAAATCGGTCAGGATCGGCGGAAAGCGGTAGGCATCCTCGAACTCGACGACGTTGCCTCCGAATTTTGCGCGCAGCTGATAACGTTTCGAGGCGTTAGGCAGCGCCCCGATGAACAGGCCGGAATCGTGCACGCGGTCGAGCGGGGCGACTTCGCCATGCTCGCCGACCACCTCGACATTGGAGGCTTCGGGCAGAAAGGCGCGCACCACGCTTCTGCCGCCCTCGGGGTGCAGCCCGAGATAGTGGAACGGATCGGAGTGGCGGCCCTCGATAATCGCGTAGGCCTCGGCAGGCAGTTTAGGCATGGGCTTCGCCCTCGGCACTGGACAGAATGCGAAGCAGTCCGGTCAGCGGCGCATGGAGCCCCTCAGGCCGGTGGGACAGCTCGTACTCTACTTCGTCGAACGCTTGATCAAGCAGGAAGAACCTTAACAGGCCTTGCGCGGATTGCGGATTGTCCGGCCACAGCCGCCGATCGGTCATGGCTTCGCGATAGGCGGACAGGAAGGTTGCAGTGGCGCGCTCGCGCCATTCGTCGAGCGCGGCCGTGAGCCGGCCCTGCTCGTCGGAGGCGCCCGTGAGCGCGCGACCGAGAGCCGTGTTAACCGAAACATCAATCGAGTGGATCAGGCCCGCGACGTCGCGCGCGGCCGGCGCCTTGCGCCGCTTGTCGGCCAATGGAACACGCGGATCGCCGTCGAAGTCGATGATGAAGATATCGTCCTTCACGATCAGAGTTTGCCCGAGGCGGAAGTCGCCATGATGACGGATGTTCAACCCGCCGATCCCGGAAGGCAATAGCGCATTCAGTCGGTCGGGCAGGGTCGCGCGCGTCTCCGTGAGCTGATCGATCAGCGGGCGGTCCGCCTCCCGCAGGCCGTCGCGGCTCTCGGCCAGCCGGTCGAAAAGCTGCTCGGCGCGCGCCTTGAGGTCGGATACGAGGCGCTTGACGTACGCGGAGCCGATCGGCTCCGGAGCGAGATCGTCCGGCGTTGCCGCGGCCAGAGCGACGTGCAGTTCGCCAAGCCGCCGTCCGATCTGCGCCACGAAGTGCAGATAAGGTGCCTGCTCCTGGGTCTCGCGCAGCGTTTCGCCCGCTGGCAATACGCGCTGCTCGTCGATATAGCGATCGAGATAGCCCGTTGTCATCGTCCAGCCGTCGCCCTGGTTCTCGACATAGGCATGCAGCACGCCGAGCGTGCTGCGCTGCTCGCCCTCGACCAGCTCGACGCTGCCCAGCAGCGGCGGCGTATTGGCAAAGCGTGCGACCTCCGTTAGATAATGGCCGATCTCGATCTCGGGACTGACGCCGCTTTCGAGCCGCCGATAGATCTTGGCGACGTATTGGTTGTCGACCAGCGCCGTGCTGTTCGACTGTTCGATCGCGCGGATGCGTTCGGGCTCCTTGATGATGTAATCGGCAAACCGGCTGGTTGCCTTGAACTCCAGCCGCAGATTGTTCTCCTCCACCACCAGATTCTGCGACAAATTGCGCAGGAACAGGCCGATGAAGATCTGGTCGGTCGCGACATCGAGCAGCGTGCCTTCGCGCGCGCCCTGTCGCACGGCGGCGAGCGCCTTCGGATTGAAGCGCTCGCGGTCGAAACGCACCCACTCGATCTGCAACGGCAGCACGTAGCGTGTCGCCACGTCTCCTTGCTTGGTCTCGAAGAACGCGATCCAGGGCCGGTTGTCGCCGATGTCGCAGAACGGCACCGCCGATGTCAGCGCGGTCTTGATGTGCTTGGCATTGTGCTCGGGATACCACCGCGTCCGCGACAGGAATCCCGGCAGCACGTCGCGCTCGAACACGCCACGCTCGCGGGCGAGCGACACCCAATTCGAGTTCACCGGCACCACCAAGGTCTCGAACTCCGGCACCGCGCGCGGCGTCACCGGCTCGGACTTGTCGCGCTCCTGAAGCTGGAACCAGTAGAAGCCGTAGGGCCCAAGCGTGATCATGTAGGGCAGTTCGCCGATCGGAGGGAAGCGCGTACGGCCGAGCATTTCCTGCGGGATGCGGTCCTTCCAGGGCGACAGATCGAGCTCGGTCGCCTGCGCGGCGCGCGACAAATTGGCGACGCAGAGGATCACCTCGTCGCGATATTGCCGGACATAGGCCAGCACAGCGCGGTTGGCGGGGCGGATGAAGGTCATGGTGCCGCGGCCGAAGGCGAGCGTCGACTTGCGCACCGAGATCAGCCGCTTGGTGGCGCTGAGCAGTGAAGACAGGCTGCGCGACTGCGCCTCCACATTCACCGCCTCATAGCCGTAGACCGGGTCCATGATCAGCGGCGCATAGAGGCGGGCCGGATCGCAGCGCGAGAAGCCGCCGTTCCGGTCCGGGCTCCACTGCATCGGCGTGCGGACGCCGTTGCGGTCGCCGAGATAGATGTTGTCGCCCATCCCGATTTCGTCGCCGTAATAGATGATCGGCGTGCCGGGGAAGGACAGCAGCAGCGAGTTCATCAGCTCGATCTTGCGGCGGTCATTGTCCATCAGCGGCGCAAGACGTCGGCGAATGCCGACATTGATCCGCGCGCGTGGGTCGTTGGCGTAGGTGGTCCAGAGATAGTCGCGCTCGACGTCGGTGACCATCTCCAGCGTAAGTTCGTCATGATTGCGCAGGAACAGCGCCCATTGGCAGCTCGCCGGGATGTCCGGAGTCTGGCGCAGGATGTCGGTGATCGGGAAACGGTCCTCCTGCGCGATCGCCATGTAGATGCGCGGCATCAGCGGGAAGTGGTAGGCCATGTGGCACTCGTCGCCACGGCCGAAATATTCCTGCACATCCTCCGGCCATTGATTGGCCTCGGCCAGCAGCAGCTTGCCCTTGGAGTAGGCGTCGAGCTCCTGGCGCAGGCGCTTGATGATCGCATGCGTCTCGGGCAGGTTCTCGTTCGAGGTGCCCTCGCGCTCGCACAGATAGGGAATGGCGTCCAATCGGAAGCCGTCGACACCGGCATCCAACCAGCGCTTCATCACCTGGATGATGGCGCTCACCACGCGCGGATTGTCGAAATTGAGGTCCGGCTGGTGCGAGAAGAAGCGGTGCCAGTAGAAGGCGCCAGCCTCGGGATCCCACGTCCAGTTCGACTTCTCCGTGTCGGTGAAGATGATGCGCGTGCCCTGGTATTTCTGATCGGTGTCGCTCCAGACGTACCAGTTGCGTGCGCTCGAGCCCGGATGGCTGCGGCGCGCGCGCTTGAACCATTTGTGCTGGTCCGAGGTGTGGTTGACGACGAGCTCGGTGATGACGCGCAGGCCCCGCTTCTGCGCCTCCTGGATGAAGCGCTTGAAATCCTTCATCGTCCCGAAATCGGGGTTGACCGCGCCGTAATCGGCGATGTCATAGCCGTCGTCGCGGCCGGGCGAGGGGTAGAACGGCAGCAGCCACAGCGCGGTGACGCCGAGCTCCTGGAGATAGGGCAGCTTCTCGGTCAGCCCGGCGAAGTCGCCGATACCGTCATTGTTGCTGTCGGCAAAGGCCTTGACGTGGAGCTGGTAGATGATGGCGTCCTTGTACCAGAGCTCATCCACGATCTCGGCAGCCTCGGCTTTCCTGGTGTCGACGGAAGACAGAACATTCATGGCGTGAACCCTTACGCCAGGCCGCGGAACAGGAGCGCCGGATCGCGATCGGGATCGATACGCAACCTGACCCCGCCCCATTCGATGCCGGACCGTTCGCCGGTGAGGAGGTTTTCGAGTGCGGCAACATGATGTCGCTGCCCGCTGGCGTCAACAGTGACGTCACCGAGCGGCAGCCAGAATTCGCGCGCATGGCGCGACAGCGCGATTACGACGACGACGGTGTTGGCAGGCTCGGCGGCCTCCTTCACGAAGGCAATGGTTTCGCCGTCCTCGATGCCGAGGAAGCGCAAATTGGCCGTTTGCTGGAGCGCCGTATTCTCGTTGCGGACGCGATTGAGCGCGGTGATGTAGGGCTTGATGTTGCCGGGCGTGTCCCAGTCGCGCTGCTTGATCTGGTATTTCTCGGAATCCAGATATTCTTCACGGCCGGGGATCGCCGTGTGCTCAAGCAGCTCGAAGCCACTGTAGATGCCGTAACTGCCCGACAGCGTCGCGGCCAGCGCAAGGCGCGACTTGAATGCCCAGGCTTCGCCGCTCTGGAGGTGAAAGGGCAGCAGGTCGGCTGTGTTGACGAATAGGTTCGGGCGATAGAAGTCGCGTTCGGGATAACGGGTCAGTTCGCCGAGATATTGCTCCAGCTCCCACCGCGAGGTGCGCCAGGGGAAATAGGTGAAGGACTGCGCGAAGCCGAGCTTGGCGAGCCCCTTCATCAGCTTCGGTCGGGCGAAGGTCTTGGAGAACAGGATCACTTCGGGATGTCGGCGGCGGATGTCGCGGATCAGCCACTCCCAGAACGGAAATGGCGCGGTGTCGTGATTGTCGATGGCGAAAATGGTCACACCATGGTCGATCCAGAACAGCATGGCATCGCGAAACGCGTTCCACAGCCCAGCCCTGTCGACGGAGTTGAAATCGGGGATGACGATATCCGAATAGGCGCCATCCACCGTCCGCACGGAGCGATCCGGCCGCCACCTGAACCATTCCGGATGCTGCGTCAGCCAGGGATGGTCCGGGGAGCATTGCACGGCGAAGTCGAGCGCGAGCTCGAGACCGTACTCCAGGCAGGTCGCAACCAGTGCGCGGAAATCCTCGATCGTGCCGAGCTCGGGATGCAGCGCGTCGTGTCCGCCTTCCGTGGTGCCGATCGCATAGGGCGAGCCGGGATCGCCTTCACCCGCCACCGGCGCATTGTTGCGGCCCTTGCGACGGGTGTGGCCGATCGGGTGGATCGGCGTGAAGTAGAGCACGTCGAACCCCATCGCGGCGATGTCGGGCACGCGGGCGATGCAGTCTCTCAGCGTGCCATGCCGGCCGGGGATCCGGCTCTGGCTGCGCGGCATCATCTGGTACCAGGCGCCAAAGCGTGCCCTATCGCGGTCGATGATCAGCGGAAAAGAAGCTGAGCGGGTGAGGTCGGGCCGCGACTGGCTCTCGGCCATGGCTTCGCCGAGCTCGGTTGCGAGCAGCGGGCCGACGTCGCCGCTCTGAAGAAAATTCTCGCACTGCCTGAGGATAACCAGTGCTGCGTCTTGCTGCGCGCCATGCGCCTTGGTCAACAGGCCGGCGCCCTCGATGGCGTCGAGGGTGACGTCCGCACCGGAGCGTTGCTTGCGCGCGATGCCGTGGGACCAGGTGGCGAACTCGTCGGTCCAGGCTTCGATAGCGTAGATGTATTGCCCGGCCTCGGTCGGGACGAAGGCGCCCGACCAGCGGTCATTACCGTGATGGGTCATCGGCTCACGCTGCCATTCGCGGTCCTGCTCACGGCGCCATAGCAGCGCGGCGCCGATCACGGCATCACCGTCACGATAGATGTCGGCCCAGACATCGACCCGGTCGCCCGCGATCCGCTTCACTGCAAAGCGGCCGCCATCAACCAAGGGATAGACGTCTTCGATGAGGAAAGCGCTGCCGGCTGCGGCACTTTCGACAGTTTGAATTGTCTTGTTCACGGTGATGCCATTGACAAGAAAGCAGGGGCCCGTTTCCCTTGTCGGGAACCTACGCTTGAGACCTATATAGAAAGCCGCTTGTGTGTCATTAGTTCCCCCTGGGAACGGCAGGCGCAGTTTGTGAGTTAAGCCCGACTAACGTCTTCCGCTGCCTCGTTAAAATCGATGCCCCCGGCGAGTGGGTGGCTTGCAAGCTGCGTGCCGAATGGATCTTTTAGCTCAAGCCCGGATCAAGGGCGTTCAATCTGAATTCGTTGATGCCTTGGGAAAGCTGCGGGTCACCGACCCCGTGGCCCTCAAATCGATCCTCGACGCCCTGCCGGAAAAGCGGGTTTACCGCTTCGTCGGCGGGCCGGTCGTGGTGCGCGCCTTAGGGCATCCGCGAACGGAATTGGCGGCCATCGGTGCGCCACCCCTGCAATGGAAGTTGACGGCAAACGGCAAAATGATCGCGCAAGGCGAGACGCGCGAGCCCGTGATCGCCTGGCCTGCCGGCCTGCCGCTCGGCTATCATCGTTTGACTCTGACCGACGCGGAAGGCGTGACGGAAGAGGTGCCGATGATCGTGGCGCCCGAGCGCGCGTTCGGCGGCGATTTCGACCGCGGCTGGCTGCTTGCCGTGCAGCTCTATAGCGTCCGCTCCAGCCGCAATTGGGGCATCGGCGATTTTACCGACCTGGCCGATCTCGTCCGGCTCGCCAAGCAATTGGGAGCCGACGGTGTCGGGCTCAATCCGCTGCATGTGCTGTTCGACGATCACCCGGCCGATTGCAGTCCCTATTCGCCGAACAGCCGCCTGTTTCTCAATCCGCTCTATATCGACGTCGAGGCGATCCCGGAATTCTCGGCCGACCTCGTGCCGGATGCCGCCGCGACTGCAGCGCGGCTGCGCGAAGGCGACCGTGTGCCCTATACGGACATGGCGGCGTTGAAATGGCTGGGCCTGCGCGCTGCCTACAACAGTTTCGTGACGAGCGCGGGCGAAGCGCGCCGCAAGGAGTTCGACGCTTTCCGCGCCGCCCGCGCGCCGCTGTTGTCCCGCTTTGCCTGCTTCGAGGTGCTGCGTCATCGCTTCGCCGCGCCATGGTGGGAATGGCCGGTGGAATGGCAAAAGCCTGACGATGCGCAATGCGCCGAGCTGCGCAATGGGGCCGACAAGCGCGACGTCGAGTTCGTCGAATTCGTGCAATGGACGGCTGACAGCCAGTTGCACGCGGCCAAGGAGCTGGCGAGCCAGCTCGGCATGCGGGTCGGACTCTATCTCGACGTTGCCGTCGGCGTGCAATCCAACGGCTTCGATGCCTGGAACGAGCAGATGGCGATTTCCCGCCATCTCGCCGTCGGTGCGCCGCCCGACGTGCTCAATACCGTCGGCCAGGACTGGGGCCTTGCCGGCTTCAACGCGGGCGGCCTGGAAGCTCAATCCTTCGTGCCGTTCGCCGACATGCTCGCCGCCTCCATGCGCCATGCTGGGGCCATCAGGCTCGATCACGTGCTCGGCTTGAAGCGGCTTTATCTGGTGCCGCGCGGCTTCAAGCCCGACAACGGCGCCTATGTGCAGATGCCGTTCGAGGCCCTGCTGGCGGCGGTGGCGTGCGAGAGCGCGGCCCATAAATGCATCGTGATCGGCGAGGACCTCGGCACCGTGCCGGAAGGCTTCCGCGAGATGATGCAGGATTTCGGCATCTGGTCCTACCTCGTCATGATGTTCGAGCGCGACGATACCGGCCATTTCCGCAACGTCGACCACTACCGGCCCAACGCACTCGTCACGCTGAACACCCATGACCTGTCGACCTATGCCGGTTGGCGCTCGTTCGGCGATCTCAGGATGAAGCGCTCGCTCGGTATCGATCCCGGAGAGAACGATCAGGCGCGCTGGGATGCGCTCGGCAGGCTTGACGAGATTCTGCGCCAGAACGGCATCAATGCGAACGACCTCTATTCGGTGCTCGCCTTCCTGTCGCGCACGCCGTCGCGGCTGCTCGCGGTGTCGCTGGAGGATCTGCTCGGCGTGATCGACCAGCCCAACATTCCCGGCACGATCGACGAGCATCCGAACTGGCGCCAGCGGCTCCCTGTTACGCTCGACAAGATCGCGTCCAAGATCGATCTCGCGGCTTTGAAGGCCGCGACGCGGGAACGTTCATTGAATGGCGGAAGCTGAAATCTAGGGCTCGACGACTTTGTCTCAGAAGATCGAGGACTATGCGCTGATTGGCGATTGCGAGACGGCCGCGCTTGTCGGGCGCAACGGCTCGATCGACTGGCTGTGCTGGCCGGCCTTCGATTCCGACGCCTGCTTTGCCGCGATCCTCGGCACCCACAGGAACGGCCGCTGGCTGATTGCACCGAGCGAGGATGTCACGGCTACGTCGCGCCGTTATCTTGGCGATTCACTCATCCTCGAAACCCGCTTCGAGACGGACAGTGGCACGGTCGCGCTGATCGACTTCATGCCGCCGCGCGGCAAGGCGTCTGACATCGTGCGGCTGGTCCGCGGCATCAGCGGTGCGGTGAAGATGCGGATGGAGCTCGTGATCCGCTTCGGCTTCGGCGCCGACATTCCCTGGGTGCGGCGGATCGACCATTCCCTGATGGCAATTGCTGGCCAGGACATGACTGTGCTGCGCACGCCTGTTGAGACCCGCGGGGAGAATCTGACCACAGTTTCCGACTTCAAGGTGACGGCCGGCGAGACCGTACCGTTCGTGCTGACCTACGGCCCCTCGCATCTGCCGCCAGTCGAGTCGATCGATCCAGAGATCGCGCTCGAGGAGACCGAAAGGTTCTGGCAGGACTGGTGCAGCCACTGCACCCGCGATGGCAACTATCACGATCTCATCATGCGCTCGCTGATCACGCTGAAGGCGCTGACCTTCGCCCCGACCGGCGGCATCGTCGCGGCACCGACCACGTCATTGCCGGAGAAGCTCGGGGGCAGCAGGAACTGGGACTACCGCTTCTGCTGGCTGCGCGATGCCACCTTCACGCTGCTGGCGCTGATGAACTCGGGCTACACCGAGGAGGCCTTGGCGTGGCACAATTGGCTCCTGCGCGCCGCCGCCGGCTCGCCGTCGAACATGCAGATCATGTACGGCATCTGGGGCCAGCGCCGGCTGTTGGAATGGGAGGCGGGCTGGCTCGACGGCTATGAGGGCGCCAAGCCGGTGCGCATCGGCAATGCCGCGCATGCGCAGCTTCAGCTCGACGTCTATGGCGAGTTGATTGACGCTTTCCACCAGTCGCGCATGGCCAAGCTCAAGCTCGACGAGGAGACCTGGGCGCTGGAATGCGCGGTGCTCAATCATCTCGCCGAGGTCTGGGACCGGCCCGATCACGGCATCTGGGAGCGCCGCGGCCAGCCCAAGCACTACGTCTTCTCCAAGGTCATGACCTGGGTCGCCTTCGATCGCGGCATCAAGAGTGCCGAGACCTTCGGCTTCAAGGCGCCGCTGTTGCACTGGCAGGCCTTGCGCGAGGCCATTCATCGTGACGTCTGCAACCACGGCTTCGATGCGGGCGAAAACACGTTCGTCGAGTCCTACGGCTCGAAGCTGCTCGATGCCAGCGTGCTGCTGTTGCCTGCCGTCGGGTTCCTGTCGCCATTGGATCCACGGATCCGCGGCACCATCGCCGCTGTCGAGAAATGGCTGATGCGCGACGGCTTCGTGCTGCGGCATGACCCGCGCGAGCTGCCGGCGGGGCAGCCGCCGCTCGAAGGCGCGTTCCTGGCTTGCACGCTGTGGCTGGCCGATGCTCATGTGCTGTCGGGCGATCTCGACAAAGCACAAGTGTTGTTCGATCGCGTGGTGGGCATTGGGAACGATGTCGGGCTGCTGGCGGAGGAATATGATTCCGTGGCACGGCGCCAGACCGGCAACTTCCCGCAGGCGCTGACCCACATCGCGCTGATCAACACTGCGCATAATCTGTCGGCGGCCAGGCAGGAGAGCGAGAAGCCGGCCGTGCAGCGCTCGCAGTAGTGACGCAGCGGGCGCCTGCCGAGAGTAGGTTAATTGCTTCCGCTACGGAGGTGCGCTCCCTCTCCCGCTTGCGGGGGGTGTCTCCGCTGGGCGAAAACAGTTAAGAGGAGAGAACCCTCACCCGCCGCTACGCGGCGACCTCTCCCGCAAGCGGAGAGGTTGAAACCAGCTGGCGGCAAACTCAGCCCACCCCATTCCGCTTCAAGATCATCTCTATCGCCTCCGCAAAACCGTCCTGCTCGTTGGTCGCGGTGACGTGAGTGGCGTGGTCCTTGACGTTGTCAGCGGCATTACCCATGGCAATCGAGACGCCGCTGACGCGGAACATCGCGAGGTCGTTTTGCATATCGCCGATGGTGGCGACCGCGTCGGTGGAAATGCCGAGGCGATTGGCCATCGCCTGCACGAAGGTGCCCTTGTTGAAGCCGGGCGGGGTGATGTCGAGATAGTAGGTTTGCGAACGTACTGCTGTGGCCTCGTTGCCGAGCGCCTCCTGCATCGCGTTCTCGCACCGCTCAAGGCCGGCGGCATCGGCACTGGCGCCGACGATCTTGCAGGCGCTCGCAAGGTACGGCGAAAAATCCGTCACGATGGTCGGATCGGCGCGGATCGTGCGCTGCTCATGCGCGACATAGCTGCCCTCGGGATTGTCGATCAGCCATTTGTCGGTGGTGAAGAGCCAGACGTCGGCGCCGTATTCGCGGAGGATCCGCAGCGATCTCTCGGCCGCGCCCGCCGGGATAAGGTGCTGCTCGACCGGTTTCATCTCGGGATCGACGATCGAGGAGCCGTTGAACGGCCCGACCGGAAGCCAGAGCGCCAGCGGCTCGATCAGGAAGCGCATGCCGATCGCGGGGCGGCTGGAGGTGATGGTGAAGCCGATGCCTGCCTGGTGCAGCCGCTGCACGACAGACCTCGCGCGCTCCGTCAGCGTCTTGTCCTTGGTCAGCAGCGTGCCGTCGACGTCGGAGACGACCAGTGAGATTTTCGTCATGGCAGGACCTTAATTCAGGTTTTCTTATTCAGATATCTTGGCCTTAGCGCTTCGCCCCGCCCAACCTCAATTGCCGCACCACGCCGTCCACGATCGCCTCGACGGATTCGTCGATCGAGACGGTGATGACGTGCTCGCCCGCCTCCGGCGGCTCCAGCGTGTTGAACTGGCTGGTCAACAGCTCGGGCGGCATAAAATGACCCTTGCGGTGGGCGAGCCGCTCGGCAATCAGCTCCTTCGTGCCTTTCAGGAAGACGAAGCGGACGTCGTCGCGTCCGCGCAGCAGCACGTCACGATAGGCGTGTTTGAGCGCCGAGCAGGCGATGATGACGTGCTCGCCGCGTCCGCAGACCCGCGCGATCTCGTCGGCGATGGCATTGAGCCAAGGCCAGCGGTCTTCGTCGGTGAGCGGATGGCCCGCCTTCATTTTCTCGACATTGCTGGCGGGATGAAAGCTGTCGCCGTCCTTGAAGCGCCAGCCGAGGCGCTCGCCGAGCGCCGCCGCAATCGTGCTCTTGCCCGAGCCAGACACGCCCATCACGATCAATGCACAAGGTGCTTCAACGCCCGCCACGAATTCCCTCCGGAAGCGCGGCCTGGTCGACCAGCCAGACGGTCTCACCATTCGAACGCGCGCGCAACGCCGGCAGAGTCTCGCCATTGAGGAGGCGCGTCAAGATCGGCCGCTTGTCGTGCCCGGCGATCCCGAACAGCATTTCGCGGCAGGATGCCAGAACGGGCAGGGTGAGCGAGACCCGCGGGACGAACGGCGCGACACTGGCCTTGGGCACCCCGACGACCCAGCGTTCGGTCTCCTCGACTTCGGAATAGCCGGGAAACAGCGAAGCGGTGTGGCCGTCCGGGCCTACGCCCATCAGGACCATGTCGAACAGCGGCCGTGCCGCATCGAGCCGGTCAGCGCCATAGAAGGCTTGCAGCTCGCGTGCATAGGCCTCGGCGGCGCGATCAGGATTTTCGGCCGTGGTCGGGATCGGGTGGATATGGCCTGAGGGCGCACTGCGATCGAGGAAGGTCGCGCGGGCGGCCGCCATGTTGTTGAGGGGATCGCTTTCCGGCACGAAACGCTCGTCGCCGATGAACCAGTGTACGCGCTCCCACGGAATTCTTTCGCGCCAGGCATCGCTGCCGAGCAATTGATAGAGCTTCCTCGGGCTGGAGCCGCCGGTGAGGCAGATTGCGATGCGCGAGGGATTGGCGGCGATCCGCGCCATAACCCGTTCGGCCGCGGTAAGCGCCAACGCCTCGGCGTCGGCCGCGACGATCAGCTTCGGCTGCTCGGCTGCTTCCATCACGAGTACTTCCGCCAGCTTCGTCCGTCGCGCCGGAGCAGCTCGTCCGCGCAGGCCGGGCCGTCGCTGCCGGCTTTGTAGGTCTCGATGCCGTTGGTGCCCGCGCTTTGCCAGGCGTCCAGGAACGGCTGCACCGCATCCCACCCGGCCTCGATGCCGTCGGCGCGCTGGAACAGGATGTTATCGCCGATCATGCAGTCGTAGATCAGTGTCTCATAGCCGGTCGAGGGATCGGCGTGGAAATAATCGCCATAGCGGAACTTCATCTCGACGCCGTCGACGGTGACGCTCGGTCCCGGGATCTTGGCGTTGAACTGGAGCTCGATGGTCTCGGTCGGTGCAATGCCAATGGTGAGAAAGTTTTGCGACAGGCGATCGACCGTCGTGCCTGAGAACATCGACAGCGGCGCCTGCTTGAACTTGATCGCGACCTCCGTGCGCTTGTGGCCCAGCGCCTTGCCGGTGCGCAAATAGAAGGGCACGCCGGCCCAGCGCCAATTGTCGATCATCAGTTTGAGCGCGACATAGGTCTCGGTGGTGCTGCCGGGCTTGACGTCCGCCGTCTTGCGATAGTCCGGAATCTCCTCGTCGCCGATGCGGCCGGCGAGATATTGCGCGCGCACCGAGCTCCTCAACGCTTCCTGCTGGCTCGGCCGCTGGATCGCGGTGAGAACCTCGGCCTTCTCCGAGCGGACCGAATGGGCGTCGAAACGGCTCGGCGGCTCCATCGCCACCAGCGACATCAACTGGAACAGATGGTTCGGTACCATGTCGCGGAGCGCACCGGTGGCATCGTAGAAGCCGCCGCGATGGCCGACGCCGAGCTTCTCCTCTACCGTGATCTGAACGTGGTCGATATGGTTGCGATTCCAGATCGGCTCGAACATGCCGTTGGCAAAGCGCAGCACCAGGATGTTCTGCACCGTCTCCTTGCCGAGGTAATGATCGATCCGGTAGATCTGGTGCTCATCCATGATCTTCAAAAGTTCGGCGTTCAGCGCGCGCGCCGAGGCGAGGTCGGTGCCGAACGGCTTCTCGATCACGAGGCGCCTCCAGGTGCCGTTCTGCTTCATTAGGCCGGTGCGGCCGAGCTCGCGCGCGGTCGGCGCGAAAGCCGCTGGAGGGGTGGCGAGATAGAACAGCCGGTTGCCGCCGGTGCCTTCTGAACATTCCAGCGTGTCGAGATGCTCGCCCAAGCGGTCGAACGACGGCGGATCCTTCGCATCGGCCTCGACGAAGGTCACGCATTGCAGCAGCTGTTTTGCGACGACGTCGTCAACCGGGCGCGTTGCAAACTCGCGCAGGCCCTTCATCAGGCTGTCGCGCAGCTCGTCATCCGATTGAGCCTTGCGGCCCACGCCGACAACGCAGAATTTCTCCGGCAAAAGGTCTTCGGCGGCGAGATTGTAGAGCGATGGCATCACCAGCCGATGGGTCAAATCTCCGGTCACGCCAAAGATGACGAAGGCGCAATTTTCCGGCTTGCGCTTTGGCTGCGGGTCTTTTGTCACGAATTGTTGGCCTTCGCTTGAGTACGTTTCACTGCAGCTTCGAACTATTTGGACTTCGGCACGCCGGTCTGCTTCGGCTCCTTGTGGCCGCCGAACCCGGCGCGCATTGCGGACAGAATTTTCTCGGCGAAGGTGTGTTCCTTGCGGGAGCGGAAACGTGTGTAGAGGGCCGCGGTCAACACTTCGGCAGGCACCGCCTCGTCGATCGCCGCATTCACGGTCCAGCGTCCTTCGCCGGAATCCTCGACGAAGCCGGAATATTCCGCCAATGCCGGGCTGTCGGCGAGCGCCGTCGAGGTGAGGTCGAGCAGCCAGGATGGGATCACGCTGCCGCGCCGCCACACCTCGGCAATGTCGGCGAGATCGAAATCGTAACGGTGGTCCGCCGGCAGCGCCTCGATATTGGCGTTCTTGAGGATATCAAAACCTTCAGCATAGGCCTGCATCAGACCGTATTCGATGCCGTTATGGATCATCTTGACGAAATGGCCGGCACCGACAGGGCCGGCATGGATGTAGCCCTGCTCGATGCGGGGATCGCGGCCCTCGCGCCCCGGCGTGCGCGCAATGTCGCCGGCGCCGGGCGCGAGCGCGGCGAAGATCGGATCGAGCCGGTCCACCACCTGCTTCTCGCCGCCGATCATCATGCAATAGCCGCGGTCGAGCCCCCAAACTCCCCCGGACGTGCCGACGTCGACATAGTGGATGCCGCGCTCCTTCAGCGCCTTGCCGCGGCGGACGTCGTCCTGCCAGAAGGTGTTGCCGCCGTCGATGATGACGTCGCCCGCCTGCATCACGCCCGCGATCGTCTCGATCGTGGTCTCGGTGATACGCCCCGCAGGCAGCATCACCCAGGCGGTGCGCGGCCGCTCGAGTTTCGAGATGAATTCCTCGAGCATCGCGGAGCCGATCGCGCCATCTGCGGCAAGGCCGGCGACGGCCTTGGCGTCCTTGTCGTAGACCACGGTCGAATGACCGTGACGCATCAGGCGGCGAACGATGTTGCCGCCCATCCGGCCGAGGCCGATCATGCCGAGTTGCATGTGAGAGCTTCCTTTAGTCCAATGCGTCGTTAAGCGCCGTGTTGAGCGCCGCGAGACCTTTCTTGAGCCCGCCCTTCAGGTGGACGCGCAGCGCGCGTCGGCCCCGCTCGGTGAGCACGTCGAAATCGCCGCGCGCCTGCGCCGCCTTGATCACCCCAAAGCTCGCCTTCTGGCCCGGCACCGGCAGATCCTTGGCGTCGTCGGCGGTGATCTGGAGGAACACGCCGCTATCTGGCCCGCCCTTGTAGGCCTGCCCGGTGGAGTGCAGAAAGCGCGGTCCGAATTCGGCGCAGGTCGCGACATGCCGCTTCTCGCGCACTTCGAGCCGCATGGCCTGAAGTGCGTCGATGGTGGTCTTGTCGCGCGCGATGTAGCCGAGCAGGGCGACATAGTCGCCGTGGCCCGAGCGCGACAGATGCGCCTTCAGCCATGAGGTAAGGTCGCCATTGGCGCCGGCGGCGCGCAGCGCCGTGGCGTTGGCTTCATCGGTGTAGAGGTCAGCTTCATCGGTGCTGACCACCGGCTGCTCGGCCGGCAGCGCGCCGGTCTTCTCGAACTCTGAAGTGAGCTCGCGGGTCTTGATCTTGGCCGCTTCCACGTCCGGCTGGTCGAACGGGTTGATGCCGAGAATGCTGCCGGCCACGGCCGTCGCCATCTCGAAGCGGAAGAACTCCTGGCCGAGATGGTCGATCGACTTCATGACGATCCGCACCACGGGATGGCCGGCGGCTTCGATCGCGGCAAGCTTGGAATCATGGGCCGCGTCCGCCTCGCCTTCGATGCGGATGTCGATGAAGAAGCGGTCGTCGCCGTAAATCGCGGGTTCGCCCAGCGGCTCGCCCTCGATCGGGATCAGGCCCTTGCCCTCCTTGCCGGTCGATTCCGCGATCAGCTGCTCGGCCCAGGCGCCGAAATCGGCGATCTTCTTCGATGCCAGGATCGTCACCTTGTCGCGGCCTTCAAGGCCGGCGAGGCCCATGGCGAGGCCGAGCTGCACGCCCGGGTTCTCGGATGGCGGCACGTCCGGTCCGCAGGAGCGGGCCATCGCCAGCGCATGCTTGATGAAGGTCTTGACGTCTATGCCTGCGGTTGCCGCCGGCACCAGGCCGAACGGCGAGAGCACCGAATAGCGGCCGCCGATCGTGGGTTCGCCGTGGAAGATGCGGGCGTAGTTCAGCTTCTTCGCGGCTTTCTCCAGCGACGAGCCCGGATCGGTCACCGCGATGAAGCGGTGGCCGGTCTTCACCTTCGGCCCAACCGCCTTGGCAACCCGCTCATGGAAATAGTCCTTCATCGCGTTCGGCTCGGTGGTGCCGCCGGACTTGCTGGAGACGATGAAGACGGTGTTGGCGATGTCAATCCTGGCCTCCATCGCCCGCACTTCGGCCGGGTCGGTGGAATCCAGCACATGCAGTTTTGGGAAGCCGGGCTTCTTCCCGAAGGTTTCGGCCAGCACCTCCGGCCCGAGGCTCGAACCGCCCATGCCGAGCACGACGGCGTCGGAGAATTTCTGCCCCTTCACGCGGCCCGCATAGTCCTCGTAGTCGGCGATGTCGGCCCTTGCCGCGCTGTCGAGCCAGCCCAGCCATTTGTCCTCGTCGGTGCCGGTCCAGACCGACTTGTCGCGCGCCCACAGCCTGCGGATCTTGGCAGATGCGCGCCATTCCTCGGTGCTCTTGGCCAGGCTCTTGCCGAGCCCGTCGCCGAGCGAGAGCAGCTGGCGGTCGAGCGCCGGGCCGAGCACCACGGCCCGCTTGTGCGCGACGGCGCCATAGAGCTTGTCGGCGGCATCGGCAAACTGCTTGACCCCGTCCTTGACCAGCTCCTCGGTGATCGCATCGAGCGAAATGCCGGAGCGCTCCAGCTCCTCGAGCACGCGGCGGGCGTCGTCGACATTCTCTTCCAGGCTGTCGCGCGGCTTGCCGTGATCGCGGAACGCGTCCAGCGTCGCCGGCGGCACCGTGTTGATGGTGTCGGGGCCGATCAGTTCCTCGACATAGAGGACATCGCTGTAATCCTTGTTCTTGGTGCCGGTGGACGCCCACAGCATGCGCTGCGGCTTGGCGCCCTTGGTGGCGAGCTTGTCCCAGCGTGGCCCCGAGAACAGGCGCTTGAAATCCTGATAGGCGATCTTGGCATTGGCGATCGCGACCTTGCCCTTGAGCGCGGCGAGCCGTTCCTTTTCGGAGGGATCGTTGGCGCGGGCGATCTTCTCGTCGAGCTGCTTGTCGACCACCGAGTCGATCCGGCTGACGAAGAAGCTCGCGACGCTCGCAACATGCGACGGGTCGCCGCCGCCGGCGACGTATGTCTCCAGACCGGCGAGATAGGCCTCGGCGACCTTCAGGTAGACGTCCCTGGAGAACAGCAGCGTGATGTTGATGCTGATGCCGTCGCCGATGAGCTGTTCGATCGCCGGCAGGCCCTCCGGCGTCGCCGGTACCTTCACCATCAAATTCTTGCGGTTGACGTCCTTCCAGAGCCGCCGCGCCTCGGTGACCGTGCCGGCGGTGTCCATCGCCAGATAGGGCGAGACCTCCAGGCTGACATAGCCGTCGCCTCCCTTGAGGCGGTCGTAGACCGGGCGCAGCACGTCCGCGGCATTCTGGATGTCCTCGACCGCAACGGCTTCGAACAGGTCGGCCACGGTACGGTCGCCACGCTTCAGCGCCTTGCCGATCGGTGCATCGTACTCGTCCGAGCTGCCGATTGCCTTCTCGAAGATCGAGGGATTGGAGGTGACCCCCTTGACGCCGTCGGTGTCGATCAGTCGCTTCAGGTCGCCCTTGGCGATGAAGCCGCGGGCCAGGAAGTCGAGCCAGACGGCTTGTCCGTGCTTTTCCAGTTCTTTGACGGGATTCATGATGTTTATCTATCTCCAAGCCTGCGGGCGAGGGGTTTCCGCGCCGGTCCTGACGCGCTATCCTCTAGCTTACATGCGCCCGCGAGGGAACCAATCAAGGGGATGGGAGTCATACCCTCAGGTGTAACTCCGCCGCGATCGTGGCGATCCAGGCGACAGTCGGCGGCGACATCGAGTGCCAGCGGCGGACTCCGATCCGTCCGTCGCGTGGCGGCTAATGACTGTGCTGAGGAAGCATGCAGCACATTGTGACGGTCTCATGCTCGCGCTTGCCAACCTCCGCAATCCGTCGTGCTGGCCACGAGCATCGAGGCTGCCGCGATCTTGAAGTGACGTAACCCGTGACGCACTGCGGCTGGTGATCGCGGCGCGCAGAAATCCGTGCGTGGCAATCGCATCGTCTTCCATCGGAGAGCCGTTCGACCGATTTGGATACGTCGCTGCACGCTTGCCCGATTGCTGCCGCCGGTCCGCGCACCGCATTGCAGCAGGAAGATGAACGCGGCGCTCAAGGCTTCGCCGTACAAGCGTCATAAGATCGCCGCTGGCAGACCGCTATGCTGCAGCGCCGGATGAGCTTTCTCCCCGGTAATGCCCGGATGTTGCGAGCAAGTGACATTTTCTGGAAATGAGCCAATATGGATGTAGATTCGCTCAAATTACAGGCATGTGCCTGTTCGTAACTCAACGAGTGCCTACGTTGTGCGTTGCGTCGAGCCGGCACCCGGGTGTCCAATGATCGTCATGTGCTCACGCTGATTCGAAACGGCCTGAGGAACGGTCCGGTAACTGCATTCGTTTCAGCTTGTAGCGGAACTCACGCGGAGAGGGATCATGTACAACGATTCTCTATTCAACGCTTTCGCTCGGTCGTTCGAGGCGAGAAGCCAGCACGACTTATCGATGGCGGAATATCTGGAATCGTGTCGAAGCGATCCCATGAAATACGCGAACGCGGCCGAACGCCTGCTAGCTGCCATCGGCGAACCCCAGACGATTGACACGGCCAAGGACCCACGCCTTGGCCGTATTTTTTTGAACCGCACGATCCGCACCTATCCGGCCTTCGCCGGCTTCTACGGAATGGAAGAAACCATCGAGCGGATCGTCGGTTTCTTCCGCCACGCCGCGCAAGGTTTGGAGGAGCGCAAGCAGATCCTTTATTTGCTCGGCCCGGTCGGCGGCGGCAAATCCTCGCTCGCCGAGCGGTTGAAGTCGCTGATGGAAGTGCACCCCATCTACGTGCTGAAGGCCGGCGATGAACTTTCGCCCGTGTTCGAGAGCCCACTCAGCCTGTTCGATCCCGATCAGCTCGGGCCGATGCTGGAAGAGAAGTACGGAATTCCGCGCCGGCGCCTCACCGGCCTGATGAGCCCGTGGTGCTACAAGCGGCTGGAAGCCTTCGGCGGCGATATCTCGCAATTCCGCGTCGCCAAGATCCAGCCGTCGCGGCTTCGGCAGATCGCGATCGCCAAGACCGAGCCCGGTGACGAGAACAACCAGGATATCTCCTCGCTGGTCGGCAAGGTCGACATCCGCAAGCTCGAGACCTATGCGCAGAACGATCCGGACGCCTACAGCTATTCCGGCGGCCTCAATCGCGCCAACCAGGGCGTGCTCGAGTTCGTCGAGATGTTCAAGGCGCCGATCAAGATGCTGCATCCGCTGCTGACCGCGACGCAGGAAGGCAACTATATTGGCACCGAGAACATCGGCGCGATCCCCTTCACCGGCATCATCCTCGCACATTCCAACGAAGCTGAGTGGGCGAGCTTCAAGGCCAACAAGAACAACGAGGCGTTCATCGACCGGATCTGCGTCATCAAGGTGCCGTACTGCCTCAGGGTCACCGAAGAGCAGAAGATCTACGAGAAGCTGATCCAGGGTTCCGAGCTCGCATCGGCTCCTTGCGCGCCGTCGACACTGGAGACGCTGGCGCGGTTCTCGGTGATGTCGCGCCTGCGCAAGCACGAGAACTCCACGCTGTTCGGCAAGATGCGGGTGTATGACGGTGAGAGCCTGAAAGAGTCCGATCCGAAGGCGCGCAGCGTCCAGGAATATCGCGACGCCGCCGGTGTCGACGAGGGCATGGACGGTGTCTCCACACGCTTCGCCTTCAAGGTCCTGGCTGCGACCTTCAATCACGACCCGCAGGAGGTCGCCGCCGACGCCGTGCACCTGATGTACGCGCTGGAGCAGGCGATCCGCCGCGAGCAGCTTCCGGAGGAAACCGAGAAACGTTATCTCGAGTTCATCAAGGCGGAGCTCGCGCCGCGCTATGCCGAGTTCATCGGCAACGAGATCCAGAAGGCCTATCTCGAATCCTACTCCGATTACGGCCAGAACCTGTTCGACCGCTACGTCGATTACGCCGACGCCTGGATCGAGGATCAGGACTTCAAGGATCCCGACACCGGCCAGCTGCTCGATCGCGAGCTTTTGAACCAGGAACTGACCAAAATCGAGAAGCCGGCGGGCATTGCCAACCCGAAGGACTTCCGCAACGAGGTCGTCAAATTCTCGTTACGCTCGCGGGCCCAGAACGGCGGCAAGAACCCGACCTGGACCTCCTACGAGAAGATTCGCGATGTGATCGAAAAGCGGATATTCTCTCAGGTCGAGGATCTGCTTCCGGTCATCTCCTTCGGGTCCAAGAAGGACGGCGAGACGGAGAAGAAGCACGGCGAGTTCGTCGCACGCATGGTGGAGCGCGGCTACACCGAGCGTCAGGTTCGCCGGCTCGTCGAATGGTACATGCGCGTGAAGCAGGCCGGTTGAGGCGGATGGGAAAGTGGCCATTCACATTATTGACAGGCGCCTGAATCCAGGCGGCAAGAGTCTTGAGAACCGGCAGCGGTTCTTGCGTCGGGCCAAATCCCTGGTGCAGGGCGCCGTCAAGAAGACCTCGCAGGAACGCGACATCAAGGACGTCCTGGAGGGTGGTGAGGTCACGATCCCGCTCGACGGAATGCACGAGCCGCGCTTCCGCCGGGAGGGCGGCACGCGCGACATGGTGCTGCCCGGAAACAAGAAGTTCGTCGAGGGCGACTATCTCCAGCGCTCGGGCCAGGGCAGCGCCAAGGATTCCGGTCCGGGCGAGGGCGACAGCGAGGATGCCTTCCGGTTCGTGCTGAGCCGCGACGAGTTCGTCGACCTTTTCCTCGACGACCTCGAACTGCCCGATCTTGCCAAGCGCAAGATCGCGCAGACCGAGAGCGAGGGCATCCAGCGCGCCGGCTACACCACCTCGGGCTCGCCGGCCAACATCTCGGTGAGCCGGACGGTTCAGCTCGCACTCGCCCGCCGCATCGCGCTCCGGCGTCCCCGCAAGAGCGAGATCGAGGAGCTGGAGGCCGAGATCGCCGCCTGCACCGACGAGGAGGTTCGCGTCGAGTTGCTCGACAAGCTCGCAAAGCTCAAGGCGAAATCCAAGCGCATCCCTTTCATCGACCCGCTCGACATCCGCTACCGCCGCTTCGAGACGGTGCCGCGGCCGGTGGCGCAGGCCGTGATGTTCTGCCTGATGGACGTCTCGGGCTCGATGTCCGAGCACATGAAGGATCTCGCCAAGCGCTTCTACATGCTGCTCTACGTATTCCTGAAGCGCCGCTACAAGCATGTCGAGATCGTCTTCATCCGGCACACTGACCGCGCCGAGGAGGTCGACGAGCAGACCTTTTTCTACGGCCCGGCCTCGGGCGGCACGCTGGTCTCCAGCGCGCTCCAGGCGATGCACGAGATCGTGCGCGAGCGCTTCAATCCGGCGGACTGGAACATCTATGCCGCGCAAGCCTCCGATGGCGACAATTCCTATTCCGACGGCGAGCTTACGGGCCTGCTGCTGACCGACAAGATCCTGCCGGTCTGTCAGTTTTTTGCCTATCTCGAGGTCGGCGAGTCCGGCGGCAGTGCCTTCGATCTCTCCGACTCCTCGCTCTGGACCCTTTACGAGCGCCTGCGCAGCAGCGGCGCACCGCTCTCGATGCGCAAGGTCTCGGAGCGCAGCGAGATCTTTCCGGTGTTCCACGACCTGTTCCAACGCCGCGAAACCAGCCAGGAGAAGGCCGCTCCATGACGGAACGCTTGTTCGAAGGCGCGGATTGGGATTTCCACACCTTGCAGCGTATCACCGATGCCTGCGAGGAGGTGGCGTTGCAGGATCTCGGGCTCGACGTCTATCCGAACCAGATCGAGGTCATCACCGCCGAGCAGATGCTGGACGCGTACTCGTCGGTCGGCATGCCCCTGTTCTACAAGCACTGGTCGTTCGGCAAGCATTTTGCGTTCCATGAGGCGTCCTATCGCAAGGGCCTGATGGGGCTCGCCTACGAGATCGTGATCAACTCCTCGCCCTGCATCTCCTACCTGATGGAGGAGAACACGGCGACGATGCAGACGCTGGTGATCGCGCACGCGGCCTTCGGCCACAACCATTTCTTCAAGAACAATTATCTGTTCAAGCAGTGGACCGACGCCGACGGCATCCTGGATTATCTCGACTTCGCCAAGAATTATGTCGCGAGCTGCGAGGAGCGCTACGGCCGCATCGAGGTCGAGCGCACGCTCGACGCTGCGCACGCGCTGATGTCGCACGGCATCGACCGCTATCCCGGCAAGAAGAAGCTCGATTTGCGCGCCGAAGAGAAGCGGGCAGGGCGCCGCCGTCAGCATGAGGAGGAGGTCTTCAACGATCTCTGGCGCACGGTCCCGAAGGGGGTCGCCAAGAGCCGGTCCGCACTCAGCGTCGAACGCCGCCGCAAGCTGCTCGGCTTGCCGCAGGAGAATTTGCTGTACTTCCTGGAGAAGAGCGCACCGCGGCTAGCCCCGTGGCAGCGCGAATTGCTGCGCATCGTCCGCCACATCGCGCAGTATTTCTATCCACAGAGCCAGACCAAGGTCATGAACGAGGGGACGGCGACCTACGTCCACTACCGCATCATGACCAAGCTGCACGAGCAGGGCCGCATCACAGACGGCAACTTCCTCGAGTTCCTGGGGTCGCACACCAACGTGGTGTTCCAGCCAGAATTCGACGATCCGCGCTTCTCCGGCTTCAATCCCTATGCGCTCGGCTTCGCCATGATGCAGGACATCGAGCGCATCGTCACCAGGCCGGAAGATGAGGACCGCGAATGGTTCCCCGATATCGCCGGCAAGAACGACGTGATGGGCGTGCTGCGCGACGTCTGGGCCAATTACCGCGACGAGAGCTTCGTCGGCCAGTTCCTGAGCCCGAAGCTGATGCGGCACTTCCGCATGTTCCACCTGCATGACGATCCCGAGGAGCGCGCGGGGATCCGGGTCGACGCCATCCACGATGAGCGCGGCTTCCGCCGCGTCCGCCGCGAGCTGGCACGGCAGCACGATGTCGGCTACATCGACGCCAATATCGAGGTCGTCGACGTCGATCTCTCCGGCGACCGCCGGCTGATCCTGCATCACCACGTCATCAAAGGCTCGCAGCTCAACGAGACCGACGCCAAGCGCGTGCTCCAGCACCTGGCCGATCTCTGGACGTATGACGTCGCACTGATCGAGGTCGACGCCAACGACAAGGTCCTGCGCGAATATGTCGTGAGCCCGCGCCCGATCACCGCGGCGGCCTGAGGCGGTTTGGTACGCGCGACGCCTGATTGGCTGAGACTCAGCTAGACGCCGGCGAAGGTGCGCTCCTCCCCGCTTGCGGGGGAGGATTGGGGAG
Organism: Bradyrhizobium sp. 159; assembly: GCF_023073795.1. NCBI lineage: Bacteria > Pseudomonadati > Pseudomonadota > Alphaproteobacteria > Hyphomicrobiales > Nitrobacteraceae > Bradyrhizobium > Bradyrhizobium sp. 159. Next base: position 19,907 of record NZ_JADPKE010000096.1, on the reverse strand, counting down.
AGGGTGTCTCCGCAGTGGGACTCCCCCAAGACGAGAGAGCCCTCACCCGGCGCTACGCGCCAACCTCTCCCGCAAGCGGAAGAGGTTGAAGCGAGCCCGCGGCTGCTCAAGTGACCAACATGGCCGTTGTATTCTAAGCCGGCCGCTTCACCGGTCTCTTCTTCACCTTGCTCGCATTCAGCTCTACCGCCGCGCGGATCAGTGCCTTCAACGCTTTCTCGTTGAGCTTCTCGCCCTCGCGAATATCGATCGCGCGCCGCACGTTTCCGTCGAGGCTGGAATTGAACAGGCCCGCCGGATCCTCCAGCGCCGCGCCCCTGGCGAACGTCATCTTGACCACAGCCTTGTAGGTCTCGCCGGTGCAGATGATGCCGTCGTGCTCCCACACGGGAACGCCGCGCCACTTCCACTCCTCGACGACATCAGGATCGGCCTCCTTGATCAGCTCGCGAATTCGCCCCAGCATCTCGCCGCGCCAGTCGCCAAGCTCCTTGATCCTGCCATCGATCAGCTTGGAGGGTGAAGCTTCAGTCGAGTCTGTCGTGCTGTGCTTCGTCGCGCTGCCAACGTTTTTCATCATCTCGCCTCGTTCAGGCGTTGCTGCGGCTGACATAGGGCAGCGCGAACAAATATAGCCCGGTCGCAAGCAACGGAATGAGCGGGACGAGCGCCAGGAAGCCGATCCAGAGCGCCTGGACCTGCATGGCCATGGCGACGATGTTCGCGATGACGGCGAGCGTGAAAGCCATCGACAGCCAGCGATGAATCTGTCGAATCCAGATATGCGTGCTCATTGGGACCTCCTTTTTTGAAATGGATCGGGATGGACGCCGACGGAGCTAGCCTGCCCGCGCCAGCAGCTCGTCCAGCTTGGCAAAGAACTGCTTCCAGCCGGCATGCGCGCCGCCATAAGCCTGCTTCTGCGTCGGGCTGAAGCCCGCCTGCTCGACACGCAAATGAGTGCCTGCGCCCGTCGGCGTCAGCGTGAAGGTGACGACGCTTTTCAGGTCGAACGCCGCATCCTGATGCGAGAAATTCCAGGTGTAGGCGAGCGTCTTTTCCGGCTCGATAGTGAGCACCTCGCAATCCAGCACGCCGCCCCATTCGCCGCGAAGATTGAAGCGGTGGCCGACGACGGGCTTGAAGTCGTTCTTCATCAGCCATTCCTCGATCAGATGCGGCTGCGTCAGCGCGCGCCAGATTCGCTCCGCCGGGGCGGCAAATTCGCGCTCGATCACTACGGAGCGCGTTTCGCTTGAGGCTTCGTTCATTGGTCCATCCTCGTCAGGAGATCGTCGAGGGCGTCGAGCCGCCTCTGCCAGAATCCGGCCATCTGGCTGGTCCAGTCGATCAGCGGATTGAGCGCGCCGGGACGCGCGCTGTAATGGGTCTGGCGTCCCTCGTGGCGGTCGCGCACCAGCCCGGCCTGCTTCAAGGCGCCGAGATGTTTCGAGACCGCCGGCTGTGACACGCCGGACCGCGCGGTCAGTGCTCCGACCGTCTGCTCGCCCTCGCGGCACAGCCGCTCGAAGATCGCCCGCCGCGTCGGATCGGCGAGCGTCCTGAATAGGAGGTCGTGAGCGGCGGACATGGAAGATCCATAACTCATAAGTTATGATAGACTCATAACCCCAGAGTTATGGATGCGTCAAGTGCGATGCGAATGAGTGAGAAGTCGGCACCGGGGCTCCCTCTAACCTCTGCCGCTTGCTTGCAGGAGAGGTCGACGCGAAGCGTCGGGTGAGGCCCTCAACCTGCTGCCCGCGCTGGCTTCGGTGGCGGCTTGTGCACGCGAGGGCTCAAGCGCCGTGCCCAGCGCCGAGACGGCGCTCCACGAGAGGTTGCGGCGGTTCACGGCGATCTCGCTCGACTGACCGAATTCGCCGGAGACATATCAGTTCAGTCGTGACGCAATGCGGCGAGTTCCTTGCGGTCGGTCGCGAGAGAGGCGCACTCGCTCGTGTCGGTACGGTCGAGGCGGAAAATCCTATCGTCCGCGCTGGCCACCAGCGATTGTTCGGCCTCGTGGTCCGGCTTGTTGTTCTGCCAGACCCGCACCCGTTCGAGCCGCACGATTGCCGACTTGTTCGCCGCAGCCGAGGCGCACCTCGTTGCCGCTCTTGGTGAACACGGCGTGGCGACACGAACCGCTGGAATCGAAATCGCCGGGGCGGTGACGGTACCTGAAGCCGAGGCGGAAGGAATTGTGGAGCTCCTGGTCCTCCTCGATCTCCGCGGAGATCAGCAGCTTCATCGCGACGACCTTCTGCTTCGGGTGCCGCGCCAGGTGCTCGGTATCGTAGCGCCGCACGAAGCAGGCATAGGCCTTGTTGCCGGGCGCGCCGGCATACATGCGCGCATTGAAGGTTTCGGCTTCGGCCTTGCTGGCCTCACGGATGTCATCGGCCTCGTCGGCACCGGCGACGCTGCTCAGCGCAGCCAAAGTCAGGGTAGCAACGATGGGGAGCTTCATGAGGCCCTCGAGCGCGTGACAACTCGACCGCAGCAGGACAGAACTGCTGTCTGTTAGACGCAGGGCGAGGCGCATCGCGTTCAAGCTGCGCAAGCCGCTCGCGCGACCATCCGCGGCGCGGGCTCGGCCCTGTGCTTTCGCGCCGGGCCTTAGTCATCGGCGGGATCAAGAAGGTTCAAGCGGTGTTGCGCTTCGGTCCTTCGGAACTCGATGCTGGCGATTGCTGCGACATTGTCTCGGTTCGTCAATGTGGTAGCGTTCACAGAACGACGGCCTTCGCTGTCGTAAGCTGGGGCTGCCTTGTAAGTTTGTGGAGTCCCCCCGCAATGGGCGAAATTCGCAACTTCAGATCCGGAAATCAGGATGGGCCGCCCCCGCACGGCCCCATGCCCCGTCGTCTCGCGGCGATCATTGTCGGTGACATCGCCTCCTACAGCCGCATGATGCAGGCTGACGAGGAGGGAACGCATGCCCGGGTCAAGCGGATCGAGCGGGATATCATCCAGCCCAGCATCGTCGAGCACCACGGAAGTCTGGTGAAGACGACGGGCGATGGTTTCATCGCCATTTTCGACAGTCCTGTTGAGGCCGTTCGATGCAGCATTGTCATTCAACAAAACCTCCTCGGCCGCAACGCCTCGCTTCCGAAGCATTCGCGGCTCGAATACCGAATTGGCGTCAATCTCGGCGACGTGATCGTAGAGCCGGACGATGTCTACGGCGATGGCGTCAACATTGCCACACGCATAGAGGGCATTGCCGAGCCCGGTCAGGTCTATATTTCGGGCGCGATCTACGAGCAGATCAAGCACAAGGTGGTGTGCGGCTATGAGTCGCTTGGGGACCGCAAGGTCAAGAACATCACCGATCCGGTGCGCGTCTATCGCGTGCTGCCGGACGCAGATGCTGTCGGCAGGACGCGAGGCCGGCGCGAGAATGTCCTGATGTTCCTCCTGAGCATTACCGTCATGGTGATCGCCACAGGCGTGCTCTGGTATTTCTTGGCGCAGCCCGGCAGGATCGACGAGCAGGCCGCCACGCCAACCGCTTCTCCGGCCGCATCACCGATCCCCCAGCCGCTGCCGCGCGAGGCGGCGACCCAGACGCCGCAACCATCTCCGTCATTGGCTGCGTCGCCGTCACCGGCACCCAGCCCATCGGCGGCGCCGCCCCGCGAACCCGGGATGATCGCCATTCGCGGCGGCAGCTTCGCGATGGGAAGCAATGACGATCCGACCGAACGGCCTGTCCACCAGGTCACGGTCAAGCCGTTCTCGATCGGCAAATATCCGGTGACGGTGCAGGAGTGGAACGAATGCGCCGCCGCCAAGGCGTGCGGATTCACGGCCACCGGCAAGGACGATGCCCCGGTCAGCAATGTGAGCTGGACCGATGCGCAGCAATATGTCACGTGGCTTGCGCAGGCGACGAAGAAGCCCTACCGGCTTCCGAGCGAAGCCGAATGGGAATATGCGGCGCGCGGCGGAACGCAGACGAAATATTGGTGGGGCGACAAGCTTCAGCCGGGCATGGCCGGGTGCAAGGATTGCGGTGATCTTGCGGCCGAGCAGCCGGCCAAGGTCGGCAGCTTCAAGCCGAATCCATTCGGGCTCTATGACATGGGCGGCGGCATCGATCAGTGGGTCGAGGACTGCTGGCACAGGACCTATCAGGGCGCGCCGAGCGACGGCTCGGCGTGGAGCAGCGGAGATTGCAGCTCTCATGTCCTGAGGTCGGGCTCTTGGAAGAACGACTCAAGATATGTGCGGCCGTCAAACCGCGATGGTTACGACACCAATGTCCGTTACCCCACGCATGGATTCCGTGTCGCACTCAGTCCGTAAGTGCAGGAGTCAATTTGATGAAGATCATTTCCTGTGTCGCACTGGCGGCGGCCATCGCATTGCTCCCGGGCGCAGCCTGTGCGCAGGGCAAGACCGCGCCGAAGGATGCAAAGCTGTACTTCATCACGCCGCGCGACGGGCAAAAGATTCGCGGTGCATTCTGGGTCCGGTTCGGCTTGCGCAACATGGGCGTGACGCATGCCGGCGACGACTACCAGAACGCCGGTCATCACCATCTGCTGGTCGACGTCAACGATCCCATCGATCCCAAGGAGCCGATCCCGCAGGATAAGTCGCACTTGCATTTCGGTGCAGGGCAGACCGAAACCATGCTCGACCTTCCACCGGGGACTCACACGCTCCAATTGGTGCTCGGCGACGCCAAGCACTATCCGTTCGAGCCCCCCGTCGCGTCGGAGAAGATCACGATACGCGTCCGGCCGACGGTCTCGGCGCGGAGCAAATGATCACCGCAGGCTGGCATTGATCTTGTCCAGCACTGCCGAGCCTGGGCAGAGCGTATCCGCCTCCAGCGAGTTGAGCGGCGTCTCGACGGTGTTGAGGTGCTCGTGCAGATCGTCTGCGTCGGGGTCAACATAGAGCAGGCCGGTGACGATCTGGCCCTTGGCGGCGTGCTTCTGCAGGAATGTCATCGCGCCGAGACGGTCGTGCGGGTCGTAATCGGCATCGATCTTGCGCAGGGCGATCTTGCTACCGTCATGCTGCTCGACCAGCTGCACCGTGCCCGGCGCATAGTCCACCGCGATCGGATCGCGGCCGACCAGCACGTCGAGCCGGTTCACCGCGTCGTTGTGCTCCCGGACATAGTCGAAGCTCTTGGTCGAGCCGGCGTGATTGTTGAAGGCGATGCAGGGGCTGATGACGTCGATGAAGGACGCGCCCTTGTGCCGGATTGCGGCCGCGATCAGCGGCACGAGTTGGCTCTTGTCGCCGGAGAACGAGCGCGCGACGAAGGTGGCTCCGAGTTGCAGCGCGATCGCGACGAGGTCGATGGCATTGTCGGTGTTGGTGACGCCTTTCTTGGATTTCGAGCCACGGTCTGCCGTCGCCGAGAACTGGCCCTTGGTCAGGCCATAGACGCCGTTGTTCTCGACGATATAGGTCATGTTGACGCCGCGCCGGATCGAATGCGCGAACTGGCCGAAGCCGATCGAGGCGGAATCGCCGTCACCGGAGACGCCGAGATAGATCAAATCGCGGTTGGCGAGATTGGCGCCGGTCAGCACGCTGGGCATGCGGCCGTGCACGGAGTTGAAGCCGTGTGAGTTGCCGAGGAAATAGTCCGGCGTCTTCGATGAGCAGCCGATGCCGGAGATTTTTGCGACCCGGTGCGGCTCGATCGAGAGCTCATAGCAGGCCTCGATAATCGAGGCGGTGATCGAATCGTGGCCGCAGCCGGCGCACAGTGTCGAAATCTTGCCTTCGTAATCGCGGCGGGTGTAGCCGAGCTCGTTCTGCTTCAGTCCGGGATGATGGAATTTCGGCTTAGCAATGTAGGTCATGACACGGCCTTGCGGAGCGGAGTCACCTTGAGGTGATCCTGATGGTCGCCAATGGCTTTTGCGATGAAGCGGGCGGTGATCGGGGTGCCGTCGTAATGCACGATCGGCACGAGCCGGACCGGGTCGATGCCGTTCTCGTTGACGATGAGCTGGCGCAGCTGGCTGTCGCGGTTCTGCTCGACCACGTAGACGAAGTCGTGCTCGGCGAGGAAGCTGGCGACGCTGGAGTGGAACGGGAAGGCGCGGATGCGCAGGCGGTCGAGCTGATGCCCGCGCGCTTCCAACAGCCCGATGGCTTCGTCCATCGCCGGCGAGGTCGAGCCGAAATAGATCACGCCGTATTTGGTCGGCCGTTCCGCATTGGCCTGCAGCGGCCGCGGGACCAGGTCTTGCGCGGTCTCGAACTTGCGGACCAGGCGCTGCATGTTGTCGGCATAAACCGTGCCTTCCTCGGAATAGCGCGCGTAACGGTCACGCGAGGTGCCGCGGGTGAAGTAGGAGCCCTTGGTCGGATGTGTGCCGGGATAGGTGCGGTAGGGGATGCCGTCGCCGTCGACGTCGAGATAGCGGCCGAAATCGCGGCCTTCCTCCAGCATTTCCGCCGTCATCACCTTGCCGCGGTCGTATTGCCTTGAATCGTCCCACTTCAGCGGACGGCAGAGGCGGTGGTTCATGCCGATGTCGAGATCGAGCATCAGGAAAATCGTGGTCTGGAGCCGCTCGGCGAGGTCGAACGCGGCAGCCGCGAACTCGAACGCTTCCGCCGGATCTTCCGGGAATAGCAGCACATGCTTGGTGTCGCCATGGGAAGCATAGGCACAGGCGATGATGTCGCATTGCTGGGTCCGGGTCGGCATGCCCGTGGAGGGGCCGGCGCGCTGGATGTTCATGATCACGGCCGGAATCTCGGCGAAATATGAGAGGCCGATGAACTCGGTCATCAAGGAGATGCCGGGGCCGGAGGTCGCGGTGAAGGCGCGCGCGCCGTTCCAGGAGGCGCCAATGACGATACCGATCGAAGCCAGCTCGTCCTCGCCCTGCACGATCGCGTATTTCGCCTTGCCGGTCTCAGGATCATGCCTGTACTTCTTGCAATGGACGGTGAAGGCCTCCGCCACCGACGACGACGGCGTGATCGGATACCAGGCGCACACCGTGGCGCCACCATAGACGGCGCCGAGCGCGGCGGCGCTGTTGCCCTCTATGAAGATGCGGTCGCCGACCTTGTCCGATTTCTTCACGCGCAGCCCGATCGGGCATTTCAGGTTCTGGAGTGCCCAGTCGCGGCCGAGATGCAGCGCGTGGACGTTGGAGGACAAGAGCTTCTCCTTGCCCTTGTACTGCTCGCCGATCAGCTGCTCGATCAGTTTCGGATCCATGTCGAGCAGCGCGCTGAGTGCGCCGAGATAGATGATGTTCTTGAACAGCTGGCGCTGGCGCGGATCGGTGTAGGTCGAGTTGGTGATCGCGGTGAGCGGCACGCCGATCACGGTGATGTCGTCGCGGAATTTGGTCGACGGCATCGGCTTGGTGGAATCGTAGAACAGATAGCCGCCGGGCTCGATGCCCGCGACGTCCTTGTCCCAGGTCTGCGGGTTCATCGCCACCATCATGTCGACACCGCCGCGGGCGCCGAGATGGCCGTCTTCCGTCACCCGCACCTCGTACCAGGTCGGCAGGCCCTGGATGTTGGAGGGGAAGATGTTGCGTGGGGAGACCGGAACGCCGTGGCGCAGGATCGCGCGCGCGAACATCTCGTTGGCGCTGGCTGAGCCCGAGCCGTTGACGTTGGCAAAGCGGACGACGAAGTCGTTTACGCTGCTGATCGGCTTTTTGTCGGGCATGCTGAACCTGCGTGGGTCATCTCGATGAAATATTTCTGCATGTCCCAGGCGCCGGTGGGACAACGCTCCGCGCACAGCCCGCAATGCAGGCAGACATCCTCGTCCTTAACCATTACGCGCCCGGTCTTAAGATCCGAGGAGACGTAGAGGTCCTGGTCCGGATGCGGCGCGGGCGCCTTCAGGCGCTGGCGCAGGTCGCTTTCCTCGCCGTTATAAGTGAAGGTGATGCAATCCATCGGGCAGATGTCGGCGCAGGCATCGCATTCGATGCAGAGCGAGGTCGAGAACACGGTCTGTACGTCGCAGTTCAGGCAGCGATGCGCCTCGCCGAGCGCGAGCTTGACGTCGTAGCCGAGCTCGACCTCGGCACGGATGTCCTTCAGCGCGACGACCTTGTCGCGATGCGGCACCTTGAAGCGCTTGTCGATGGAGATGTCGTTGTCATAGCTCCATTCGTGGATGCCCATCTTCTGCGAGGAGACGTGCACCTCCGGCAGCGGGCGATCTTCGATAGCCTCGCCCGAGAGCATCTTGTGGATCGACAGCGCGGCATCATGGCCGTGCGCGACCGCCCAGATGATGTTCTTCGGGCCGAACGCCGCATCGCCGCCGAAGAAGACTTTTGGATTGGTCGAGACGAAGGTCTTCGGATCGACCTTGGGCATGTGCCATTTGTCGAACTCGATGCCGCAATCCTGCTCGATCCACGGAAAGGCGTTCTCCTGGCCGACCGCGACCAAGACGTCGTCGCATTCGAAGGTCTGGCCGGGCTCACCTGATGGAACGAGGTTGCGGCGGCCTTTGGCGTCGTATTCGGCCTTCACTTTCTGAAAGGTGATGCCAGTGAGCTTGCCATTGTCGTGGATGAAAGCGACGGGAACGAGGAAGTTGAGGATCGGAATGTCCTCGTGGAGCGCGTCCTCCTTCTCCCAGGGCGAGGCCTTCATTTCCTCGAAGCCGGAGCGCACGACGACCTTGACGTCTTCGCCGCCGAGGCGGCGAGCGGTGCGACAGCAATCCATCGCGGTGTTGCCGCCGCCGAGCACGATCACGCGCTTGCCGACCTTGTCGGTATGACCGAACGACACCGAGGCCAACCACTCGATGCCGATATGGATGTTGGCGGCTGCCTCTTTCCGGCCGGGAATGTCGAGCTCGCGGCCGCGCGGCGCGCCGGAGCCGACGAAGATCGCGTCATATTTCTCCGCAAGCAGCGCCTTCATGCTATCGATGCGATGGCCGCCTCTAAACTCGACGCCGAGACCCAGGATGTAGCCGGTCTCCTCGTCGATCACGGAATTGGGCAGGCGGAATTTCGGGATCTGCGTGCGCATCATGCCGCCCGCTTCCGGATCGGCATCGAACACAGTGCAGTGATAGCCGAGCGGCGCAAGATCGCGCGCCACCGTCAGCGAGGCGGGACCGCCGCCGACCAGCGCAACGCGCTTGCCGTTCTTCGGCGCGGGTCGCGGCAGGCGCTGCTTGATGTCGTCCTTGAAGTCGGCGGCGACGCGCTTGAGGCGGCAGATCGCGACCGGATTCTCCTCGACGCGTCCGCGGCGGCACGCCGGTTCGCATGGACGATCACAGGTGCGTCCCAGAATTCCGGGAAACACGTTCGATTTCCAATTGATCATGTAGGCGTCGCTGTAGCGGCCTTGTGCGATCAGTCGGATGTATTCGGGAACCGGGGTGTGCGCAGGACAGGCCCATTGGCAATCGACCACTTTGTGAAAGTAGTCGGGGGCCGCGATATCGGTCGGTTTCATTCCTACCCTGTCCGCGCAGGCTCAAAGACCCCGCGGCCTTTTCTTGAGCTTGGCGGACGCTTATTGCGTCTCGATCTGGTTTCTGAATGGCATCATTGGGTTAGCTTATTAGAACGGCTCCGAAGTACAACGGCAAATTTGCGCGATCACCGCCTTTCATAGGAGCCACGCGCGCACAGCATCAACGCCGCGCGCGAGGTGCGTGCGGTGCAACATGTTGCGATGCGTGTGAGCGCTAGTTGCGCGCAAGGTCACTCTTCGCGAGGTCCCACATCAGGCAATAGGTGCCGACGGAGATTGGAAGCGGAAAGGGCGCCGCCGCGGGGTCGGTGAAGCGCTCGGCGATCACGGCCGAGACCGCGCCGACATGGGTGCCGTCGATCAGCACGAACCAGTCGCGCGCGCCTTCATGGCGTATCGCTGGAATTTCCGCCGTTGCACCCGACAATTCGGGCTCGCTCTCCAGGAGGTGCATGGAGACGATGCCGTCGCACGTGTCCGGCGCCAGCTTGCCTTGCAGTGCATCACGCCATGGCGCTGCGTTGTCGGGCCTTGGCCGCAGCCGCACCACGCCGAGCGCGGCGCCGCGTCCGGTGCCGTTGCTGATGGTGATGCGCGCGACGACGCGAAGCATGTCCTTGAAACGCGCCATGCTCTGCCGCGACCAGTCGGTCGGGCTCGCAAGCCGCGCGCGGTAGGCCGGGCTGTCGAGCACGTCGAGCGTGGCGGTCGAATACAGGCAGAGATATTTGGGATTGGCGGCATGCGCGACATAGCGCCGCGCCTCGAGGAATCCGTCGATCGCGACGCGCTCTTCCAGATGCTCGCGATCGTACCAGCGGTTGAAATCGGCCTCGTCGGCCGCCTCGATGTTCATCGAGGTCAGCAGCATGCCTTTCCCGGCGAGCGGCATTTTTCTTATCCTGTTATCGCGCGGTCTTCGAGGCGAGGTCTGCGATCGACTTCATGACCGCGTCTCTCACGCCGGCATCATAGAGCGAATGGCCGGCTTCTTCCACGATGCGAAGCTCGGAACCCGGCCAAACTTTCGCGAGCGCCTGCGACGTCTCGGGCGGGCACAACAGATCGTAGCGGCCCTGGACGATTATGCCAAGGATGCCTTTGAGCCGCCCCGCATTGCGCAACAGCTGGCTCTCGGTCATGAAGCTGTCGCTGACGAAATAATGCGCCTCCATGAATGGGGTCGCGGGCAGCGTGCGCCACACGTTCAGCGATGCGAGATCGAGCCGCGTCTTTGCGGGCTTGTGCTCGGACAAGGTGCGCTCGGTGTCGTGCCAGGCCCGCGCGGCCGGACCGTGCACGGCGGGATCAGCATCGAGGATGCGGCGCCAATAGGCCTCCACTGGCCGCGCGCGCTCTTCGAGCGGCAGCACGCCAAGAAAATCCTCGTAGAGCGCAGGATGGAACTGCGACAGGCGCGACGTGAACGCCGCTTCGACCTCCGCCCGCGTGCCGAGGAACGTCGCGCGCAGCGCGATGCCAGAGACGCGCTCGGGATGCGCCTCTGCATACGCCAGCGCCAGCGTCGCGCCCCAGGAGCCGCCGACCACGATCCAGCGGTCGAAGCCGAACTTCTCGCGGATTTTCTCGATGTCGGCGATGAGGTGCGCCGTCGTGTTGTGCTCGCGCGATCCCTTCGGCCGGCTGCGGCCGCAGCCGCGCTGGTCGTGCAATACCGCGCAGAAGCGGTCGGGATCGAACAGGCGGCGATGATCGGGCTGGCAGCCGCTGCCGGGTCCGCCATGCAGATAGACCGCGGGAATGCCGTCCGCGCGACCGACGCTCTCGACATAGAGCTCGTGACCGTCGCCGACATCGAGCATGTCGGACGTCAGCGGCGCAAAGGGATCGGCACGTCTGGCGGATGCGGCCGCGTCGGCGTCAGGTCCCATTCTCGGATTCCAGAGTGCCGCCGGCGAAGTTGCGATAGAGGAAGCGGTTGGTCTCGCCCTCGGCCTCGCGCTCGGCCTGCTTGAAGATGGTCTCGTGCAGCGGCGACAGCGCGCAGGCCGGGTCGGTGTTGGCGGCATCGCCAGTCAGCGCGAAGGCCTGGCAGCGGCAGCCGCCGAAATCGATCTCGCGGAATTCGCAACTCTTGCACGGCTCCTTCATCCAGCCGGTGCCGCGATAGCGGTTGAAGCCGTCGGAGTTCTGCCAGATCCAGGCGATCGAGTGATTGGAACGCACGGATTCGAACTCGAGCCCGGTGATGCTCTCGGCGGCGTGGCACGGCAGCACCTTGCCGGCGGGCGAGATGTTGAAGAACTGCCGGCCCCAGCCGCCCATGCACTTCTTCGGCCGCAGCGCGTAATAGTCGGGAACGACGTAGTCGATCGTAAGCCGGCCCTTGAGCCGCTCGCGCGCCTCCTCGACGATTTCAGTGCACTCGTCGAGCTGCGCCACCGTCGGCATCAAGGCGGCGCGATTCTTCAGCGCCCAGCCGTAATATTGCACGTTGGCGACCTCGAGCCGGTCGGCATCGAGATCGACCGCCATCTGAATGATGTCGGGGAGCTGATGCAGGTTCTGCCGGTGCATGACCGCGTTCACGGTGAGCGGCAAATCGAGCTCACGCGTCCACTTCGCCACTTCCAGCTTCTTGCGGTGGCCATTCCTGTAGCCGGCGACTCGATCGGCGAGGCCTTCCTCCACGCCCTGAAAACTGATCTGTACATGGCAGAGCCCGGCATTCGCGAGATCGCTCAGCCGCTCGCGCGTCAGCAGCACGGCCGAGGTGATCAGGTTGGTGTAGAGGCCGACATCGCTCGCGTGCTTGACCAGTTCGACCAGGTCCTTCCGCGCCGTCGGCTCGCCGCCAGAGAAGTGGACCTGGAGCACGCCGATCTCTGCGAGCTCGCTCAACACCTTCTTCCACTCATCCGTGGTCAGCTCCTTGCCCGCGCGGTCGAGCTCGACCGGATTGGAACAATAGGGGCATTGCAGCGGACAGCGATGGGTGATCTCGAGCAGCACCGCGAGCGGAATGCCAAACGTCTCCGCCGTCGAGCGCTGCTTCTCCAGCACCGCGAGGCTGTCGCTGGCGTCTGGCGGGATGGTAGGAATGCCGAGCACATCGCTCATGGCGTCTTCTCCCGGGCCTCAGTGAGAAAGCCCTTCTCGGCGAGATCCTGGAGCATGACGATGACGTCGGCGAGGATCGCCTCGCGCGGCGCGGCGTATTTCGCCGCCAGCCGATCGGCGATCTCGCCGACATTGCGCTGGCCGTCGCAAAGCTGCAAGACCTCGACTGCGATCTCGTCCGGCGCCAGCACCCGTTCCGGTGCTAGGATTACCCAGACCTTTCGGGTCTCGTCATATTTGAGCTTGGCGTGCCGCGGCAGCACGGGGCGGCTTGCCTCGCTGACGCTGATGTTCCGCGGCCCGGCCATTACAGTTCCTCTTCAGCTCGCTTTGGGCACGAAGGCGCCCGGTGGAATGTGGCCCTCGACATAGGCATGATAGAGTGCATCGAGCTGCACCCACAGCACATTGGTTTTGAAGATCAGCGCATTGCAGACCTGCGCGCGTTGCTCCGGCGTCTTCGCGTGCGCCTTGACGTAGTCGAGCGCAAAGCCGGCGTCGCGCGGCGCCTGCGCCAGGCGCCGTTTGAAGTAGCTCATGATATCGGGATTGACGAAGTCGTAGTGCTCCAGCATGCCGGAGATGCGCTCTTCGTGCAGGTTGGGCGCGAACAGCTCGGTGAGCGAGGAGGCGATCGCCTCCAGCGGGCTCTTCTCGCGGCAATAATGGACATAGGCCTCGACCGCAAAGCGCGTCGCCGGCAAGATGCCTTCCGTCGATTCCACGTAAGTCGTGTCGAGCCCGAGGCCTTCGGTCAGCTTCAGCCAGCGCTCGATGCCGCCCTCGCTACCGAGATCGCCGTCATGGTCCTCGATGCGGTGGCGCCATTCCAGCCGTGTGGCGCGGTCGCGGAAGCGCGAGATCACCACCGCGTCCTTGATCGGGATCGTGCTCTGGTAATAGTAGCGGTTCAGCGCCCAGGCCTGCACCTGGCCCTTGTTCAGCTTGCCGCCGTGCAAGAGCTTATGGAACGGATGCAGGCTGTGATAGCGCGTCGCCCCGATATGGCGCAGCGTCGCCTCGAGCTCCTCGGCCGAGTTGAGCTTGATGTCCTTGCCGATCGAGAGCGCGGTCATTCCTGTCAGTGACGCGGCATTCACAGCACGATCTCCGTTCCGTCAGCGGGTATTTGCCAGCCCGCCTCTTCAGTGGCTTTCCGCTCGGGTGAAGCGGGCAGCAGTGCCGGGTTCGAGTTATTGATATGCAGAAATATCTTCCTGTCGATAGCGAGATCGGCAAGCCGCGCGATCGCGCCGTCGTCGCCGGACATCGCGACATGGCCCATGCTCTTGCCGGTCTTGTGGCCGAGCCCGGCCCTGATCATCTCGTCGTCGCGCCATACCGTGCCGTCGAAGAACACCAGCGCTGCGCCGTCGATCTCGCCCTTGAGCGCGTCGGTCACCTCGGCGCAGGCGGCGATGAAATAGAAGCACTTGCCGGTTGTCTTGTCCGTGACCTTGAGGCCCAGCGTGTCGCCGTCGCCGGTCGCCCCGCCGGGATGCGCCTTGCCTTCCAGATACCAGGCCGATTTGCCTGATACCGCAAACGGCAGCACCTCGATCCCCGAGCGCGCGCCGTCAGGCAGCCGCGGCTCGAACGGCTCGCCGATTCCGATCGATTGGCGCCTCACGTTCTTCTCGTTCAGCACGTTGAAGATGCTGTTGGCTTTCAGGATCGCCAACACCTTCTCATGCGCATAGACCGTGAAAGGCGAGCCCTCGCGCATCGACAGCAGGCCTGCGACCGCGTCCACTTCGCCGTTGGTGAGGATCACGCCCGCAATCGGCGTATGGCGCAGCGCGCCCGCCCTCGGGTGCAGCTGCGGCGTGGCGTTCAATTGCTGGCGGAGGTCGGGGGAGGCGTTGATCAGGAACCAGTGCTCGCCGTCGCCGCTGAAGGCGACCGACGCCTGGGTTCGCTGAAACTCATGGCCGCTGGCACGGGCTGCTCGGCAGCCCTCGCAGCCGCAATTCCATTGCGGCACTCCGCCGCCGGCTGCGGCGCCCAGGACGACGACGCGAAGCATGATCCGTCTCCTGGAGGGAACGCTGCGAGGTGGATCTCGGGTCGACACCGAACGCCGACACACATCGTGTCTTCCGGCAACCTATTGTGACCGAAAGATCCACCTGCGCTGAACGCAATCGCCTACCGCTTACTTGCGGGTGGCGCTCACATACATGTTGATTTCCATGCCACAGGGCACTTCGACGATTTTCGGGGCTTTCCAGGCCATTTTGGCTCTCCATTTTCGCGAAATCGGACGTATCCGCCCGCTGGTAAAGTAATGCGGGCGCAAAAGTTCGCCAGTGAAATTTTCCCGAGAAGCCCATGTTGCATCGCGAAAAATGTCGGGGAACGTCACTTCTGATGAACCTGCCTTGCGCATGGCGCATTCGGTCGCGAACCCTGTCCTGATAAAGCGGTTGTGAGTGCAGTGCAGCTTTCAATCCGGTACCGGCGACCCGAACTGGAACTCGGTAATGCCCAGATATTTCTTCAACACCCGTATCGGCGACGAGTTGATCGTGGATCCCGACGGCGAGGATCTGCGCAATCCCGATCGCGCCTGGGAGGTCGCGCGCCAAATGATCCTGGAGGTGGTGAAGTCGGAGGGCGCCCAGCCGGCCCTGCTCGAGGCCGTCATCGAGGTGACCGACGACGACGGGGAAATCGTGCTGGAGTTTCCCTTCACCGAGGCGCTGCTGGACATACCCGACCAGTCCGCGACGCGGCATTAGACGCTCGCGAGCAGCCCGGTCGGCCAATCCAATCCGCACTAGCACCCGGCCTTCATCCCTGCGAAATCCGCATGGCTTTGCCGCCTTCTCGGCGCTAAAAGACCTCGGTCATACGGAGCATGTCATGCAAGATCTCTGGCGCCTGTCGGCCGCCGACCTCGCCACTCTCGTCAAGTCCAAAAAGGTGTCCGCCAGGGAGGCAGCTCAAGCTGGTCTCGCCCGCCTGGGCGCCGTCAATCCCGCGCTCAATGCGGTGATCGACCACCGCCCGGACGACGTGATCAAGCAGGCTGACGCGGTCGATGCCGCCATTGCGCGGGGCGAGGACCCCGGTGTTCTCGCCGGTGTGCCCGTCACCATCAAGGCCAATGTCGACCAGGAGGGCTTTGCCACCACCAACGGCTTAAAGCTCCAGCGCGACGTGATCACGCGCGAGGACAATCCGGTGGTCGCCAATTTCCGGAAATCGGGCGCCATCCTGCTCGGCCGCACCAATTGCCCCGCCTTCTCCTATCGCTGGTTCACCACCAATCTGATCCATGGCGACACCAAGAACCCCCGCGATGCCTCGCTGACTCCAGGCGGCTCCTCCGGCGGCGCCGGCTCGGCGGTTGCAGCCGGCATCGGCCACATCGCCCACGGCACCGACATTGCCGGCTCGATCCGCTATCCCGCCTATGCCTGCGGCGTGCACGGCCTGCGGCCGACGCTCGGCCGCATTCCCGCTTTCAATCCGGCGCTGCCGGAGCGCCCGATCGGGCCGCAGATCATGGCCGTGTCCGGCCCCCTGGCGCGCACCGTCAACGACTTGCGAATTTCACTCGCCGCGATGTCGGCCCGCGACGTCCGTGATCCCTGGTTCGTGCCGGTGCCGCTAGAAGGCCCGGCCAGGCCGAAGCGCGCCGCGCTCTGCCTCAATCCGGGCGGCCTTGCTACCGCGCCGGAGGTGAAGGCCGCGGTGAGCGATGCCGGCAAGCGACTGGAGCGCGCGGGCTGGACCGTCGACATCATCGAGGACACGCCGCCGATGCGCGAAGCGGTCGAGTGGCAGATCAAGCTCTGGCTCGGCGATGGCTATGAGGCGCAGCTTGAGATGGCCGAGCGCGAGGGCGATCCCGGCGCGCTGGCGTGCCTGCGCAGCAACCGCAGCAGGGTCACACCAATGGACCAGGCGAATTACGCGAAGGCGCTGACCCGAAGAGCCACGTTGACCCGCGAATGGATGCTGTTCTTCGAACAATATGCGGTGCTGCTGACGCCGGTCTCTGGCGAGCTGCCGTTCCCCGATCATCTCGACCGCAAGGGCGATGAATCCTTCAAGCGCGTCTGGGAAGCGCAGCTGCCACAGATCGCGATTCCCTTCATGGGCCTGCCAGGCCTCGTGGTCTCCACCGGTCTCGTCGGCAAGGCGCCGGTCGGCGTGCACATCGTCTCCGGCCGCTATCGCGAGGATCTGTGCCTGCTCGCGGGCGAGGCGATCGAGGCCGGCGGCGTGCCGCCGTCGCCGATCGATCCCGTGGGCTAGCGATGACTGCCATCTATGACTTCAAGGCCAACTCGCTTGCCGGCGAGGAGGTGCCGATGCGCCGCTTCGAGGGGCAGGTGCTCTTGATCGTCAACACCGCGAGCAAATGCGGCTTCACGCCGCAATATCGCGGTCTGGAGGATCTCTATCGCGATCTGTCGCCGCGCGGCTTTTCGGTGCTCGGCTTTCCCTGTAACCAGTTCGGCGCGCAGGAGCCGGGACAGGCGAGCGAGATCCAGGAATTCTGTTCGACCCACTACGATGTCACCTTCCCGCTATTTGAGAAGATCGACGTCAACGGCGCCAATGCGCACCCTCTGTATGAGTACCTGAAACGGCAGCAATCGGGACTTCTCGGCGCCTCCATCAAATGGAATTTCACCAAATTCCTGGTGGACCGTGCCGGCAAGGTGGTCGCGCGATACGCGCCGACCGCGCGGCCCGAAGGATTGCGGAATCAAATCGAAACACTGTTGTGAGCGAGACAATCATGAGCGACGAATTTCCAGACCGCCTGTCGGTCGATCCGAACAGCCCCTATTACAACGCGGACATCCTGGCGCGCGACGTCGGCATCCGCTTCAAGGGCATCGAGAAGACCAACGTCGAGGAATACTGCATCAGCGAAGGCTGGGTCCGCGTCGCCGCCGGCAACGCCAAGGATCGCTATGGCAACCCGCTGACCATCAAGGTGCATGGGCCGGTGGAGCCGTATTTCCGGGATAAGAAGTAAGCACGCCGTTCGCCCCATACTCTGTCGTCATGCCCGGGCTTGACCCGGGCATCCACATTTTCGAACTGCTCCGTGGCAAAGACGTGGATGGCCGGGTCAAGCCCGGCCATGACGAGCGGAGAGATCCAGCCAGGAAGACCCCCATGTCCGTCCGCATCGTCGACGTCCGCGAGATCACAAAGCCGATCTCCTCGCCGATCCGCAATGCCTATATCGATTTTACCAAGATGACGACGAGCTTGGTTGCCGTCGTCACCGACGTCGTGCGCGAGGGAAAACGCGTCGTCGGCTACGGCTTCAACTCCAACGGCCGCTACGGGCAGGGCGGCCTGATCCGCGAGCGCTTTGCCTCGCGCATTCTCGAAGCCGATCCGAAGTCGCTGCTCGATGCCGCGGGCGACAATCTCGACCCCGATAAGGTCTGGGCCGCGATGATGACCAACGAGAAGCCGGGCGGCCATGGCGAGCGCTCGGTCGCGGTCGGCACCATCGACATGGCGGTGTGGGACGCGGTGGCGAAGATCGCCGGCAAGCCGCTGTTTCGCCTGCTTGCCGAGCGTCACGGCGTGACCGCCAATCCGCGCGTCTTCGTCTATGCCGCGGGCGGCTATTATTATCCCGGCAAGGATCTCTCGATGCTGCGTGGCGAGATGCGCGGCTATCTCGATCGCGGCTACAACGTCGTGAAGATGAAGATCGGCGGCGCGGCGATCGACGAGGACCGCAGCCGCATCGAGGCGGTGCTGAAGGAGATCGGCAAGGACGCGCAGCTCGCCGTCGACGCCAACGGCCGCTTCAACCTCGAGACCGGCATCGCCTACGCAAAAATGCTGCGCGATTATCCCTTGTTCTGGTACGAGGAAGTCGGCGATCCCCTCGACTACGCGCTGCAAGCCGCGCTCGCCGAGTTCTACCCGGGCCCGATGGCGACCGGCGAAAACCTGTTCAGCCATCAGGACGCCCGCAACCTGATCCGTTACGGCGGCATGCGCCCCGACCGCGACTGGCTGCAATTCGACTGCGCGCTGTCCTATGGCCTGTGCGAATACCAGCGCACGTTGGAGGTGCTGAAGACCTACGGCTGGTCCCCCAGCCGCTGTATCCCGCATGGCGGCCACCAGATGTCGCTCAACATCGCGGCCGGCTTGGGCCTCGGCGGCAACGAAAGCTACCCCGACCTGTTCCAGCCTTACGGCGGTTTCCCGGACGGCGTCCGCGTCGAGAACGGCCACATCACCATGCCCGACCTCCTCGGCATCGGCTTCGAAGGCAAGTCGGACCTCTACAAGGAGATGAAGGCGCTGGCGGGGTAGTGTTGGGTTGAGGCGCGACGGCCGCGCTACAATCTCCGTCGTTGCGAGCGCAGCGAAGCAATCCAGAATCCTTCGGCGGAAGCAGTCTGAATTGCTTCGTCGGTTCGCTCCTTGCAATGACGAGGTGGTGATAGCGTGCGCTTTGTCGCGCCACTCGCAGCCTGTGCTCGCAATCGCCTCTTGGTTGTGATAGCCTTCTCTCGCAAAAGAGGGTGGTCATGAAGCAGCCCTGCGTCTACATGTTAGCCAGTCGCCGCAACGGGACGATCTACACGGGCGTCACCTCGAATCCGCCGCTTCGTGCGTTCGAGCATCGCGAGGGTCTGGTGAAGGGGTTCTCGTCAAAGTACGGTTGCAAGCTCCTCGTCTGGTACGAGCTGCACGCGACGATGACCGACGCGATAGCACGCGAGAAGCAGATCAAGGGCGGTAGCCGGGCCAAGAAGCTCGCGCTGATCGAGAGCGCTAATCCAGACTGGATGGATTTGTACGAGACGCTGATCTGACCGCAGGGGGGGCGGCTGGGCGAGACAGTCGCCACGCACCCTGTCATTGCGAGCGCCAGCGAAGCAATCCAGAATCGTTCCGCGGCAGCGGTCTGGATTGCTTCGTCGCAAGGGCTCCTCGCAATGACAGTGGAGAGAGCGAGAGCCACGCGGACGCCTTGGTCCTCCGCGAACGGCAGGTCGGGATAGGCGAGTTGCTGCAAGGCCCTCCGTCATTGCGAGCGAAGCGAGGCAATCTAGAGTCTCTCTGCGGAGGGAGTCTGGATTGCTTCGTCGCAAGGGCTCCTCGCAATGACAGTGGAGAGAGCGAGAGCCACGCGGGCGCCGTGGTCCGGCCCGAACGGCAGGTTGGGACAGGCGAGCTGCTGCAACGCACTCCGTCATTGCTGTCGATGTTCAATAATTCGCTGATTGGATCGCGGTGGTCTTGGTAGTGGCGAAGGCCTTGGGAGTTTGTCCTGCCAAGGCCTGATGGGGTCTGTGGTTGTTGTAGTATACGAGATAGTCGAACAGTTCGTTGGCGAAGTGGTCGAG
>NZ_JADPKE010000010.1:0-2707 GCF_023073795.1 Bradyrhizobium sp. 159 | reverse complement strand
TCGAGCAGACCCTGGAGCGTCCGTTGCGTCCGGGCGAAGTCTCGCTCGACGAGCTCGAGCGCGCCTTCCGCGAGACCGCAATCGAAGCGCCGGTGCCTGCGCCTATTGTCAAGGCTGCGCCCGCGCCGGCGCTTGAGGCTCCGGCGCCTGCGGCCGCTGCAAAACCCGCCGCCAAGGACAAGCCGGCGCCGAAGAGGTCGCTGGCCGACGAGGGCGCCTCCGAAGGCGACCGCATCGCCAACCAGTCGATCCGCGTCAACGTGGATACGCTGGAGCACCTGATGACCATGGTCTCCGAGCTGGTCTTGACCCGCAACCAGCTTTTGGAGATCTCCCGCCGCAACGAGGACACCGAGTTCAAGGTGCCGTTGCAGCGCCTCTCCAACGTCACCGCCGAGCTGCAGGAGGGCGTCATGAAGACGCGCATGCAGCCGATCGGCAATGCCTGGCAGAAGCTGCCCCGCATCGTCCGCGACCTCTCGAGCGAACTCGGCAAGCAGATCGAGTTGGAGATGCACGGCGCCGATACCGAGCTCGACCGTCAGGTGCTCGATTTGATCAAGGACCCGCTCACCCATATGGTGCGCAACTCCGCCGATCATGGCCTCGAGACCCCCGCCGAGCGCTTGGCCGCCGGCAAGGGCGAGCAGGGCACCATTCGGCTGTCCGCCTATCACGAGGGCGGCCACATCATCATCTGCATCGCCGACAACGGCCGCGGCCTCAACACCGACAAGATCAAGGCCAAGGCGATCTCTAGCGGGCTGGTCACCGAGGCCGAGCTCGAGAAGATGAGCGAAGCCCAGATCCACAAGTTCATCTTCGCGCCGGGCTTCTCGACCGCGGCCGCCATCACCTCGGTCTCCGGCCGCGGCGTCGGCATGGACGTGGTGCGCACCAACATCGACCAGATCGGCGGCACCATCGACATCAAGAGCGTGGCCGGCGAAGGCTCCTCCGTCACCATCAAGATCCCGCTGACCTTGGCGATCGTCTCGGCCCTGATCGTCGAGGCCGCCGGCGACCGCTTTGCCATCCCGCAGCTCTCGGTGGTCGAGCTGGTGCGCGCCCGCGCCAATTCCGAGCACCGCATCGAGCGCATCAAGGACACCGCGGTGCTCAGATTGCGCAACAAGCTGCTGCCGCTGATCCATCTGAAGAAGCTCTTGAAGATCGACGACGGCGCCGCATCCGATCCCGAGAACGGTTTTATCGTGGTCACCCAAGTCGGCAGCCAGACCTTCGGCATCGTCGTCGACGGCGTGTTCCACACCGAAGAGATCGTGGTCAAGCCGATGTCGACCAAGCTGCGTCACATCGACATGTTCTCGGGCAACACCATCCTGGGCGATGGCGCCGTCATCATGATCATCGATCCCAACGGCATTGCCAAGGCGCTCGGCGCCGCCGGCTCCTCGGCCCATGACATGGCCGACGAGAACGGGGCGCATCACATCGGCGCGGGCGAGCAGACCACCTCGCTGCTGGTGTTCCGCGCCGGCTCGTCCCAGCCCAAGGCGGTCCCGCTCGGGCTCGTCACCCGCCTCGAGGAGCTGCCCGCCGACAAGATCGAGTTCAGCAACGGCCGCTACATGGTGCAGTACCGCGAGCAGCTGATGCCGCTGGTCGCCATGGAGGGCGTCACCGTTGCGAGCCAGGGTGCCCAACCGATCCTGGTGTTCGCCGACGACGGCCGCGCCATGGGCCTCGTCGTCGACGAGATCATCGACATCGTCGAGGAACGGCTCAATATCGAGGTCGGCGGCTCCTCCTCGGGCATTCTGGGCTCGGCCGTGATCAAGGGCCAGGCCACCGAGGTGATCGACGTCGGCCACTTCCTGCCGATGGCGTTCGCCGACTGGTTCACCCGCAAGGAGATGAAGCCGTCGCTGCATTCGCAGTCGGTGCTGCTGGTCGACGATTCCGCGTTCTTCCGCAACATGCTGGCGCCGGTGCTCAAAGCCGCCGGTTACCGCGTCCGCACCGCGCCAACCGCGCAGGAGGGCCTGGCCGCGCTGCGCGCCCAGAGCTTTGACGTGGTGCTGACCGACATCGAGATGCCCGACATGAACGGGTTCGAGTTCGCCGAAGTGATCCGCTCCGACAGCAATCTGGGCGCGATGCCGATCATCGGCCTGTCGGCGCTGGTGTCGCCGGCGGCGATCGAGCGCGGCCGGCAGGCCGGCTTCCACGACTATGTCGCCAAGTTCGACCGTCCCGGTCTGATCGCGGCGCTGAAGGAGCAGACCGCGGGCGCCGCCGGCGCCTCCGAGCTGAGCCGGGCAGCGGCGGCCTAACCCAGGATCAGGAGACCAGCGATGAGCAAGACCCAGTCCAGCGAAGGCGCCATGGTCGAATACGTCACCGCGATGATCGGCGGCCAGCTGTTCGGCCTGCCGATCTCCCGCGTCCAGGACGTGTTCATGCCCGAGCGCGTCACCCGTGTGCCGCTGTCCTCGGGCGAGATCGCGGGCGTGCTGAACCTGCGCGGCCGCATCGTCACCGTGGTCGACATGCGCGCCCGCCTCGGCCTGCCCAAGGCCGAAGACGGCAAGGTGCCGATGGCGGTCGGCGTCGACCTGCGCGGCGAATCCTACGGCCTGCTCATCGACCAGATCGGCGAGGTGCTGCGCCTGCCCGAGGACGGCAAGGAAGACAACCCCGTCAACCTCGACCCCCGCATGGCCAAGCTCGCCGGCGGCGTCCA
>NZ_JADPKE010000061.1:0-151236 GCF_023073795.1 Bradyrhizobium sp. 159 | reverse complement strand
CTCGACCACTTCGCCAACGAACTGTTCGACTATCTCGTATACTACAACAACCACAGACCCCATCAGGCCTTGGCAGGACAAACTCCCAAGGCCTTCGCCGCTACCAAGACCACCGCGATCCAATCAGCGAATTATTGAACATCGACAGCAATGACGGGAGTGGGCACCGCCTCTCGGAGCCGCCGGCCATCGTGACATCATGCCCCTGTTTTGCCCGACGAGTCAAATCCACTTCGTAAAATCCGCAATGTCGCGACGCCACCGGCAAGCGATTGATTTCGCTAGCCCCGGCTACTGTGCATGGGGTTGTTTTCGCTGTTTTCGTTTTGGGGGCCGTCTACTCCGCCGCTTTTTCCCTCAGTCGCTGCGCATAGACGTTAATGACCAGCGCCGCCAGCAGGATCAGGCCGCGGATCAGGATCTTCAAAAAACTGTCGATGTTGACGTGGTCGAGCCCGTTATTGAGAACACCAAGAACGAAAAGCCCGACGATGGTGTTGCCGATGCCGCCGCGGCCGCCGAACAGGCTGGTGCCGCCGACAACGACGGCGGCGATGGAGTCGAGCAGGTACGTGTCGAATTCGTTCTGCTGCGCGCTGCCGAAATGGGCAACGCCGAGCATGCCGCCAAGGCCGGAGCAGACCGCCGAGATCACCATGACCGCGCCGAGGATCAGCTTGACGTTGAGGCCGGAATATTCGGCCGCCTCGCGATTGCCTCCGACCATGTAGACGTAGCGGCCGAAGCGCGTGTAGGTCAGCACCAGATGCCCGCCGAGCAGCATGATGGCGGCGACGATGACGATCCAGGGGATGCCACCGATCGAGCCCGAGCCGAGCGTCGTGATCAGGCTCGGCACCTTGTAGGCGATCTGGCCGCGCACCAGGAGCGCCGAGATGCCGGCCGCGATCTGCATCATCGCCAGCGTCATGATGAAGGAGGGGATGCCGATCACGGTCAGCCCCAGCGCATTGACGAGGCCGAGCAGCGCGCAGAGCAGGATCGACAGGATGATGGCCACCGCGCCGGGCAGCGGCACATTCGCGATGTTGACGTAGGATTCCTGGAGCGTGAAATAGGCAACCGCGATGCCGGTGACGTTGGCGATGCTGGCGATCGAGAGGTCGATCTCGGCGCAGAGGATCACGAAGGTGAGGCCGACCGCGATGATGCCTGTCACCGACACTTGCGTGAGGATGTTGCCGAGATTGTCGAGCGTCGCGAAGGAGGGGCTGGCGAAGGCGAAGAAGCCGGACAGGAAAATCAGCGTCAGGAATGGCGCAATGTTGCGCATCTGCGAGCGCAGGAAGGGCGCAAGTCCCCGCGCTCGAGCAGCCGCCGCCGGAACCGTGTCACTGCTCGCCATGGTGCTTCTCCGTCACGCCGCTTCCAGCAGGCGGTCCTTGCTGACCGGCTCGTTCCTGAATTCCCGCACCAATGCGCCGCGCTTGAGCACGAGGATGCGGTCGGCCAGCGACAGCACCGTTTCCGGCTCGGTCGACAGCACGATGACGGCAAGCCCCTTGGCGCGGAGGTCGCGGACGATGTTGATGACGTCGTTCTTGGCGCCGACATCCATGCCGCGGGTCGGCTCGCACAGCACCAGAAGCTTGGGTGGATAGGTCAGCCATTTCGCCAGCGCAACCTTCTGCTGGTTGCCGCCGGAGAGCATGCCGAGGTCGAGGCCGACCACGGGCGGTCTGATCTGCAATTGCTCGACCTGGTGCCTTGCGATATCGCGCTCCTGCGCCGGCTTGAGCAGCAGCGCCGAGATGCGATCCAAAATGCTGATTGAGATGTTCTTGTAGACCGGCTCCTGGTGAAACAGCATGTCGCGCCGGCTCTCCGGCACCAGCGCCACGCCGGCGCGCCGCGCCGCCGCCGTGCTGGCGAAGGTCTTTGGTGCGCCCTCGACGGCGAGCGTGCCGCTGTCCGGCTTCAGCTTGCCGAACAGGATGCGCGACAGCTCCTGCTGGCCGCAGCCCATGAAGCCGTAGATGCCGAGCACCTCGCCGGCGCGGGCCTCGAACGAGACATCCTGAAGGCTGCGCGCGAGGGAGAGCTGGTCGACCTTCAGGACGACCGGACTGTCGCTCGGCCGCGGCAGCATCAAATCGTCAGTGTAGCTATGCTCGAGCGTTTCGCCGCCGCGGCCGATCATGGCCTCGATCAGCGCGCCCTTGCTGGTCGCGGCGCTGGCGGTCTCCGCGACCTTCCGCCCGTTGCGGAAGACGGTCACCGTGTCGGACACGCGCAGAATGTCCTCGATGAAATGCGAGATGAAGACGATTGCAGTGCCTTCCTCGCGCAGACGCCGGAGCGTTGTGAAGAGCCGCTCGACCTCGGGTGGGGAGAGGGCGGAGGTCGGCTCGTCCAGGATGACGATGCGAGCGCCCGAGAACAGCACGCGGGCGATCTCGATCAACTGCTGGAGCCCGATCGGGAGGTCCCCAAGCCGCGACATCGGGTCGACGTAGATACCGAAGCGGGCGAGCTGCTCGCCCGCCTCGCGCGCCATCCGCCGCCATTGCACCAGGCCGAAGCGGTTGACCGGCTGGTTGCCCAGAAAGACGTTCTCCGCAACCGTGAGGTCGGGCGCAACGCTGAGCTCCTGGTGCACCATGGCAATGCCGGCCGCATGGGCATCGCGCGCCGAGCGGAAATGCGTTTCCGCCCCGTCAACCAGGAAGCGGCCGGAGAATTCGGTGTGCACGCCGGCGATGATCTTCATCAGCGTGCTTTTGCCGGCGCCGTTCTCGCCGACGAGACCATGGATCTCGCCGGGAAGAAGCGCGAAGTCGACACCACGAAGCGCTTCGACGCCGCCGAAGCTCTTCGTGATGCCCTTCAGTTCCAGGATGGGCTGATGTCCCGCAGGCATGGAGGCTCAGATCAGGAAGTGATCCTGCATCCATTGCATCCCGGCGGCATTGGCCTTGGTCACGACCGGGCCGTCGGTGACGACGTTCTTCGGGATTCCCTGTCCGCTCTTCTCGCCGCCGACCACGGCCGACACGCCTGCAACGATGGCGCCGCCATGGATGCGGCACGACGGATTGCGCACGGTCGCGAACATGCGACCCTCGCTCACCGCCTGGATCGCCGGCGGCATGGCATCGACGCCGCCAATCAGGATGTTGGTGCGGTTGCGGGCCTTCATGATGTTGTAGGCGGCGAGCGCCATGTCGTCATTGTGGAAGAACGCAGCGTCGATCTGCGGATATTTGGTGAGATAGGTCTCCCAGAGGCGGGCGGTCTTGGAGACGTCCCAGTCGGCCGGTTGGGTGTCGAGCACCTCGATGCCAGGGAATTGCTTGACCACCGAGTTAAAACCCTTGGCGCGTCCTTGCGCGCCGGTGTGGCCGAGCGCACCCTGCGTCATGATGATCTTGCCCTTGCCGCCCATCGCGTTGCACAGCGCCTGGGTTACCGAGGCGCCCATGAACTCGTTGTCGGGGGCAAGGAAGGAGTGGACGTTGATCTGGTCGAGCGGCGCAATCAGCGTGTCCATGTCGATGACGGGCGTGCCGGCGTCGATCATCTTCTGCACGGGCTGGGTGAGAGTGCCGATGCCGAAGGCCTGGATCGCGACGAAATCCCATTTCTGCGAGGCCATGTTGTCGATCGCGGCGCGCTGCTTGACCGCGTCGAGCTGACCATCGAACCAGGTCACCTCGACATTGAACAGCTTGCCCCAGAATTCCGCGGCCTGCTTGCCCTGCGCGCACCAGGTGGCCTGGAGGCCCGCGTTGGAGAAGGCCGCTTTCAGCGGTTTCTCGCTTCGTCCGACTTCGGCTGCAAGTGCTGGGTTTATGCCCATGCTGCCGAGGATGGCAGTCGCGGCGCCGGCGGTCGCTGCCGCCTGAAGAAGATCGCGCCTCGTCGTCGAGAAATCTTTCGTCCCGGACATCGCTCGCTCCCGTAAAATTTTATCGTCGGCGCGTCATTGAATGCGCGACCGATGTCCGAAAGTGTCTCACAAGAGCTGATGCCACTCAATCTGCAATCAATCGCTTGATCGCAGCAAGCCACCCTTGGTGCAGCGCAAAGCGTCAGGCCCGCGCCTTGGTGAATGCGTCGACTCGACGAGCAATGTATCCCATGCCCGCGCAATGTCGGCCGACCATCGAGCGCCGAGCAGATCGCGGCTCGTATCCCTGATGATCGCGAAGAAGGCGATGAAGAGCTCGCGCGACGTGCCGTAAGCCTCGTGCGAGGCTGCCTCGCAGGCGATCAGCCGGAAGTGCCCACGACGTTCATTGGCGAAGTCGAGGACCGCCTCGATGGCCAGCGCGAGCATCGATCCCATCACGAGCTCGCTGCCTTGCGAGCGGAACATCGCCCGCGTTTCCAGATGCTGTTCGAACAGGCGTTGATAGACCAGCGGCGTGAGGTCCGCGCAGCGCGATGCCGCAAGTTCGAAGCTATTTTCGATCGGATTAGAGGGACCACTCATCGGCGTCGAAGCCCCGCAGACAAAAAAAGAGCGGGGCCCTGGCCCCGCTCAAAAACAAAAAAAAAGCGGGGCCCTGGCCCCGCTCAAAAATTGTGTCGACCCTATTATCCCCGATTCTAAGATTTGCTCTTGATTAACGGGGCGACGCTGCGTTTTGCGCGCCAGGGGCTCCTCCCGAGACTTGGACCACCAGACTTCGACCTCACGGCCAGCCTGAGCAAGAGGGATGCTAGATCAACTTTTCTCACTTGTCATCATTTTCGGCAACGAATGTTCAAAATTCGAGCATTTGACGAAATGATCGGGCTCATATCCCTGTAAACGTATGGGAAACAAAAGGAATTTTTGGACGAGGGAGGTGGTTTGACTTGCCTCAATGCCGGACCCCTGGCGTCGCGGGTAGGGTGCTCCCGACCACTTCGAGATGTTTTCGCTGGCCAACAAGGCGGCGGAACTGACCTCGACTCGGGGCTTGGGGCGGTGTTTAGTTAGTGGAGGAACGAACGGTTCGGCGGATGCGCGCGCGCTTGCAAAAATTCCTACCCGTTGTCCTGCTCGCCCTGGTGATGCAGGTGCTGGCGCCGATTGCCGCCTGCTTGGCGGCCGGCCAGGCCGTTGCCGATCGGCTGTCCGCCGGCGTCATCTGCCACAGCGGGGGTGAGCAGCGCGGCCTGGGCGATCAGACCGACAGCCCCACCGCGCACGGCGGCGCGTGCGCGCTGTGTTGCCTGGCACAGGCCAACGCCTCGCTCGATTCTCCGCCCCACGTTGGGCTCTCCATCCCCTTCCGCCACGCCAAGCGCGTGGCATGGCACGCTTTGGAGATATCCGTCGTCGCTGCCGATAGGGGCTCTGGCGCCCAGGCACGCGCGCCCCCTCAATTTTCCTGACCCGCGACGAACTTGTGCTCGGTGCGGCTCGCTGGTGCCGCATCTCGCTTTGCAACGGACTGGCTGCGTGCCGGTGTCAGGAAATGTCCCATGCCTTGTCTTCGTTCTTTGCGGAGTGCGCGTGCGCGCGGCACTCTGCTCGCGTCCGTATCGATTTTGGCCTTTCCACACACTTCGGATGCCCAGGTAAGTCGGTCGGAACTTCCCTCGGTTATTGTTGAAGCTCCACAGCAAAAGCGCGCGGCCCGGGTCTGGCCCCACCGCGACGCCGTGCGATCAGCGCGTGTGGCGCGAAGCGCACGACCGGCTGGGCTGCCACAGCAAACCGCGAGCGTGCAAGGCGCCAGGGTCCCCGGCTCCCTGACGGTGCTGACCGCACAACAAGCGCTTGCGGAAATCAACCAGACGCCGGGCGGCGTAGCGCTCGTAACGGCGGAAACTTACAGGAATTCGACGCCCGCCAACACGATCAAGGATGTGCTGGACTACGTGCCTGGTGTGTTCGCCCAGCCTAAATGGGGCGACGACACGCGGCTTTCGATTCGCGGGTCGGGCCTGTCGCGCAACTTCCACCTTCGCGGCGTCCAACTCTACATGGACGGCATCCCGATCAACACTGCCGATGGCTATGGCGATTTCCAGGAGATTGACCCTACTGCCTACAAAGATATCGAAGTCTACAAGGGCGGGAATGCACTCCAGTTTGGCGCGAATTCCCTCGGGGGCGCCATCAACTTTATAACTCCGTCGGGCCGCGATTCATTTCCGAACGGCGTGTCTTTCGACGTCGGAGGTTTCGGATTCAAGCGGCTTCAGGCGAACGCAGGTGGCGCGAACGGGCCGTGGGACGGTTTCGTGACCGCTTCCACGCAGGCCGCTGATGGATTTCGCGATCATAGCTTCGGCTCGAGCAATCGCTTGAGCGGCAATTTCGGCTATCAATTCTCTCCGGACGTTGAGACACGATTTTACCTCAATGCCAACCAGGTGCGGCAGCGGATCCCTGGTACCGTGACCAAGGCGTCTGCCTTGACCAATCCGGAGGCTGCCGCTCCGACGAACGTTGCCATGGATCAGCAGCGCAATATCGATACTGTCAGGTTGGCCAACAAGACGACCGTCCGCTTCGATGACACCAAGGTTGAATTCGGCGCCTTCGGGCTCGACCGCCATCTGATGCATCCGATTTTCCAGTGGCTGGACTACCGCTACAAGGACTATGGAGGCTTCGCGAAGCTCACGGATGACCGCACCATCGGCGGCTTTCGCAATAGACTGGTCGCGGGTGTCTACGTATTGAATGGTAGCATCGACAATCAGCAGTTTGCCAATCTTGCCGGTCAGAAGGGGAGGCTGCTTTCTTCCTCGATCGATCGCTCAGAGAACACCTCCGTTTACGTCGAAGACAGCTTCTACTTCCTTCCGAGCGTCGCAGTGATCGGCGGTACCCAGTTTCTGTACGCAACTCGCAATCGGCAGGACCGCTTCCTCAGCGACGGAGATCAATCGGGAGCAACGCGGTTCAATCTCTGGTCGCCGAAAGCAGGCCTCCTGTGGCAAATCGATCCCACATGGCAAGCTTTCGCAAATGTCTCGCGAAGTGCCGAGGTGCCGAGCTTCGGTGAGAGCTCGATTGGTCCGGGCATTCCAACGATCCCGTTCACCAGCATCCGCGCACAGATCGCGACCACGTACGAAGTCGGAACGCGCATGAGGCGGCCGGAATATGCCTGGGAGCTCACCGCCTATCGCGCCAATATTCGCGACGAGCTGCAATGCCTTTATAGCGCGTTCGGGAATTGCAACGTGACCAACGCCGACCGGACGCTTCACCAGGGAATCGAGGCCGGGGCAGGTGCAGCAATCTTTCGCGACATCTTCGTCAATGGCTCCGCGCCGGACAAGGTCTGGCTTAACGTCTCTTACACGTTCAACGACTTCCGTTTCGACCGCGACCCGGTCTTTGGGGACAATCAATTGCCGGGTGCGCCCCGTCATTACCTGCGCGCAGAGCTCCTCTACAAGCATCCGACGGGTCTCTATGTCGGCCCCAATGTCGAATGGGTGCCACAAGCCTATTTTGTCGATAGCATGAACACGCTCAAGACAGAACCTTATGCGCTGTTGGGATTGAAAGCCGGGTTCGACAATGGGGGTCCGCTATCCGCCTATGTCGAGGGACGCAATCTCACCAACAAGACCTACATTGCTAGCGCGAGCATCATCGATCGGGCAACGGCGACGTCACCCTTGTTCGAGCCGGGTACCGGGCGCGCGGTATACGCCGGAATGAGGTATCGATGGTGACGCACCAAATAGCACGCGCCAAATAGCAAATGACCAAGGACGTCTCTGCCAGAGTAATCATCAATGAGGCTATCGAAATGAAGAAAGTGAAGCAGACTCTCCTCACAATCGCGCTGCTGCTGGGCGGCTGCGCCGTCGCATCGGCCGACGACGTCAAGGCCGGCGATCTCGTGATCTCGCAAGCCTGGAGCCGGGCGACGCCGGGCGGCGCCAAGGTCGCGGGCGGCTATCTCACCATCGAGAACAAGGGGGCGGCGGCGGACAGGCTGGTCAGCGCTTCCGCGGACATCGCGGGGAAGACCGAGATTCACGAGATGGCGATGGATAATGGCGTGATGAAAATGCGTCCGCTGGACAAGGGGCTCGTTATTGATCCCGGCAAGACCGTGAGGCTTGCGCCCGGAGGCAATCATTTGATGCTCCAGGAGCTGAAGGGCGCGTTCAAGCAGGGCGATAAGGTGCCGGTGACGCTTCAGTTCGAGAAGGCCGGCAAAGTCGCAGTCTCCCTCGACGTACAGGGCGTCGGCGCGCAGGCACCGGGCGAGGCCGCGCATTCAGGTCATATGGACACGAAGAAAATGCCGGATCACTCGGGAATGAAGATGAAATGAGACGGATCCGAACTCTCGGGAGGCTGAACATGCCGAAGCGATTCCGCCTGATCCTGGTTGCTGCGTTCGCCGCCTCGCCGGCGGCGGCGCACGTGTCGCTCGAGACCAAGCAAGCCACGGTCGGTGCGTCTTACAAGGCTGTCTTCACAGTGCCCCATGGTTGTGCGGGCTCGCCCACGGTGAAGATCCGCGTGCAGATCCCGGAAGGGGTGATCGCGGTCAAGCCAATGCCGAAGGCAGGCTGGACCATCGATGTCGTCGAAGGCAAATATGCCAGCGAATATGACTATCACGGCAATAAGATCTCGTCCGGCGTCAAGGAGGTGGCGTGGGCCGGCGGCAAGCTTCCGGACAAGAACTATGACGAGTTCGTCATGCACACGGTTCTGACCGACGAGCTCAAGCCGAACACGACGTTGTATTTCCCCGTTGTCCAGGAATGCGAGACCGGTGTCAGCCGTTGGATCGAGATCCCGGCTGAGGGGGCAG
This sequence comes from Bradyrhizobium sp. 159, assembly GCF_023073795.1. Lineage (NCBI taxonomy): Bacteria > Pseudomonadati > Pseudomonadota > Alphaproteobacteria > Hyphomicrobiales > Nitrobacteraceae > Bradyrhizobium > Bradyrhizobium sp. 159. Next base: position 142,483 of record NZ_JADPKE010000061.1, on the reverse strand, counting down.
GGCATTCGCACGAGGGCAAGTCGCCCGCCCCGGGTGTGAAGCTGCTGCCGAAACCCTGATGCGCCTGCTCGCCGCGCTCGCGACGCTGCTCCTGGTCACCGGCTTTGCGACCGGGGCCTCGGCGCATGCGGCACTCATCTCGGCCGAGCCGGCGAGCGGCAGCAGGCTCATGGCCGCGCCGGAGGCTGTGGTGCTGCGTTTCAACGAGGCCGTCACGCCCGGCGCGATCCGGCTGATCGATGGCGCGGGCAGGACGCGGGACGATGTGCGCATCGACGCGTCGGCGGAGGCCATTTCGGTTGCGATGCCGCCGGACCTGCCGCAGGGTACGGCGGTCGTCAGCTATCGCGTGATTTCGCAGGACGGCCATCCCGTGGCCGGATCGGTGATCTTCTCGATCGGCATGCCGACGGGGACGAAGCCTCTCGCGAACACGGATAGCGGGTTGAGCATACTCATCTGGCTGGCGCGGGTTGGTCTTTACATCGGGCTGTTTGTTGGTGTCGGCGGTGTGTTGTTCGCGCGCTGGATCGCGTGGTCGACGACCAGCATGATCGTGCCGCGCGTGGCACTCGCGGTCGGCCTTCCGAGCGCGGTGATGTCCCCCGGTGCGCTGGGTCTCGATCTCCTCGGCCTGCCACCGGCAGCTCTTGCGACGGCCGCGCCTTGGAAGGTCGCGTTCGCGACCAGCGCAGGCCCCGCCTTGCTGGTCGCCGTCGCTGCGATGCTGCTGGCCCTGATGGCGCTGCGTGCCGCCTGGTACGCGCGCGCTCTTGCGTTTATCGCGTTCATCGGCGTCGGCCTGTCGCTGGCCATGACCGGACACGCCGCAACGGCACCGCCCGAAATGTTGACGCGGCCGGCGGTCTTCCTCCACGGTCTCGGCGTCGCGTTCTGGATCGGGGCAATGGCGCCGCTCGCTGTGCTGGTGTCGAAGCCGGCGGCCACGGCTTTGCCTGTCGTAAACCGCTTCTCCCGTATCGCCGTGCCGGTCGTCGCCACGTTGGCCCTGACCGGCCTTGGGCTCGCTATCGTCCAGCTCGAAAGGCCTTCAGCGTTGGTCGAGACCCGCTATGGCCTCGTCCTTTCCATCAAGCTCGCGCTGGTCCTCATGTTGCTCGCACTCGCCGCGCTCAACCGCTTTCACCTGAGCCCGGCGCTGGCAAGCGATCACGAGGCCGCGTCCGCCCTCAAGCGCTCGATCCTGTTCGAATGTGCGATCGCACTCGTCATCTTCGCGGTCGTCGCCGGGTGGCGCTTCACGCCGCCGCCGCGGACCATGCTTCCCGAGGCGCCGCTCGCGATCCACGTCCACAGCGACAAGGCAATGTTCCAAGTCCTGGTCTCGCCGGGTAAGGCCGGTGTCGATGACTTCGTGGTCCAGCTCATGACCGGCGAGGGGACGCCGCTCGCGGCCAAGGAGGTGACGTTGACCTTGAGCTTGCCCGAGCGCGGCATCGAGCCGATGGAACGGGGTACCTCGCTCGGGCCGGACGGCTATTGGCATGTGCGCAAGGTCGAACTGCCCTTCGCTGGCCGCTGGCATATCCGGATCGATGCGCTGGTGAGCGACTTCGAGAGCATTACGCTGGAGGATGAACTCGAGGTGGCGCCGCCCTAGGCTCGCCGGCTTTGCTGGCATGCTGCTCCTCAAGCCAAATCTGAAGTCAACGGAAAATGACAGGAATTCCGCCGCGTTAGCGGCTTTTCCTCACTCGCGGTCTTGTGTTTTCGCTCCCAATCCGGTTTCACTGCAACCCGTCACTGATTCCTAGAGTGTTGCCATGCGGTTGTCGCGATTCTTTCTGCCCATTCTGAAGGAAAATCCGAAAGAGGCCGAGATCGTCTCGCATCGGCTGATGCTGCGCGCCGGAATGATCCGGCAGGAGGCCGCCGGCATCTATGCCTGGCTGCCGCTTGGCTTCCGCGTGCTCAAGAAGATCGAGCGGATCGTGCGCGAGGAGCAGGACCGCTCGGGCGCGATCGAGGTGCTGATGCCGACGCTCCAGCTCGCCGACCTCTGGCGCGAGAGCGGCCGCTACGATGCCTATGGTCCGGAGATGCTGCGCATCGCCGACCGCCACAAGCGCGAGCTGCTGTACGGACCGACCAACGAGGAAATGATCACCGAGATCTTCCGCGCCTATGTGAAGTCGTACAAGAACCTGCCGCTCAATCTCTATCATATTCAATGGAAATTCCGCGACGAGCAGCGTCCGCGGTTCGGTGTGATGCGCGGCCGCGAATTCCTGATGAAGGACGCTTACTCCTTCGACCTCAACGAGGCGGCGGCGCGGGTCGCCTACAACAAGATGTTCGTCGCCTATTTGCGGACTTTCGCACGGATGGGGCTGAAGGCGATCCCAATGCGCGCCGAGACCGGTCCGATCGGCGGCGATCTCAGCCACGAGTTCATAGTGCTCGCGGAGACCGGCGAATCCGGCGTCTTCATCAATCGCGACGTGCTGGACCTGCCGGTGCCGGGCGAGGACGTCAATTATGAGGACGATCTGACGCCGATCATCAAGCAGTGGACCTCGCTGTATGCTGCTACCGAGGACGTTCACGATTCCGCGCGGTTCGAGCGGGAGGTGCCTGCGGACAAACGAGTGAACACCCGTGGCATCGAGGTCGGCCAGATCTTCTACTTCGGTACCAAATATTCCGAGCCGATGAAGGCGCTGGTGGCGGGCCCCGACGGTGTCGACGTGCCGATCCATGGCGGCTCCTACGGTGTCGGCGTCTCACGCCTGCTTGGTGCCATCATCGAGGCCTGTCATGACGATGCCGGCATCAAATGGCCGGAAGCCGTGGCCCCGTTCCGCGCCGTGGTGCTCAACCTCAAGCAAGGCGATGCCGCGGTCGATGCGGCCTGCGAGAAGCTCTATGAGGAGCTCACCGCCAAGGGCGTGGATGTCCTCTATGACGATACCGACCAGCGCGCCGGCGCTAAATTCGCCGCCGCCGACCTGATCGGCATCCCCTGGCAGATCATGATCGGACCGAAGGGGCTTGCTGACGGCAAGGTCGAGATCAAGCGGCGAGCCGACGGCGCACGCGAGACCATGTCGCCTGCGGACGCGGTCGCCCGCCTGGTCGGCTGAATATTGTTCATCGCGCGATATCGCGGCCGCCAATCCGGCCACAATTGACCCCGAATCATGGGATTATCGAGCGATGGACGAGACCATGACCGAAACCGTGCAGACCGCGCCTTTTGCGCCATTCGAGTGGATGCTGTCGGGGCGCTATTTGCGAGCGCGCCGCAAGGAGGGATTCATCTCGGTCATCGCCGGGTTCTCCTTTCTCGGCATCATGTTGGGCGTGGCGACGCTGATCATCGTCATGGCCGTCATGAACGGCTTCCGCAAGGAGCTGCTCGACAAGATCCTAGGGCTCAACGGCCATATCCTGGTCCAGCCGCTGGAATCGCCGCTGACCGACTGGAAGGACGTCGCCGACCGCCTCAGCCAGGTCGAGGGCATCCGGCTCGCTGCGCCCGTGGTGGATGGCCAGGCGTTGGCGTCATCGCCATGGAACGCTTCGGGCGTCCTGGTGCGCGGCATCCGCTCCGACGACCTCAACAACCTCACCTCGATTGCCAAGAACATCAAGCAGGGCTCGCTCGAGGGCTTTGACGAAGGGCAGGGCGTCGCGATCGGCCGCCGGCTCGCCGACCAGCTGTCGCTGCATGCCGGCGACAGCGTGACGCTGGTGGCGCCGAAGGGCGCGGTCACCCCGATGGGCACAACGCCGCGCATCAAGCCTTACAAGATCGTCGCCGTGTTCGAGATCGGCATGTCCGAATACGATCTCGGCTTCGTGTTCATGCCGCTGGCCGAGGCGCAGGCCTATTTCAACCGCAGCAACGACGTCACCTCGATCGAGGTGTTCACCACCAACCCCGACAAGATCGACGCCTTCCGCAAGGCGGTGACGGAGGCTGCGGGCCGCCCGGTGTTCCTGGTCGACTGGCGCCAGCGCAACTCGACCTTCTTCAACGCGCTCCAGGTCGAGCGCAACGTGATGTTCCTGATCCTGACCATGATCGTGCTGGTTGCCGCTCTCAACATCGTCTCCGGCCTGATCATGCTGGTGAAGGACAAGGGCAGCGACATCGCGATCCTGCGCACCATGGGTGCCTCGCAGGGCTCGATCATGCGGATCTTCCTGATCACGGGCGCCTCGATCGGCGTGGTCGGCACGCTGGTCGGTTTCTTCGTCGGTCTCGTGATCTGCCTCAACATCGAGTCCATCAGGCAATTCCTGTCCTGGCTCACCAGCACCGAGCTATTCTCGCCTGAACTCTATTTCCTGTCGAAGCTGCCCGCCGAGATCGACGTCGGCGAAACCACGGCGGTCGTCGTCATGGCGCTGACGCTGTCGTTCCTGGCGACGCTGTACCCGTCGTGGCGCGCCGCGCGCCTCGATCCGGTCGAAGCGCTCCGGTACGAGTGAGGGGCTGATGGAGCAGCAGGGGGCGGAAGATGTACCAGTCATTTATCTCCACGAGATAAAGCGGCAGTACGTGCAGGGCGAGATGCCGCTGACGATCCTCGACGGCGCCAAGCTGGCGTTGTGGCGCGGGCAGTCAGTCGCGTTGGTGGCGCCGTCGGGGTCCGGCAAGTCGACGCTGCTGCACATTGCGGGGCTGCTCGAGGCACCGGATTCCGGCGAGGTCTATGTCTCGGGCGCGCCGACCTCGCAGCTGCCCGACATCGAGCGCACCCAGTTGCGCCGCACCGATATCGGCTTCGTCTACCAGTCGCACCGGCTGCTGCCGGAGTTCTCGGCGCTTGAGAATGTCATGCTGCCACAGATGATCCGCGGCCTGAAGAAATCCGAGAGCGTCAAGCGCGCCAAGGAGATCCTGGGCTATCTCGGCCTCGGCGACCGCATCACCCATCGTCCGGCGGAATTGTCGGGCGGTGAGCAGCAGCGCGTCGCGATCGCACGTGCGGTTGCCAACGCGCCGCGCGTGCTGTTTGCGGACGAGCCGACCGGCAATCTCGACCCCGGCACCGCCGAGCACGTGTTCCAGGCCCTGATGCAGCTGGTCAAGGCGACGCAGGTGTCGATGCTGATCGCGACTCACAACATGGAGCTCGCCGGGCGCATGGACCGGCGCGTCTCGCTGTCGAACGGCCAGGTGGTCGAGCTCGATTAAAATGCGAAAACAACCCCATGCACAGTAGCCAAGTGCTTGGCCGGACTTGCGAAAAAAATTGGCGACGGCGCTCCCCCGCGCCCTCTGGGTATCAAGGCCGGATCGCCGTCAGTTTGAACGGCCTGCCATTGGCGGCGGCGTGTTCCACGGCCCCGTTGGCGTGGTCGAGATCGAACGCCGTCACCTCGTATTCGTCGAGCCTGAGCAGCCCGGCACGCACCAGCGCGATCAGGCGGGTTGCTGCGTCCGGCGGGTACATCCAGACGCCGTGGATGCTGATGCAGTTGCGCATGATCCAGGGGTAGGGCAGCTCGAGCCCTGCACCGCCCGCCATCCCGACGCCGCCCATCAGCACGACGCGGCCATACGGGCGCACCGTCATGACCGCCGCGCGCACCACATTGGTGCTGACCGAGGGCGGCATGATGTCGAGCACGCAGTCGATCGGACCTGATGCCGCGTGCTTCATGCTCTCGCGGTCGTCGTCCTCAACGCCAGTGAGCTTGACCGGCTTCACGCGGCTGCCGAAGCGGCGGACGAGGTCGGCCAGGATTGTTTCGTTGCGGCCGGGCGCGATCACGCAGACCGCGCCCATTGCCAGCGCGACCGAGACGGCCGCGCTGCCGAAATTGCCGGTGGCCCCGCTCACCAGCACAGTTTCGCCTGGTCGCAGGTTCGCGGCAAGGAAGCCGCCATAGGGCACGAGCAGTGTCCCAAGGGCGCACCATTGCGCCGCTGCCTCCGGTGTGATCGCGCCGAGACGTGTGACGTTCTCGGTCGGGACCCGCATCTGCTCGGCAAACGAGCCGTGGCGAAAATGCTTTTGCAGGCGCATGCCGCCAGGGCCGGCGGCCGTGAGCCCTTGCAGGGCAATGTCGGGCGCAACGGCATCGTCGCGCGAACGCACCGTCGGATCGCAGAACACCCAGTCGCCGATCGCAAGCCTGGTTGCGTCCGGGCCGATCGCGCGCACCCGGCCGATGCCGCCGGGACCGGGGATAACCGGCAGGTCGAGCGCATAATTGCGTGTCCCGTCGAAGACCTCGTTCATGTAGGACAGCACGCGCGTGGCAACGACATCGACGATGACCTCGCCGGTGCCGAGCACCGGTTCGGGGGCATTCTCGATCACCAGTGGCGAGCCGAAGGATTTGAGTACGGCAGCTTTCACGATGTTCACCTCTCAAGGTCGGGTGAAGCGCATATGCGCTGCCTTGGAGGGGACAAGAAGGCCTGGTATTATCCTAGTATTGCAACGACCCTCCATCGCGGGAACGACATCATGGCCGACCCACGCCGCGTCGAATTCGGCGACTTCCTCAGGTCACGCCGCGAAAAGCTGTCACCGAAGGCAGTAGGTCTTCCGGCGGGCCGCCGGCGGCGCACGGCGGGGCTGCGGCGTGAGGAGGTCGCGCAGCTTGCCGGCATCGGTGTCGACTGGTACATCCGCCTCGAACAGGGTCGCACCGTCAGCCCCTCGATCACCACCGTCGATGCGCTCGCCCGCGCGCTGCGTCTCAGCAAGACCGAGCATGCGCATCTGAAGGCGCTGGCGCGCGACGGCGCGAGGGCGGCCTTCGTGCCCGAGATCGTGCCGCCGCCGATCCGGCGGATGATCGACAGCTTGACGCAGCCCGCCTATGTCACTGGGCGGCGCTGGGACGTGCTGGCCTGGAACGCGGCGGCCGAGGAGATCTTTGGCTTCGGCCAGCTGCCGGAGCAGGATCGCAATACGTTGCTCCTGGTGTTGACGAACAAGCAGACGCGAAAATTCTACGGCGCGAGCTGGACCGACGTGGCCAAGAGCATGGTCGCGATGTTTCGCGCCACTCACGACGTCTGGGCGGGCGATCCCGCCTTCACCGAGCTGCTCACGCGGCTGCGTCAGGGCAGTCCGGAATTCGTCAATTGGTGGGAGGCGCACGAGATCCGCAGCACCGCCTCGGGCCTGAAGACCATGAACCATCCGACCAAGGGCGTGCTCCGGTTCGAGCACACGAGTTTTCAGGCCAACGACGATCCCGCGCTGAAGCTCGTGATCTATACGCCGGTGTAGGGCACCAAGACATCGAGGCCAGCGCGTCTGCTTTCGAAAGGCAAGCGGAGACGCTGCGGTTCGGATTGCAACGCTTGATCAGGAAGAGGACCCTTCGAGGGTACTGAGAAGCGGATCAAGGGCTTGACCGCAACCACTGCGAAAAAGCCCGGATGGTCGTGCTCGCGGATGGCTTGGCTTACTGACCACATGGAAGCCGTAGCCAGGCAAGCTCAACTTGAACGCCTTCACGAGCGTGCCAGCTGCGAGCTCGTGTGCCACGGGCACATCACTGAAATCCCGACACCGTGTCCGGCGATCACCGCCTCGATGGCGTACAGTTCCTCCCGGAAGCTCAAATGCTGCATGTCCTTGAATTGGGGCACCTCGCGCCACCTGCGCTGAGCCGCAGCAAGCCATCTCTGCCATGTCGGTGGCTCACGATCGGCGGGCGACCAATAGGAGTGAATCAGAACGTGATTTGCAGGATCGATTGGTCTCTTCAGGCGCTCCGCTGCAAGCAAATGCGGACTGCAAACCGGCCAGAACGTATCGATGAAGAGATCATCGACCATTCCGTCTGTTGGCCGTGCTCGGCTGGTCGCATAGCGAATGGCGACATCGCCGTCTCCGGCCTGGACATGCACACCTGCGACCTGCTCAAGAGCGGCGTAAAGATCGAAAAGCTCGCGCTGGTGCAGGCGTGGGCCGAGGCTGGCAATCTCTTCGACGAACGCGAGCGCGCGGCTCTCGCATGGGCCGAGACGGTGACCTGCGTCGCTCAGACCAACGTTCCGGATGAGGCGTATCAAGCCGCCCGCACGGTCTTCAGCGAGCGCGAGCTGGTCGATCTCACGATCGCAATCAGCCTGATGAATGCATACAATCGAATGTCGATCAGCTTCCGGAATTCGCCGCAGGCGGCCGTGGAGAAAACAGCCTGACAGGCCGAACGGCGTCAGCCGAAATGCAAAGCAGAGCCTGAAAATGACGAGCGTGATTTCCGGCGTGAAAATTCCCGACAGCAAGCTGGCGCGCGAAGCCGCTGAACTGGTGCGCCAGTACGAAGACGAGATGTTGTTCAACCATTCGGTTCGCGTCTACGTATTCGGCGCGATCAAAGGACTGCGACAAAAGCTCAAATTCGATTCCGAGCTGCTCTATGTCGCGGCGCTGTTCCACGACCTCGGCCTGGTCGATCATTACCACACCGAGACCAAGCGGTTTGAGGTCGATGGCGCAGACGCGGCACGCGACTTTCTTCGAGCGCGCGGCATTGCCGAGCCGCAGGCCGATCTGGTGTGGGAAGCGATCGCGCTGCACACCACTCCCGGCATTCCGCAATATATGAGGCCGGAAATTGCTCTCACCAACGCTGGCGTTCTGGTGGACGTCGTCGGCGTTGGATTTGACGACTACACACCGGATCAACGCGAAGAGGTGATCACTGCGTTTCCGCGCGGTGACTTCAAGAACGAGTTCCTGAAGGTGCAGACCTGCTCGGCCCTGAAGAAGCCGCAGACGACGTTCGGAACGGTCAATTTCGACTACATCGAAGATCACGATCCGACGTTCCGCAAGCCAAATGCGTGTACGCGCATCCGCAACACGTCCTGGCAAAGCTGAGAGACGCCAGGCCATACGATCGCTGGGATTATCCGGCGCCAGCGGCGGCGCGGCTCGATCGGCGAGGGGACGTCGGTTTGCTTGCCGGGAAATAGGGATTCACGACGCAGCTCGCCGAACGTCCGACGGCGAGATATCTGCACTGCTCGAGCGAACCGTAGCGACAGTCGAAATAGCCGACGGGGCCGTAGATCTGCATGCAGACCGGATAGCGCGGATCATAGGTCTGCGCGTGCGCAAGAGTGCTCGTAAGGAGCAAGCCGATTGCGACGAGCGTGGTCCACGCGCCGCGTATTTCAGCGCGGCAAGGCATAGCCCGGCGTCTGCGCGCGCGGACGATTTTGATACGCGTAGGGATCATCGCTCTGGCCTGCGAAGAACGGATTGGCGATGCAGGTCAGCGCGCGGCCCGATGCGCTCGCCTGACACTGCGCATAGGTATCGAACCTGCAATTGCTCAGCCCCGGCCATTCATCGCCGGTGAGGCAGAATGGATGGTGCGTGCCGAAGGCGCGCGCCGGCGAGCTCGCGCTGAGCCCGAGCGCAAATGTGGCAAGCCCGAGCGAAAATGTGGCGACAATGGGGAGAGAAGCTTGGACTCGCATCTGAATTCTCCAATCACGCGAATGTGCCCGCGACGTTGTTACGCGCGCGTGCAGGTTAGGTCGTGTAGTCGACATTGGAACTCCTGAAAACACTAGTTTCAAAGGGTTTCCAGTGCGCTCTGCTAAATGTTCATTAATGAAGCGCGGCCCTTTGGCTCTAACTGTTGCGTCGCGGTTACAGCAATTCTGTCGATCGCTGATATGACGACGGCACGGCCCGGGGGCCTACTGAAGAAACTGGAACGGGAATCAAATGAAGAAGAATTTGTTGCTTGCCGCTGTCAGCCTGATTGCGCTCAGCGCGGCTGCGCCGGCGGTGGCTGCTGACCTGGCGGCGCGGCCTTACACCAAGGCTCCGCCGGCGGCGATCGCCGCAGTTTACGACTGGAGCGGCTTCTACATCGGCATCAACGGCGGTGGCGGTTCGGCTCGCACCACCTGGGATTTCGTTGGTGTCGGCCGCGAAGGCTCGCACGATGCGACCGGCGGCACGGTCGGTGGCCAGATCGGCTATCGCTGGCAGTCCGGCCAGTTCGTGTTCGGCGTGGAAGGCCAGGGCAACTGGGCTGACTTCACGGGCGACAACGTCAGCGCGCTGTTCGCCACCCGCAACCGCACCAAGATCGATTCGTTCGGTCTGATCACCGGCCAGGTCGGCTACGCCTGGAACAACGTGCTGCTCTACGTCAAGGGCGGTGCGGCTGTGGTCGGCGACAAGTACGAGATCTATGGCCTCGGCGGTCCCTTGCTCGCCTCGTCCAGCGACACCCGCTGGGGTGGTACGGTCGGTGCCGGCCTCGAGTTCGGCTTCGCCCCGAACTGGTCGGTTGGCGTCGAGTACAACCACATCTTCCTGGCCGACAAGGACGTGACGTTCGCTGGCTTCGCTGGCACCGAGCGCATCCGTCAGGACGTCGACATGGGCCTCGTCCGCCTGAACTACAAGTTCGGCGGCCCGATGGTTGCCCGCTACTAAGACGAACCGCTTCCTTCAGGAAGCGATCGTCGAAAAGCCCCGGCCTCGCGCCGGGGCTTTTTTGTTTTCGAATTCAACGAGTTAACCATTCCCTTTCGGAATGGTTGAGCTGGCTTGACTCCAGAGAACGAAATGAGAACAATGTTCTTCCTACGTTCTAGCAAAAGGAGCGAGACATGTTCAGGGTTTTCGTGGAAGAAGCCGCCGCACTGGCCTCGATCACACTGTTCGTCGGGATGATCGCGATCTGGGCCCAGGTAATTCCCCAGCTCTAGAGGACGCGGTTGGGGAAAAGCGGGACGACGCGGCGGATTGGCCGCTCCGCCGTGGACTCTCGCGGCGCCACACCGCACCATTAGGAGGCGAGTCGGCCGGGCGAGTGCATGATGCCTTGAGGAGCCGGCGACCGCTCCATTCCCCCTGCAAGAGGCCGTCACGCGACCATGCCGAGCGCCGGATTTGTCCACCTTCACGTTCACTCGGCCTATTCGCTGCTCAAGGGCTCGATCAAGATCGCCAAGCTCGCCGAGCTCGCCAAGAGAGACCACCAGCCGGCCCTGGCGCTGACCGATACCGACAACATGTTCGGTGCGCTGGAGTTCTCCGACAAGATGGCGGGTTCCGGCATTCAGCCGATCGTCGGCTGTGAGCTGGCGGTCGATTTCGGCGACCAGGATCCGAATGCGCGCAACGCGCTGGGGCCGTCGCGCGTGGTGCTGCTGGCGGCGCAGGAGCGCGGTTATCGCAGCCTGATGCGGCTGAACTCGCGGGCATTCCTGGAGACGCCCGACACCCACGCCCCCCACATCAAGTTCGACTGGCTCCAAGGTGAGACCGAGGGGCTGATCGCGCTCACGGGCGGTCCGGATGGACCTGTCTCGCTGGCGCTCGCCACCGGGCAGGCCGAAATCGCGGCGTCGCGCTGCGAGCGTCTCGCCAGCCTGTTCGGCAACCGCCTCTATGTCGAATTGCAGCGCCACAACACCGACAAGGAGCGGCGCGTCGAGAGCGGCCTGATCGACATTGCCTATGCCAAGGGCCTGCCGCTGGTCGCGACCAACGAGCCGTATTTCGCCGCGACCGACGATTACGAAGCGCATGACGCGCTGCTGTGCATCGCCGGTGGGCGCCTGATCGCCGAGACCGACCGCGAGCAGCTCACGCCCGATCACCGCTTCAAGACCCGCGCGGAAATGGCGGTGCTGTTCGCCGACATTCCGGAGGCGCTGGCCTCGACGGTGGAGATCGCCGAGCGCTGCTCGTTCCGCCCGATGACACGCAAGCCGATCCTGCCGTTCTTCACCGTCGGCGCCGCATCGAGCTCGGATGCCGCCGCAGTCGAGGCCGCCGAATTGAAGCGCCAGGCGGAGGAGGGGCTAGCCAACCGCCTGCGTGTCCACGGACTGTCGCAGGGCACGACGGAGGAGACATACGCCAAGCGGCTTGCCTTCGAGTTGGACGTGATCATCCGCATGAAATACGCGGGTTACTTCCTGATCGTGTCGGACTTCATCAAATGGGCGAAGTCGCAAGGCATTCCGGTCGGGCCGGGCCGCGGCTCCGGCGCCGGCTCGCTGGTCGCCTGGGCGTTGACCATCACCGATCTCGATCCGATCAGGTTCGGCCTGCTGTTCGAGCGCTTCCTCAATCCCGAGCGCGTCTCGATGCCGGACTTCGACATCGACTTCTGCCAGGACCGTCGCGGCGAGGTGATCCAATACGTGCAGCAGCGCTACGGCCGCGACCAGGTCGCGCAGATCATCACCTTCGGTACGCTGCAGGCGCGGGGCGTGCTACGCGATGTCGGCCGCGTGCTGCAGATGCCCTACGGGCAGGTCGACAAGCTGACCAAGCTCGTACCGCAGAATCCGGCCGCCCCGGTGACGCTTGCGGCTGCGATCGAAAGCGAGCCGAAGCTCCAGGCGTTCCGCGACGAAGACCCGGTGGTGGCGCGCGCCTTCGATATCGCCCAGCGCCTCGAAGGCCTGACCCGTCACGCCTCGACCCATGCGGCCGGCATCGTGATCGGCGATCGCCCCTTGAGCGAGCTCGTGCCGCTGTACCGCGATCCAAAATCCGACATGCCGGTGACCCAATTCAACATGAAGTGGGTCGAGCCGGCGGGCCTCGTCAAATTCGACTTCCTCGGCCTGAAAACGCTGACGGTGCTCGACGTCGCGGTGAAGCTCTTGAAACCGCGCGGCATCCACGTCGATCTGGCCACGCTGCCGATCGACGACGCCGAGAGCTACCAGATGCTGGCGCGCGGCGACGTGGTCGGTGTGTTCCAGGTTGAAAGCCAGGGCATGCGGCGCGCGCTGATCGACATGCGCCCCGACCGTTTCGAGGACATTATCGCGCTGGTGGCACTCTATCGCCCGGGTCCGATGGCGAACATCCCGACCTATTGCGCGCGCAAGCACGGCGACGAGGAGCCGGAATATCTGCATCCCGTGCTGGAGCCGATCCTCAAAGAGACCTTCGGCGTCATCATCTACCAAGAACAGGTGATGCAGATCGCGCAGGTGATGTCGGGCTATTCGCTCGGAGACGCCGACCTCTTGCGCCGCGCCATGGGCAAGAAGATCCGCGCCGAGATGGAGAAGCAGCGCGAGATCTTCGTCGCGGGCGCGGTGAAGAACGGCGTGCCCAAGGGGCAGGCCGAGACCATCTTCGAGCTGCTCGCCAAGTTCGCCGATTACGGCTTCAACAAGAGCCACGCCGCGGCCTATGCGCTGGTGTCCTATCACACCGCCTACATGAAGGCGCATTATCCGGTGGAGTTCATCGCGGCGTCGATGACGCTCGATCTCAACAACACCGACAAGCTCTCCGAATTCCGCTCCGAGGCGCAGCGCCTCGGTATCAAGGTCGAGCCGCCGAACATCAATCGCTCGGGCGCGACCTTCGAGGTCGGCGAGAAGACGATCTATTACGCGCTCGCCGCGCTCAAGGGCGTCGGCATCCAGGCGATCGATCAGATCATTGCGGAGCGGACCAAGAACGGCCTGTTCACCTCGCTCGCCGATTTTGCCGCGCGGGTGTCGCCGCGCGCGATCAACAAGCGCATCATCGAGAGTCTCGCCGCCGCCGGCGCCTTCGACACGCTGGAGCCGAACCGGGCGCGCGTGTTCGCCGGCGCGGACGCGATTCTCGCCGCCTGCCAGCGCGCGCATGAAGCCGCGACGATTGGCCAGAACGACATGTTCGGCGGCTCGGCTGATGCGCCCAGCATCATGCTGCCGCAGGTCGAGCCCTGGCTGCCGGCCGAGCGGCTGCGGCGTGAATACGACGCGATCGGCTTCTTCCTGTCCGGACATCCGCTCGACGATTACGCCACCGTGCTGAAGCGCCTGCGGGTGCAGAGCTGGGCGGAGTTCTCGCGCGCGGTAAAGACCGGCGCGACTGCCGGGAAGGTCGCGGCCACCGTGGTCTCGCGCATGGAGCGGCGCACCAAGACCGGCAACAAGATGGGCATCATGGGCCTGTCCGATCCGACCGGCCATTTCGAGGCCGTGCTGTTCTCCGAAGGCCTTGCGCAGTATCGCGACGTGCTGGAGCCGGGCGCCGCCGTGCTGCTCCAGCTCGGCGCCGAGCTCCAGGGCGAGGACGTCCGCGCCCGCGTGCTGCATGCCGAGCCGCTGGATGATGCCGCCGCCAAGACGCAGAAGGGCCTGCGCATCTTCGTGCGCGATACCAAGCCGCTGGAGTCGATCGCCAAGCGTCTCGCCGGGCCAGAGATGGCGCCCGCGAACGGTGCCGCGCCAAAGATCGGCAGTCCCGGCACCGCACCGCGCTCCAACGGCGACGGCGAAGTCTCGCTGGTGATGATGCTCGACCTGGAGACCGAGGTGGAGATGAAGCTGCCCGGCCGCTTCAAGGTCTCGCCGCAGATCGCCGGTGCGATCAAGGCGGTCGCTGGCGTGGTCGACGTGCAGCAGCTCTGACGTTGCCGGCACCGCCGCAAACCAAATCTTGACTATCATTCTTGCACGGTTTCGAAATCTGCCTGGCGCAGCTATCAGTTGTTTGCCGGATAATCGTGTTCGGCGGGTCTTCAGGGAGGACAACAGCCATGTGCGAAAAATGCTCTGAAAATCTGCATCAAACGGTTGCTCCCTCCCGGCGCTCGATGGTGCTTTTTGCCGCCTCGGCGCTCGGGATGGCGGCGTTTGGCGGGACGGCGGTGGCCAAGGAGGCAAAGGCGCCGCCCAAGCCGCAGAACGTGCTGTCGCCCGATGCCGCACTCAAGCGGTTGATGGAGGGCAATGCGCGCTATGTATCGGGCGTTTCCCGTCGCCACGACTTCACGCATGAGCGCGAGGCATTGGTCGGCGGTCAAAATCCGTATGCGGCCGTTCTGAGTTGCGCCGATTCGCGCATCGCACCCGAATATGCCTTCGACAGCGGACGCGGAGACCTCTTCGTGTGCCGCGTCGCCGGAAATTTCGCGGGCGATGAAACCGTTGCCAGCCTGGAGTACGCGGTCGCGGTGCTCGGCACGCCCTTGATCCTGGTGCTCGGCCACGACAGCTGCGGCGCGGTCGACGCGACGATCAAGTCGCTGAAGGACGACAAGCCGCTGCCGGGGCACATCCCCTCGCTCGTGTCCGCGATCGCGCCGGCGGTGAAGGCGGTTGCCCAGCAAAGTGGGAATGCGCTCGACAACGCCATTCGTCAGAATGTCATCGACAACGTCGCCAAGCTGAAATCGGCCGCCCCAATTCTCAACGCAGCGGTCGAGCAGGGCAAGCTCAAGGTGGTCGGCGGCATCTATCGGCTCAATACGGGGACCGTCGAGTTGATTGCCCAGGGCTGAATCCACCTCGCGAAGCATCGGGGGCGGTCGCGCCTCTTTCCGGCAGAGGCCGGCCGCAAGGTCGACCCGTAGCAATTGCAGTGGAGCGGCACAGGACAACCATGCTGACTGTGTTGCAATCAAAAGCTGTTTTGCGCTAGCCTCACGCCTGGGTAGGCGGGGGCTTCGATGGTTTTGCGTGGGGTTTTGCTGCTCATTGCGGCGGCTATGCTATGTGGCTGCCAAACAGAGCGGAGCGGGCTGGATTACGCGACCGCGATGCAGAAGATTGGACCGCCGAAAGCGGGGCAGGCGCGCATCGTGGTGTTCCGCGAGAAGGGTTTCGGTGGCGTAGCCGACGCGGGCTGGGAGTTTGCGTTGGATGGCGCGGTGCTCAAGGGACTGAAGACCGGCACCTACCTCTACACCGATCGGCCGGCCGGCGAGCATCAGTTTTTCGCGGCAGAGCCCGGTTTTCCTGGGAAGACGCGTCAGGACATCTCGGTCCAATCCGGCCGAACGTATTTCTATCTGGCCCGAAACAGCGACCGCAAGAACGCCGTGATCGCGAATGCCAGCACCGGATTGCTGGGATATGGCCTCACCCTGGCCATGACTTCGGCCTACAAGAATCCGGGCCCGGTGGATTTCTCGCCGGTTGATGAGGCGGCTGCGAGGACGACCGTCGCGGAGCTCCGGCTGGCGGAGTAGTGCGCTTTCATATTTTCGAGTGAGGTGGCTTGCCGAACAGACGTTGGCTAGGGCCATCGGCTGCCGCAATCCGTTCAAATTCCGTTCAGGCTGCCACGGGCCTAGTGTACGGTAGGGACTTCAACAACAACAGCGGCGGACAAGCCATGCGTGGGACAAACCGGGTTCTTATCTTCGCCTTGCTGCCAATGCTGTTGCTTGCGGCCGCTAACATCGCGGGCCCCGCAAACGCGCAGCAGCCGGAGAAGCGCATCGCGCTCGTGGTCGGCAATGGCGCTTATGCCAAGTCGCCGCTGGCCACGACTGCGAACGATGCCGGCCTGATCGCGCAGACGCTGCAGGCCGCGGGCTTCGACGTCGTCGGCGCGCGCGATCTCGACGGCGACACGTTGCGCAAGAGCCTTCGCGACTTCATTCAGAAGGCGCAGGCCTCAGGCCCCGGCACCGTCGCGATGATCTATTTCGCAGGCTATGGGGTACAGCTTGCCGGCGAGAACTATTTCATGCCGGTCGATTCCAACGTCACCCGCGACACGGATATTCCGACCGAGGCCCTGCGCGTCAGCGACTATATCCGCCAGCTCGCCGCCATTCCGCTCAAGGCGAGCATCGTCGTGCTCGATGCGGCCCGCGCGCAGCCCTTCATCGAGGGCGGCCAGCCGATCGCGAGCGGCCTTGCGCTGGTCGAGCCCGAGGCGAACATGCTGATTGCCTTCAATGCGGCGCCCGGCACGGTAGCGCCGGAGGAGGCGGGGCCCTACGGCATCTATGCGCAGTCGCTAGCCGAAATGATCCGCACCGGCGGCCTGCCGCTGCCCGAGGTATTCGACCGCGTCCGCCTGCGCGTCAACGAGGCCTCCAAGGGTGCGCAGGTGCCCTGGAACGAGCAGAAGATCACCACCCAGTTTTCCTTCTTCGAGCGGGCGCCCGACGCGCCGCCGCCGGAGGCCGCGCCCGACCAAGTCGCCGCGATCCGGAGCAAGCCGATCCGCGATCTCGGCGTGCAGGATGCCTACGCCGCCGCGCTCGAGCGCGACACGCTGGCGGCCTATGAGGAATTCCTCGCCGCCTTTCCGAATGATCCGCTCTCCAAGCGGGTCATGGCGATCGTCGCGGCGCGTCGCGAGGCGATCACCTGGCGGCGGACCTATCGGACCGACACGCCGGAGGCCTATTGGTCTTATCTGCGCCGTTATCCGCGCGGGCCGCATGCGGCCGATGCGCGCCGCCGCCTTGCGATCCTCACCGCACCGCCCGAGCCGCCGCCGAGCTTTGCGATGATCGACTACGACGTGCCGCCACCGCCGCCGGAGGAGGTGGTCTATGTCGACCGCCCCGTGCTGTATTTCAGCGACCCCGATTTCGGCTTCGCGCCGCCACCACCGCCGCCGGTCTACTATTTGCCGCCGCCGCCGCCCGATTTCGTCGTGCTGCCGCCGCCGCTGCCCGTGGTCGGCCTGTTCGTGCTGCCGCAGCCGGTGTTCGTCCCGATCCCGGTGTTCGTCCGGCCGCCGGCCTATGTCGCGCCGCCGCCGAACAACATCATCTATGCGAACATTCATAATACGACGGTCATCAACACCGTGATCAACCGGCCGCCGGCGCCGCCGACCGGGGCAGCGCCCGCGCTGGGCAATCTGGCACCAGCCGTCGCCGGACGCGCCAACCCGGCAGGTCCGGCGGTGCCGCAGGCCGTCATCCAGCGCGCCGCCCTGATCCAGCAGGGCAAGGCGCCGATGCCGCCGAGTGCGACCATCCAGCCGACCGCGCGACCGGGTATCTCTGCACCGGCTCCTGCTCCCGCCAATCTCACTCCTGGTGCGAGACCGGGTGCACCCAGTCCGACCGCGACAGCCCCCGCCGGAGGTGCTCCTGCTGCCACGCCGCAAGCGCCGGCTCCGGCCAGGCTACCGCAGGCCAATACGCTGCCTGCGCCCGGCACCCCTGGCGGACCGCCACCCCCGGCCGGGGTAGGAGGGGCGCCTGGCGCTGCCACGCCCCATGGCAAACCCGCTTCGACCGCGACGGCGCCTGTCGGCAACGCTCCGCCTACGCCGCCGCACGCGGCGACGGCGCCGGCAAACCCGACGGCTCCCGCGGGTCCGATGACCCCGTCAGCGCGGTTGTCTAGGCCAGGGGCAACGACGCCGCCTGGAGCCGAGGTGCGCGGCAGGCCAGCCGGACCGCAGCCCGGCGCAGTGCCGCCGCCCGGTGCAGCCGCCGGTGGTAAGCCGGCGGTCCCGAGCACGGCCAAGCCGGCGGCGCCAGTGGCGGCGCGAGAGCCATCCAGGGTTCAGGATCATCGACCGGCGCCGCCGCCGCAGGCGGCCAAGCCCGTTGCGCCGCCGCACCCCCAAGCTGCGGCGAGACCGACGCCACCGCCGCCGCCCCGTGTCGCGCCACCTCCGCCGCCGCGGGCCGCGCCTCCGCCGGTGGCCGTGGCTCGACCGGCGCCATCGCCGCCCGTGGCCCGGCCCGCGCCGCCCCCGCCTGCGATGGCGCGACCGGCGCCACCTCCTCCGATCGCACGGCCTGCGCCGCCGCCACCCCCAGTCGCACGGCCGGCGCCACCTCCGATGGCCGCCGCGCCGCCGCGCCCGGCGCCTCCACCGCGGCCGGCCGGCCCGCCACCGAAGACCTGCCCGCCCGGCCAGCCGAAGTGCTAGGGATCCGAAAAGGGGCGCCAGGAAGCGACTGAAGCTTTCGGGCGCCCTGGAGGAGCCGCCTTATTTCCTTGCTTCTGGCCGAAATGGCGCTATATAGCGCGCCATCTCACACGGAAACATGGCTCACAAGGCCGTCCGGTGGCAACCGGGGCGAGAACGCTCCGTTTTGCTCACACGTTTCCGGAGGAACCAACCGGAGAATTAGAACGATGGCGCTACCCGATTTCACCATGCGTCAGCTGCTCGAAGCTGGCGTGCACTTTGGTCACCAGTCTCACCGCTGGAACCCGAAAATGGCTCCGTTCATTTTCGGCACCCGCAACAACATCCACATCGTCGACCTCGCCCAGACCGTGCCGATGCTGCATCAGGCTCTCCAGGCCGTCAGCGACACGGTTGCCAAGGGCGGCCGCATCCTGTTCGTCGGCACCAAGCGCCAGGCGCAGGACGGCGTTGCGGACGCGGCCAAGCGCTGCGCGCAATATTTCGTCAATTCGCGCTGGCTCGGCGGCACGCTGACCAACTGGAAGACGATCTCGGCCTCGATCAAGCGCCTGCGTCACCTCGACGACGTGCTGTCGGGCGGCGAAGCCAATTCCTACACGAAGAAGGAGCGCCTGACGCTGCAGCGCGAGCGCGACAAGCTCGACCGCTCGCTCGGCGGCATCAAGGACATGGGCGGCCTGCCCGACCTGATCTTCGTGATCGACACCAACAAGGAAGACATCGCGATCCAGGAAGCGCAGCGGCTCAACATCCCGGTTGCGGCGATCGTCGACACCAATTCGGATCCCAAGGGCATCACCTATGTGGTGCCGGGCAATGACGACGCCGGCCGCGCGATCTCGCTCTATTGCGACCTGATTGCGCGTGCGGCGATCGACGGCATCTCGCGCGCTCAGGGCGATTCCGGCATCGATATCGGCGCCTCGGCCCAGCCGGTCGTCGCCGAAGAACTGCCGGCCGCTTCCCCCAGCGGCTTCCAGGGCCTTGCGGGGCCCCGCGGCACCGCCGACGACCTCAAGAAACTCCCGGGCGTGTCGGGTGCGATCGAGAAGAAGTTCAACGATCTCGGCATCTTCCACTATTGGCAGCTCGCCGAGCTCGACCACGACACCGCGCACAGGATCGGTGAAGAAGTCGGTCTGCCGAGCCGCGCGGATGCCTGGGTGGCCAAGGCCAAGGCGCTGACCGCGGAAGCGGAATAGTCAAACAGAGCGACGGGTTGGCCGGATAGGGTCCGGCCACCATTTCAGTTGACGCGAATTCCTGAGATGGACCGCGGCGGGGCGCCTCGATGCCGCGCCGCGGCGAACCGGCAGGCACAAAGGATTTTCAACGATGGCAACGATCACAGCTGCGATGGTCAAGGACCTGCGCGAGTCGACCGGCGCGGGCATGATGGACTGCAAGGCCGCGCTGACCGAAAACGACGGCAATATGGAAGCGGCGCAGGACTGGTTGCGCAAGAAGGGCCTGTCGAAGGCCGCCAAGAAGTCGGGCCGCGTCGCGGCCGAGGGGCTGATCGGCGCGCTCACCAAGGGCACTAAGGGCGTCGTGGTCGAGGTCAACTCCGAGACCGATTTCGTGGCACGCAACGGCCAGTTCCAGGGTCTGGTCAAGATGATCGCCCAGGTCGCGTTCGACGTCGGTGCTGATGTCGAGAAGATCAAGGCCGCCAAGGTCGGCGACGTCACGATTGAGACCGCGATCAATGACGCGATCGCCACCATCGGCGAGAACATGACGCTGCGCCGCGCCGCCCAGCTCGAAGTCAGCCAGGGCGTGGTGTCGAGCTACGTCCATGGGGCCGTCGTCGATGGCGCCGGCAAGATGGGGGTGATCGTGGCGCTGGAATCGCCTGGCAAGGCCGACGAGCTCGCCGCCCTCGGCCGCCAGATCGCGATGCATGTCGCCGCCGCCAACCCGCTTGCGCTCGATCCCACCGGCCTCGATCCGGCGGTCGTCAAGCGCGAAAAGGACGTGCTCGCCGACAAATACCGCCAGCAGGGCAAGCCCGAGAACGTGATCGAGAAGATCGTCGAGTCCGGCCTCAAGACCTACTACAAGGAAGTCTGCCTGCTCGAGCAGGCCTTCATCCACGATACCGGCAAGTCGGTGGCGCAGGCAGTGAAGGAGGCCGAAGGCAAGGTCGGCGGGCCTGTGAAGATCGCGGGCTTTATGCGCTATGCTCTCGGTGAGGGAATCGAGAAGCAGGAAAGCGACTTCGCAGCCGAGGTCGCGGCGGCCAGCGGCAAGAAGTAAGCGCCGGAACGTTCCTTCCGGCGTGCCGCCGGAAGCGGCGCCCGGACGAGGAAAGTGCTCATGACTGATCCGGTCTATCGTCGCGTCGTGATCAAGCTGTCCGGCGAATATCTCGCGGGACAGCAGGGTTTTGGTATCGACCAGGTGACCGTCGACCGGGTCGCGGACGATCTGATCGCCGCCCGCAAGCTTGGCGCCGAAGTGGCGGTCGTGATCGGTGGTGGCAACATCGTGCGTGGGGTCGAGGTGTCGTCCCGCGGCGTGTCGCGCCCGACCGGCGACACCATGGGCATGCTTGCGACCATGATGAACTGCCTCGCGCTGGAAGCGGCGATCGAGCGCAAGGGCACGCCGGCGCGCACGCTGTCGGCCTTCGTCATGCCAGAGATTTCCGAGCTGTTCACCCGCACCGCGGCGCACAAATACCTCGCCGAGGGCCGGATCGTGCTGCTTGGCGGCGGAACCGGCAATCCGTTCTTCACCACCGACACGACCGCGGTGCTGCGCGCCGCCGAGATCGGCGCCCAGGCAGTGCTGAAGGCGACCAATGTCGATGGCGTCTACTCAGCCGATCCGAAGAAGGATCCGACCGCCACGCGGTTCGACCGTCTGACGCACTCCCAGGCCATCGAGGGTGGCTACAAGGTGATGGATGCGACCGCCTTCGCGCTTGCCCGCGAGACGTCGCTGCCTATCATCGTATTCTCGATCGCGGAGCCGGGCTCCATCGGTGCGATTCTGCGTGGCACCGGCCACGGAACCATTGTCGCCGGCTGACCGCTCGTCGTCGCGCCCGAGAGAAGGGCGCGGACCGGTCGCCGGGATTTGAAGGAGAAACGTGATGGCCACGGGTAGTTTCGACCTCAACGAAGTGAAGCGCCGCATGCAGGGCGCTGTGCAGTCTCTCAAGCACGAGCTTGGCGGCCTGCGGACGGGGCGCGCCTCGGCCTCGATGCTCGATCCGGTGCAGGTCGATGCCTATGGCACCCACATGCCGCTGAACCAGCTCGCCACCGTCAGCGTGCCGGAGCCGCGCCTGATCTCGGTGCAGGTCTGGGACAAGTCGATGGTCAAGGCCGTGGAGAAGGCGATCGTCGATTCCAATCTCGGCCTGTCGCCCGCGACCGAGGGCCAGGTGCTGCGCCTGCGCATTCCCGAGCTCAATGAGGAGCGGCGCAAGGAGCTGGTGAAGGTCGCGCACAAATACGCGGAGGCCGCCAAGGTCGCCGCGCGGCATGTCCGTCGCGACGGTCTCGACGTGCTCAAGAAGCTCGAAAAGAATCACGAGATGTCCGAAGACGATCAGAAGCGTCACGCCGACGAGGTGCAGAAGGCGACCGACGGCACGATTGCCGAGATCGACCAGCTGCTGGCCGCCAAGGAAAAAGAAATCCTCACCGTTTAAGGCATCGCCTTCATGTCCAACGCCGCCGCGCCCGCAACGGAAGGATCTGACCGGTCCGACGCGCCCGCGCATGTCGCCATCATCATGGATGGCAACGGGCGTTGGGCGGCCGCGCGCGGCTTGCCGCGTGCGGAAGGGCATCGCCGCGGCGTGGACGCGCTGCGCCGCGTGGTACGCGCCTCGCACGAGCTCGGCATTCGCTATCTCACCATCTTCTCGTTCTCTTCGGAGAACTGGTCGCGCCCGGCGAGCGAAATCGGCGATCTCTTTGGCCTGCTGCGGCGCTTCATCCGCAACGATCTGGCGAGCCTGCATCGCGACGGCGTCAAGGTCCGCATCATCGGCGAGCGCGAAGGGCTCGAGAGCGACATCTGTGCGCTCCTCAACGAGGCGGAGGAGCTGACGCGCGACAACACGCGCCTCACGCTCGTCGTCGCCTTCAACTACGGCTCGCGGCAGGAGATCGCGAAGGCCGCGCAGAAGCTCGCGCGCGAGGTCGGAGAGGGCAGGCGGAATCCAGATACGATCGACGCCGAGACGCTTGGCGCGAATCTCGACGCGCCCGACATTCCCGATCCCGATCTCATCATCCGCACCAGCGGCGAGCAGCGCCTGTCCAACTTCCTGATGTGGCAGGCCGCCTATAGCGAGCTCGTCTTCGTGCCGATCCATTGGCCCGATTTCGACAAGGCGGCGCTGGAAGGCGCGATCGCCGAATTTGCCAGGCGCGAGCGCCGTTTCGGCGGCCTGGTCGCGAAAACCGCCTCGTGAGCGAACCCGACGCCGCACCGGCGGGCTCCGCGCCTGCCACGAGCAATCTCGTGCTGCGGGTCCTCGCCGCGCTCGTGCTGGCGCCGCTCGCCATTGCGCTCGCCTACGTCGGCGGCTGGCTGTGGGCACTTCTCGTTACCCTGGTATCGATCGGGCTGTTCGCTGAATGGCTGATGGTGGTGGGCGCGGGTTCGGTCGCGCTGACGGGGACGGGGACCATCGCCATCGCCATCATGGGATTCTGCGTTGCCTTCGGCGCGCTCAGGACCGCTGTCATCGCCGGCTTCATAGGCGGCGTGATCGTGATGCTGATCGCGCGGGGCAAGTTCGTCTGGGCGGCTACCGGATTTGCCTATGCATCGGCGGCGCTGCTGGCCTCGATCCTAGTGCGGCAGGATCTCGTCAACGGCTTCGCCGCCCTGATATTCGTGCTGCTCGTGGTGTGGGCGACAGACATCGGCGGCTATTTCGCCGGCCGCAGCATTGGGGGACCGAAGCTATGGCCGCGCGTCAGTCCGAAGAAGACCTGGGCGGGCGCTCTCGGCGGCTTTGTCGCAAGCCTCTTGGTTGCGGCAGGCTTCGCGGCCTGCGGGCTTGGAAAGCTGGCCCCATTGCTGCTCGTCAGCGCTGTCCTGTCGGTGGTGTCGGCTCTGGGCGATCTGTTCGAATCCGCGGTGAAGCGGCGCTTCGGTGTTAAGGATTCCAGTCACTTAATTCCCGGCCATGGCGGACTTATGGATCGCCTGGACGGCTTTGTCGCCGCCATCTTGGCGGCATGGATTATCGGCTTTCTCCGCCACGGTGTGCATAGCGCCGGAAGCGGTCTTATGGTTTGGTGAGGATATGAGCGCAGTCCCATTGCGAAACAACAGGCTTGCTGCGTCCGACGTTCGCAGCATCACGGTTCTCGGCGCCACCGGCTCGATCGGCGACAGCACGATGGATTTGCTTCGCGCCTCGCCCGAGCGCTACCGTGTCGAGGCGCTGACGGCGAACGGCAATGTCGCAGCGCTGGCCAAACTCGCGAAGGAATTTTCCGCGCGCTACGTCGCGATCGCCGATACCTCCAAGCTCGGCGAGCTCAAGGCTGCGCTGGCGGGCACCAGCACCGAATGCGGCGCCGGCGAAAGCGCGGTGATCGAGGCCGGTGCGCGTCCGGCCGACTGGGTGATGGCGGCCGTGAGCGGCGCCGCCGGGCTGAAGCCGGCGCTGGCCGCGGTTGATCGCGGTGCGCATGTTGCGCTCGCCAACAAGGAATGTCTGGTCTGCGCCGGCGATTTCTTCATGCAGCGCGCGGCAAAAGCCGGCGCCTGCATCCTGCCGGCCGATTCCGAACACAATGCGCTATTCCAGGCGTTGAGCTCAGGCAATCGCGACGAGCTCGTGCGCGTCATCATCACCGCCTCGGGCGGCCCGTTCCGGACCTGGAAGCCTGTCGACATCGAGCAGGCCACGCTCGAGCAGGCCCTGAAGCATCCAAATTGGAGCATGGGCCAGAAGATCACGATCGATTCCGCCTCGATGATGAACAAGGGGCTCGAAGTGATCGAGGCGTCCTATCTGTTTGCGCTCGCGCCCGACGAGATCGACGTGCTCGTTCATCCGCAGTCGATCATCCACGGCATGGTCGAGTTTTCCGATTGCTCCGTCGTGGCGCAGCTCGGTGCGCCCGACATGAGGACGCCGATCGCGCATTGCTTGGGCTGGCCCGACCGCATCAAGGGTCCGGCGGCCAAGCTCGACTTGGCCAAGATCGGCGAGCTGACCTTCGAGGCGCCGGATTTCGAGCGGTTCCCGGGCCTCCGCCTAGCCTACGATTCGCTCCGGACCGGGAAGGGGGCGACCACCGTCTACAACGCCGCCAACGAGGTCGCGGTCGCCGCCTTCATTGCCGGCAAGATCCGGTTTGGTGCGATCGCGCGCCTGGTCGAGGCGACGCTGGACGACTGGATCCGCAGCGGGAATCAGGCGCCGATGACCTCGGCTGACGACGCAATATCCGTTGACCATGTTGCGCGAAATAGAGCTGCCGCCCTATTGCCTCAAATTGCCTTAAAGGCATCCTAGATAGTTCGGGCCAGGGCCTTGCGGCGCTGGATGAGGGGAATCGATGATCGACTTTTTCGTCCATAGTTTCAATACGTTGAGCCATGGGCTCCTCGGCTACGCGGTACCCTTCCTGTTCGTCCTGACCATCGTCGTGTTCTTCCACGAGCTCGGCCATTTCCTGGTCGCGCGCTGGGCGGGCGTTCGCGTTTTAACCTTTTCACTCGGCTTCGGACCCGAGCTGGTCGGTTTCAACGACCGTCGCGGCACCCGCTGGAAGATCTCCGCGATTCCGCTTGGCGGCTACGTCAAGTTCTTCGGTGACGAGAGCGAGGCCTCGACCCCCTCGGCCGAAACGCTCGCGGCCATGACGGCCGAGGAACGCGCCGGCAGCTTCCATCACAAGAAGGTCGGCCCGCGCGCCGCCATCGTCGCGGCCGGACCCATCGCCAATTTCATCCTGGGCGCTCTGATCTTCGCCGGCATGGCGCTGTACTACGGCAAGCCGAGCACGATTGCGCGCGTCGACGGCGTCGTCGCCGACGGCGCTGCGGCTGCCGCCGGCTTCAAGGTTGGTGACGTCGTCGTCCAGATCGACGGCAAGCCGATCGAGAGCTTTGCCGACATGCAGCGGATCGTTGCGATGAGTGCGGGTTCAACGCTTGCGTTCCAGGTCAAGCGCGACGGCGCCATCGTATCGCTGACCGCGACCCCGGCGCTGCTCGAGCGCAAAGATCCGTTCGGCAACCGCCACCGCGTCGGTGTGCTCGGTGTCGAGCACAAGTCGCAGGCCGGTGAGGCTTCGACCGCCCCCGTGGGCGTCGGCGAAGCGCTCAAGATCGGCGTCGAGCAGGTCTGGTTCATCATCACCAGCACCTTCAAGTTCCTGGGCTCGTTGTTCGTCGGAAACGGCAATCCCAACGAGGTCAGCGGCGTGCTGGGAATCGCAAAGATGTCGGGGCAGGCGGCCAGCGCCGGGTTCCAGTTCGTGATCAATCTGTGTGCGGTGCTGTCCGTGTCGATCGGTCTGCTGAACCTGTTCCCGATTCCGCTTCTCGATGGCGGCCATCTGATGTTCTACGCGGCAGAAGTGGTCCGCGGCCGGCCTCTGTCCGAACAGACCCAGGAAATGGGGTTCCGAATCGGGCTCGGTTTGGTGCTGATGCTGATGGTGTTTGCGACCTACAACGACATCCTTCGGATGGCGGCGTCCTGATACGGGCTTTTTTGTGGCGTTGCTGTTGAGCAACGTCTTGCAATGAAATTGAAATCACGGCGCTTTCGGCCGTTTGCGGCGTCCGGGAAATTGGCTACAAGCGGCCTGAACTTGGGGAATCTTCCAGACCGGTGTTGGGTGGGTCTGGTATGGAATGATAAGGGCGCGTTGCGCGATGAAGTTTGGACTGCGACTCCGGGGGGGCTTGCTCGCAACCCTGATCATGTTCGGCGCGCCGGTGATTGCCCCGGTTGGGGCTGTTTTCGTGTCTTCGTCTGCGCTCGCGCAGACCGTGCAGTCGATTTCCGTCCAGGGGAATCGCCGTGTCGAGGTGGAGACAATCCGCTCCTATTTCAAGCCGGGTCCGGGCGGCCACCTGGATCAAGGCGCCATCGACGACGGCCTCAAGGCGTTGATCGAAACCGGCCTGTTCCAGGACGTCAGGATCAATCGCGGCCCCGGCGGCCAGATCATCGTCTCCGTGGTGGAAAACCCGGTGATCGGGCGCGTCGCCTTCGAGGGCAACAAGAAGATCAAGGACGAGCAGCTCACCACTGAAGTCCAGTCCAAGGCGCGCGGCACCTTCTCCCGCGCCATGGTGCAGTCCGACACGCTGCGAATCGCCGAAATCTATCGGCGGTCCGGCCGTTATGACGTGCGCGTCACGCCCGAGATCATCGAGCAGCCGAACAATCGCGTCGACCTGATCTTCACGATCGAGGAGGGCGCCAAGACCGGCGTCAAGTCGATCGAGTTCGTCGGCAACAATGCGTTCTCGTCCTATCGGCTGCGCGACGTCATCAAGACGCGCGAATCGAACCTGCTGAGCTTCCTCGCCAGCGGGGACATCTACGATCCCGATCGCGTCGAGGCCGACCGCGACCTGATCCGCCGCTTCTATCTCAAGCATGGCTTTGCCGACGTCCAGGTCGTGGCCGCGCTCACCGAATACGATCCGGAGAAGAAGGGCTTCAACGTCACCTTCAAGATCGAGGAAGGCGCGCAATACCGCGTCGGCGCGGTCGACTTCCGCTCCAGCATTCCGAACTTCGATCCTTCGTCGATGCGGGGCTATTCGCGTGTCAATGTCGGCTCGCTCTACAACGTCGAATCGGTCGAGAAGTCGGTCGAGGAGATGCAGATCGAGGCTTCGCGCCGCGGTTTCGCCTTCGCAGTCGTTCGTCCCGGCGGCGACCGCAATTTCGAGGCGCACACCGTCTCCGTCGTTTTCAACATCGACGAGGGCCCGCGCACCTATATCGAGCGCATCAACCTGCGCGGCAACACCCGCACGCGCGACTACGTGATCCGCCGCGAGTTCGACATCTCGGAAGGAGATGCCTATAACCGCGCGCTGGTCGACCGCGCCGAGCGGCGGCTGAAGAACCTCGACTACTTCAAGAGCGTGAAGATCGCGACGGAGCCCGGCTCGTCGAGCGACCGCGTGATCCTGGTCGTCGACATGGAAGAGAAATCGACCGGCGACTTCTCGATCTCGGGCGGCTACTCCACGACCGACGGCGCGCTGGCCGAGGTCTCGGTCTCCGAGCGCAATCTGCTCGGGCGCGGCCTGTTCGCCAAGGCCGCGGTGACCTATGGCCAGTATGCGCGCGGCTACTCGCTGTCGTTCGTCGAGCCGTATCTGCTCGACTACCGCGTCGCGCTCGGCCTCGACCTCTATCAGCGCCAGCAGCTTTCAAACAGCTACATCTCCTACGGCACGAAGACGCTCGGCTTCTCGCCGCGCCTCGGCTTCTCCTTGCGTGAAGATCTGTCGCTCCAGCTGCGCTACTCGATCTACCAGCAGGAAATCACGCTGCCGAGCTACCTGGCGAACTGTAACAACAATCTGGGCACCTCGGCGTTCAACCCGAGCCCGGCCTTCGCCGCGTCGCAGATCCCGCCGCTCGACCTGAGCTCGACCAACGGCCTCGGCTGCTACAGTGACGGTGAAGCCTCGCTCCCGGTGCGCAAGGAGCTTGCCAACGGCAAGACCTTGACCTCGGCGCTCGGCTACACGCTCACTTACAACACGCTGGACAACAACAAGAACCCGACCGACGGTCTGCTCATCGACTTCCGGCAGGATTTCGCCGGCGTCGGCGGCGACGTCAGCTATCTGAAGACCGTGGCGGACGGAAAGTACTACGCCCCGCTCGTGTCCGATATCGTCGGAATCGTCCGTCTCCAGGGCGGTATTCTGACCAAGATCAACGATGATCTGCGGATGCTCGACCACTTCCAAATGGGCCCGAACCTCGTCCGCGGCTTTGCCCCGAACGGCATCGGCCCGCGCGATCTGAATCCTTTCGGTACGCAGGACGCGCTCGGCGGCACCAAATATTGGGGCGCTTCGCTCGAATTGCAGATGCCGTTCTGGTTCCTGCCCAAGGAAGTGGGTCTGAAGGGCGCGGTCTATGCCGACGCCGGCGGTCTCTACGATTATAAGGGACCGACGAGTTGGACCGCTACCAACGAGGTCAATGTGCCGGGCTGTATCCCGTCGACGGTCAATCCGTCGAGCACCGGAACCTGCACCGGGCTCGTGTATGACGACAGCAAGGTGATCCGTTCGTCGGTCGGTGTCGGCCTGATCTGGCAGTCGCCGTTCGGTCCGCTGCGCTTCGACTACGCCGTGCCGCTCAGCAAGGGCAAGTACGACCGCACGCAGGAGTTCCGGTTCGGCGGCGGCACCACGTTCTAATTCGATCAGCACGGCACGATCCGGATTACTGGAGCCGGTTTCCGAAAGGGATCGTGCCAATCCTGGAGATGAGGCATGATGCGGCTTGGCCGCTTCATGCCGAAGCCGGACCGCGACGGGGTGGAATGGCGCAGCCGACCTTCTTCACAAAACCGCCTGCCTCAGCGCTGGCCGACATTGCTGCGCTGGCCAAGGCGCAGCTGGTCGACCCCGCGAGAGGTAACGACACCATCACGGGCCTGGCGTCGCTCGACGAAGCCGGACCGATGCATCTGGCGTTCTTCGACAACCTGAAATACGCCGATGAGTTGAAGGCGACCAAGGCCGGGGCGTGCCTGGTGAGTCCCCGATTTGAAGCCCAGGTCCCCGCGCATGTGGCCGTGCTGCGGGTGGCGCAGCCTTTCCGCGCCTTCGTCAGGCTCGCCCGGGAATGGCATGGCGATGCGCTCAGGCCGCAATCCTGGATCGGCAATGACGGCATCGCGCCGTCCGCCATCATCGATCCCACGGCCCGGCTCGAAGACGGCGTGATCATCGATCCCCTCGCCGTGATCGGCCCGGACGTCGAGATCGGCAGCGGCACCGTGGTCGGCGTCGGAGCGGTGATCGGCCCCGGCGTCAAGATCGGCCGGGACTGCAATGTCGGCGCCCGTACCGCCATCCAGTGCGCCCTGATCGGCAATGACGTGCTGATCCACGCGGGCTGCTCCATCGGCCAGGACGGCTACGGCTTCATCTTCTTCGGTCCCGAAGGCCACCTGAAGGTGCCGCAGACCGGCCGCGTGCTGATCCAGAACAATGTGGAGGTCGGCGCCGGCACCACCATCGATCGCGGCTCCTTGCGCGACACCGTGATCGGGGAGGGCACCAAAATCGACAATCAGGTCCAGATCGGCCACAATGTGACCATCGGCCGGAATTGCCTGCTGGCGGCTCAAATCGGGCTGGCGGGTAGCCTGACCATCGGCGACAACGTGGCGCTCGGAGCAAAGGTTGGCATCAACAACCACCTCAAGATCGGCGATGGAGCCCAGGTCACCGCGATGAGCGGCGTCAAGGACGACATCCCGCCGGGCGGACGCTGGGGTGGTTTTTTTGCCAAACCGACCAAGCAATGGTTCAAGGAGATCATCGCGGTGGAGCGTCTGGTGCGCGACAGCAAGGTCGATCCGAAGGACGAGGGACGGGAATGACGCAGGAATCGCCTGTTAAGTTCGAGCTGGTAGATATCAATGCAATCCTGCAGACCCTGCCGCACCGCTTTCCGATGCTCTTGATCGACCGCGTGATCAACATCCGCGCCGATTACAGCGGCATCGGCATCAAGAACGTCACGTTCAACGAGCCGGCCTTCCAGGGGCACTTCCCCGAGCGCCCGGTCTATCCGGGCGTCATGATGATCGAGGCGATGGCGCAGACCGCTGGCGTGATCGGCATCAAGTCGGTCGAGGGTACCGAGAAGCCGCGGGCGGTCTACTTCCTCACCATCGACAAGTGCAAGTTCCGCAAGCCCGTGCTGCCCGGCGATACCATCGAATATCACATGCGCTCGCTCGGCCGCCGCAAAGCCATGTGGTGGTTTCACGGGGACGCCAAGGTCAACGGGCAGGTGGTTGCGGAAGCCGATGTCGGCGCCATGCTGACGGACTGAGCGCTCTCGTCATGCCCGGCAGTCGTAGCGGCTGCCGGCCACCTCGCGGCTGATATTGCGGTTGAAGAACTGGCCCATGGACGGTGCGCCCAGAAGGCCCTCGACCGTCTCCGCCGCCACGCCGCAATAACGATCGTACCTGCCGTTGATGGCGACGACGAGGTCCTGCCGCGCCCGGTCGTAGCAGACGCGCTGAAGCATCGTGCTGCGGTTGATGTCGCGGCATTCGAATGTCGCCAGATCCACGGGGCCGCGTTGGTCGGTCTCGATCGTCTCGGAGACGACCGGTGTGGCCACGAGCTGTGCGAGCAACAATGCAAGGGCTCTGACCACGATCGCTGAATCTCCGCATGAACTTGCTGACGAGCCGGGTAGGCCGCCTCATCCAGCACATGAAACACGGCGAGATGATACGTCACTGGACAGATCGGGCATAGTCGCGCTAACCACCCGAAAACCGAGCGACTTCAATACATAACCTGACCTTCTTGACGAGTAAGATTGGCTTGATGAGCAAGATTGATCCCACCGCACGGATCGCGGACGGCGCGGTGATTGGCGATGGCAGCGAGATCGGACCCTATTGCATCATCGGCCCGAACGTCGTCATCGGCGCGAACTGCAAGCTGATCGGACACGTCACCGTCATCGGCCACACCTCGCTCGGCGATGGCTGCGTGATCTCGCCCTTTGCAGTGCTGGGCGGCGCCCCGCAGGATCTCAGCTACAAGGGCGAGCCGACGAAACTCGAGATCGGTTCCGGCTGCACCATCCGGGAAGGCGCGACGATGAATGTCGGCACGATCAAGGGTGGAGGGCTGACGCGAGTCGGCAACGGCGGCTATTTCATGAACAACAGCCATGTCGGCCATGATTGCGTGGTCGGCGACAACGTGATCTTCGCGACGTCAGCGACACTCGGCGGTCATTGCGAGATTGGCGACGCCGTCTATATCGGCGGCCTGTCGGCGGTGCACCAGTTCACGCGCGTCGGCCCCTATGTCATGGTCGGCGGCGTGTGCGGTGTCCGCGACGACGTCATCCCATACGGGCTGGTCAACGGCCAATATGCGGTCCTGGAGAGCCTCAATCTGATCGGCATGAAGCGGCGCAAGTTCACCAGGCAGCGGCTTGCAACCGTGCGTGGGTTCTACCAAAAACTCTTCCATGGTCCCGGCACGTTCGCCGAGCGGCTGGAGGCGGCGCGGCCGCTCGCGGGCGAAGACCCTGCGATCGCCGAGATCCTCGACTTCATCGGCAAGGGCAAGCGCCCGCTCTGTCTTCCCGCCATCGCGAAGTGATCCTGGGATGGCCGCGGGCATGACATCGGCGGCTGCGGAGGTTTCCTCGCCGGTCGGCATCGTCGCCGGCGGCGGCGCCATGCCGTTCGCGGTCGCCGAATCGCTTGCGGCGCGCGGCATCACGCCGGTGCTGTTTCCGCTGCGCGGGGCCTGCGATCCGGCGCGGGTCGAGAAATTCCGCCACCGCTGGATCTCGGTCGGCCAGCTCGGCCGCGCGATGCGGCTGTTTCGCGAAGAAGGCTGCAGCGACCTGATCTTCATCGGCACATTGGTCCGCCCTTCGCTGTCCGAGATCCGGTTCGACGTCAAGACGCTGCGCCTGCTCGGCAACGTCATTCGCGCCTTCCGCGGCGGCGACGATCATCTGCTGTCCGGCGTCGGCCGCATGCTCGAGCAGGACGGCTTTCGCATGGTCGGCATCAAGGACGTCGCGCCCGATCTCCTGATGCCCGAGGGCTGCATCAGCCGCGCTTGGCCGAGTGACACCAGCAAGACCGACATCGAGCGCGGGCGGGCGGTGCTGAGCGCGCTCGGTCCGTTCGACATCGGGCAGGCCGCGGTGGTGATCGACGGTCATGTCGTGGCGATCGAGGACATCGAGGGCACTGACGCGCTGCTCGCGCGTGTCGCGCGGCTGCGTGAGGAGGGTCGCATCCGCGCGGCCAGGGGCCGCGGCGTGCTGGTGAAGGCGCCGAAGAGCGGCCAGGACCTGCGCTTCGACCTGCCGACGATCGGCCCGCGCACCATCGAGGGTGTTGCCAAGGCCGGCCTTGCCGGCATCGCTGTCGTCGCAGGCAACACCATCGCCGCCGAGCCGCAGGCGATGATTGCGCTCGCCGACGCAAAATACCTCTTTGTCATCGGCCTGCCGGCGTGATGCAGGGCCGCGATCGCAAGCGCAAGATCTTCCTGATCGCCACGGAGGAATCCGGCGACCGGCTTGGCAGCGCCTTGATGAAGGTGCTGCGCCAGCGGCTCGGCGACGGCGTTGAGTTCGTCGGCGTCGGCGGCCGCACCATGGCGCGCGAGGGGCTCGAGACGCTGTTTCCGATCGAAGAGCTGTCGATCGTCGGCTTTGCCGCCGTCGTTCAGCAATTGCCGAAAATCCTGCGGCTGATCCGCAAGACGGCGGACGCCGTGCTAGAGGCCGCGCCCGACGCGCTCGTCATCATCGACAGCCCCGATTTCACCCATCGCGTCGCCCGCCGCGTGCGTGCCCGCAATCACGCGATCCCGGTCGTCGATTACGTCTCGCCGCAGCTCTGGGCGTGGCGGCCGGGACGGGCGCGGACCATGCTCGGCTATGTCGACCATGTGCTCGGTCTTTTGCCGTTCGAGCCGGAGGAATACCGCAAGCTCGGCGGGCCGCCATGCAGCTATGTCGGCCATCCCCTGGTCGAGCAATTGGCGTCGCTGCGGCCGAACGCGGAGGAGCAGGCGCGCCGCGACGGCGAGCCGCCGGTGCTCCTGGTGCTGCCCGGCAGCCGCCGCAGCGAGATCCGGCATCACCTCGACGTGTTCGGTGCAGCACTCGGCCGCTTGCAGGCGGACGGGCGCGCGTTCGAGCTGATGCTGCCGACCATGCCGCACCTCGAAGCCACCATCCGCGAGGGCATCGCGAATTGGCCGGTCAAGCCGCAAATCGTGATCGGCGAGAACGACAAGCGCGCCGCTTTCCGCATTGCCCACGCGGCGCTGGCGAAGTCCGGCACGGTGACGCTCGAGCTCGCGCTGTCGGGCATTCCGATGGTGACGGCCTATCGCGTCGGCGCGATCGAGGCCTTCATCCTGCGCCGCGCGATCCGGGTCTCCTCGGTGATCCTCGCCAATCTGGTGATCGGCAAGGATGTGATCCGCGAGTTCCTGCAAGAGGACTGCACGCCGGAGAAGCTGGCAACGGCCCTCGCTACCCTGCTGACGGATTCGCCGCTGCGACGGGAGCAGGTCGAAGCGTTCGCCCGGCTCGATCAGGTCATGTCGACCGGCAACAAGTCGCCGAGCGTGCTCGCCGCCGACATCGTGCTCGCGACGATGCGCAAAGGCACTCGGGCGAGCTAGCCGAGGCCGCCGTCGACCTGGAAACATTGACGCGTGATACGCTGGCTTTCGTCCGAGGCGAGGAACAGCGCCATGTTGGCGATGTCGTCGGGTGTCACCGCATCGGGAACCGCCTGACGCGCGCGCACCTCGGCGATGGCCTGCTCGTCCGGATACCACAGCCGGCGCTGGCGCTCGGTGATCACCATGCCCGGCGCGATCGCGTTGACGCGAATGCGGTCGGGCCCGACCAGCCGGGCCAGCGAGTTGGTGAAGCCGACGATCGCTGCTTTCGCCGCGGCATAGGCCGGCAGCGCCGGTGCGCCACGCATCCAGGCGATGGACGACATGTTGATGATCGAGCCGCCGCCGCGCGCCTGCATCTGCGGCACCACCGCCTGTGCTGCGAAGAAGACGTGCTTGAGGTTGACACCGATCATCCAGTCGAACTCGGCCGGCGTTACCTCGGAGAGAACCTGGCGTTGATCGTTGGCGGCGTTGTTGACGAGAACGGCGGCGTCGCCGAGCGAACGGTGGACCTCTGCCATCGCGGTGCGCAAGGCGTCGATGTGCAGGAGATCGCAGGGCACGAACAGCGGCGTGGTCCCGCGCGCTGCCGCCACTTCCCGCACCAGCGTTTCACCGGCATTCGTATCGATGTCAAGGAAGGCGACGTGGGCCCCCTGGGCCGCGAAAGCCCGTACGAAGGCGGCGCCGATGCCGCTGGCGCCGCCGGTAATCAACACCACGCGGCCCGCCAGGCCGGAATAGGTGGTCTTCGTCATGCGATCAGTCGCTCCGTTTCGGGGTCGAAAAGGCAAATACGGCGCGTGTCGAGCGCAAAGGAGGCGGACGCGCCGGGCGCGGGGCGGATATCGGGCGAGACGCGCGCCATCGCGGGCTCGCCCCCGAGCCGCAGCAACACCATGGTCTCGGCTCCAGTCGGCTCGACCATCTCTACCGGCGCGTCGACGAGGACAGGCGCGTCGCCGGAAAATGCGCGGCTGCCTTCGGCAATGCATTCCGGCCTGATGCCAAACACCACCTCGCGACCGACGAAGGATGCCGCGGCGTCATATCCTCGAAGGCGAAGACGAACCTCCTCCGGCCGCCCGGCGCCGATCACGACCACCGGCCCGTCATTCCCGTTCTCGAGCCGTGCCGGCATGGTATTCATTGGCGGCGAACCCATGAAACGCGCGACGAACAGATTGGCCGGGTAGCGGTACACGGTATCGGGGTCGGCGAATTGCTGCACGCTACCCTGATGCATCACGGCGATCCGCGTCGCCATGGTCATCGCTTCGATCTGGTCGTGGGTGACATAGACGATGGTGGCGCCGATCCGCTGGTGCAGCCGCTTGATCTCCATCCGCATTTCGACGCGCAGCTTGGCGTCGAGATTGGACAGCGGCTCGTCGAACAGGAAGAGCAGGGGATTGCGCACCAGCGCCCGCCCCATCGCCACACGCTGGCGCTGGCCGCCGGACAATTGCGACGGCTTGCGGCCGAGCAGCGGCTCGATCTGGAGCAGCTTCGCCACGTTCGCGACCGCCTTCTCCTGCTCGGTCTTCGGCACATGGCGGCATTCCATGCCGAAGGTGATGTTCTGGCGCACGGTCATCGACGGATAGAGCGCGTAGGACTGGAACACCATGGCGATGTCGCGGTCCTTGGGCGGGATGTCGTTGACGATGCGCCCGCCAATCTCGATCGTCCCCGCGCTCGGTCGGTCGAGCCCGGCGACGATGTTGAGCAGCGTGGACTTGCCGCAGCCGGATGGCCCGACGAGGACCGTGAACTCGCCGCTCTCGATGTCGAGATCGACGCCCTTCAGTACCTCGAGGTTGGCGTACCGCTTGGACAGGGCGCGAATGCTCAGTGCTGCCATGACAAATCCATCATTTCGCTGCGCCGGCGGTAAGGCCGCGCACGAAGTACCTGCCGCCGAGGAGATAGATCAACAAAGTGGGCAGGGCTGCGATGATCACCGCCGCGCTCTGCACGCCGTGCTGCGGGATATCTGCGACTGCAGCAGACAGCGCGATGAGAGCGGCCGTGACCGGCTGCTGTTGGCCGCTTGTGAACGTCACGCCATAGAGAAACTCGTTCCAGATGTGCGTGAACTGCCAGATCACGGTGACGATCAGGATGGGAGCCGAGAGCGGCAGAATGATGCGCCAGAAAATGCGAAAGAACCCGGCCCCGTCGATGCGCGCGGCCCTGATCAATTCATGGGGCACGGCGGCATAGTAGTTTCGGCAGAACAACGTGGTGAAGGACAGCCCCTGGATCGTGTGAATCAGCACGAGGCCCGTCAGCGTGTTGATGAGACCGATGTCCCGCAGCACGATTGTCCAGGGCAGCAATCGCATCTGCTGGGGAAGGAAGAGGCCGAGGGTCACGATGCCGTAGATCCAGGTATCTCCGCGAAAACGCCAGAGCGACACGGCGTAGCCGGCGATCGCACCGAGCATGGTCGAGAAAATCGTCGCGGGAATCGTGATGAATGCCGAGTTCAGCATGTACGGTCTGATGCCGGCGCAGGTCTCGGCCACGCAGAATCCGCTCCAGGCAGTGGCGTAATTGCTCCAAGCCCAGTGTTTCGGCCAGCCGATCATCGAGGCCTGCGCGATTTCCTCATTGGTGCGGAGCGAGTTCAGCACGACAACGACCAACGGCGTGAGCCATGCCGCCGCGATCAGCAATACGATGAGATAGATCGATATCCGACTTGGTGCGAAGGTTCTGTCACGCATGAATAGCACGCCGCCGCTGGACATAACGCCACGCTGCATAGGGCAGCAGGACCGCGAGAAGAATGAGCAACATCAGCACCGCCGCCGCCGCCCCCCGGCCGAGCAGGCTGCGCTGGAACATCAGGTCGTAGACGACAAGGGCCGGCAGCTGGGTCGCGATTCCCGGTCCGCCGTTGGTGAGCGCGCGGACGAGGTCGAAGGCCGAAATCGCAAACTGCAGCTGCACCACGATCACGGTGATGGTGATCGGCCACAGCGTCGGCAAAATGACGCGCCGGTAGATTCGGATCGGACCGGCACCGTCGATCTGCGCGGCCTTGATGATGTCGGCGTCGACAGATCTGAGGCCGGCAAGAAAGAGCGCCATGGCAAAGCCGGAGGATTGCCAGATCGCGGCGATGACAATGGTCCAGATGGCCATGTCGCGGTCAATCAGCCAATCGAACTTGAAGGAGGTCCAGCCGAGATCGTGCACCAGTTTCTGGATCCCGATGCCAGGACTGAGCAACCAGCTCCAGACCGTGCCCGTCACCACGAACGACACCGCAAGGGGGTAGAGGAAGATGGATCTCAGCAGGTTCTCGCCGCGAATGCGCTGGTCGAGCAGGATCGCAAGGACAAGCCCGGTCACCACGCTCAGCAGCACGAAAGCGCTGCCGAACAGTAGGAGATTATCGAAGGCGATCTGCCAATTCCGCGATGCCGCGACCGCCGTGTAGTTGCGCAAACCCACCCAGCCCGAGACCGGGACCAGAGTGGATGGCGTGAAAGAAATCCAGATCGTCCACAGCGAGAACGACACGAGGTGCAGAGCGGACAGCAGCAGCGGCACCCAGATCATCAGATATTCAGGCAGCCGGCGCAGCGCGCCCGCAATCGCCGGCCGGACGGGCCGCGTTGCTATGGAGACGGTATCGATCAACGCGCGCCCTCGACGGCCTCGGCGAGGCGGGTGACCGCCTGCTCCGGCTTGATCGTCTTGTTCTTCACATATTCGGTGATCACGTCGATCATCGCAGCGGTCATACCGTTCTCCTGCGCCATATTGTGCGCGAGGCTCAGGACCGCCTGATTGCTGGCGATAGCGTCTTTCAGAGCTGCTGCGGTCCGCCGTTGACCATCCGACCAGCCTTCACCGGAAAGATCGACATCGGTGCGCACGGGTATCGATCCCGTAATCTGCGAATACATCGTCTGGATCGCTGGATCCATGACGAGCTGGGCCATCAGCGTCTGGCCGGCTTGGAGGTCGGGCTCCTTGCGCTGCCAGAATATGAACGCATCGGCATTCAACAGAAAGACCGGCTTGGTATTGTCGCTCGGGCCAGGGGCGATGATGAAGTCGTCGAACTTGAAACCGGCGTTGCGCAACACGCCCTGTGCCCACCCGCCCATGATCATCATGCCCATGTCGCCGTCGACGAAGCGCTTCAGGTTGGTCGAAAAGTGTTGAGCACCGACGTTGGGATCCATCCAGTCGGCGATCTTGCGCACCTGTGCGAAGGCAGCGCCTACCTCGGGCCCCTTCAATGCCTTCTCGTCAAGATTCATGATGGCTGCGCGGTAGGAGGCGGGACTGATGCCGGCGAGAGCGGCCTCGAATTTCTGGCCATCGTCGGGGCGGGTACCACCGTTAGCGATGGGATAAGTGACGCCGCCCGCTTTCATTTTTTCGGCAAGGTCGTTGAAGTCGGTCCATGTGACGGGGATCTTGCCGGCCTTGGCCTTGTCCATCGCGCGCTTGGAGAGAAACAGCATGTTGGTGCTGTAGATCTGCAGCGGCAGTGCAATCCATTTGCCGCCCGGCTTGTGCAGTCGTGCAAGATCAGGAGCGACAACCTTTTCGTAGCCGACGGCCGCAACAAGGTCGTCGAGATTGACGGTTGGAGCAATCTTCGACCAGGCCGCAATCTCCGGGCCCTTGAGCTGCGAACAGGCCGGTGGATCGCCGGCCATGATCTGAGCGCGTAGCTTGTTCATCATCTCGGTGGTGAACCCGGGGACTGGCGAGTGCTGCCAAACCCCGCCTTTCTCCTCGAATTTCTTGCCGAGCGCGGTGATAGCCGCCCCATCGCTGCCTGCGGACCATTGCGAGATCGCGGTCAGGCGCGGCTTGACCGCGCCTTGCGCGCGGGCAAAGGCCGGCAGCGCGAGCGCGGCGGCAGATCCAGCGAGCAGACGACGCCTTGTTGTTGTGATCGGCATGGCAAGTTCCTCCGTTTTAGGTGCTTTGCGCGTTGAGGCCGAACGACTTGGCGCATGTCAGGCGGCCTCCCTCGATGTGGCGGGCATGCCGCCGCGGCTGGCCAGGCAAAAGGCGGCGAAAGCGAGGGCAGCCTGCGGATCGTTGCCGGTCGAGGGTGGCACGAAAGCGATGGACACTTGCGCCAATGTCCGGCCGCCCAGCAGGCAGGCGTCGATCCCCTCGACCACGGCATTGCGATCGTCGTCGGAGAGAAGCGATGGCCAGCCGCTGATGGCGACGCCATCGCATGGCTTCACGTTCAGCGTGTTGCCGATCGCAAGGCCAAGCCGGAACAGCCGCCGCCGCAACTCCTGGCGCACCCGCCCCGAGCGCGGGATCGTGTGCACCCATTGGCTGCCGGGCTGGAGCAATTCGGCATCGGAGATGTCGAGGAGCTCGGCCAAGGCGGCGAGCGAAGTATAGGCCTCGACACAGCCGAGATGGCCGCAGCGGCAGCGCGGTCCGTCCGGTCCAAATACCATGTGGCCCAGTTCGACCGGCTGGAGTGCATCGGCTTCAGTCGGGTCATCCATCCACGCGCCGGCAACGCCATGGCTGACAAAGACGAACAGATGCGTGCCGCTGAATGGATAGTTCTGCGTGCGGCAGCGGTGAAAGGTGGCGTGCGCCACCACGGAATTGGTGAATTCCAGCGGCACGCCGGCAAACATCTCGCCGATCAGGCCGCTGATGCGCCCGACGTCGCAGGGGATGATCGGATTGCCGGATATGGTCAAGCGGCCAAGGCCCGGAATGGAGACGCCGATCTGTGACAGTGTGATGTGGCGGCGGCGCGTCCAGTCGCGCAGCAATGTCATCGCTTCGCGGAACACGCGGCCGACCGTCTCGACCGTCGGCGCTTTCGGCAACGGCAGGCGCTCGGTGTAATGCAGCTCGCCGGAGAGACCGCCGACGCCGACGCTGAGCCATTGGGCGGTCAGCTCAACAGCTGCGAGCGCCACCGAGCCGTCGAGGGACACGAGGCCCGTCGGGCCGCCGACGTAAGGGGCAGGGCGCCGCACTTCCTCGATCAGGCGTTCGGCCTTGAGGTCGAGCAGGATGCGCGACAGGCTCGCCTCGGACAGGCGCACCGCCTTCGCCAGCGGCGGCCGAAACGAGCCGCCCGACTGCAGCAAGTGAGTCAAAATGGCAGCGCGCGTCTGCCGCCGACTTCTCGGCTGCTCCGGCATTTCCATCCCAGTCGTCATTCTTACTTAGTGTAAGAATTTGCGCGCGGAGCGTTTCGGCTGTCAAGCGATTACCGCTCCGATGCGCCGACTTGTTGTTGTGCGAGGCAGCAAGTTTGTACCGGTGGGAAACCTCGCTGCCGATGGTGCGCTCAGTGATGGGCGCGCCATCGTGGATGGCCGAACAAAAACGGCGCCATTGTGAGATGGCGCCGTTTCGAAAGCCGTGATGGTTCGAACTTATTGGCGGTTGGCGATCGGCACGTAGTCGCGCTTGGCGACGCCGGTGTAGAGCTGGCGCGGACGACCGATCTTCTGATGCGGGTCCTCGATCATCTCGCTCCACTGGCTGATCCAGCCGACGGTGCGGGCGACCGCGAACAGCACGGTGAACATCGAGACCGGGAAGCCCATCGCCTTCAGCGTGATGCCCGAATAGAAATCGACGTTCGGATAGAGCTTGCGTTCGATGAAGTACTGGTCGCTGAGCGCGATCTTCTCGAGCTCCATTGCCACCTTCAGCATCGGATCCTCGCCATGGCCGGTCTCCTTGAGCACGGCGTGACACATCTTCTGCATGATCTTGGCGCGCGGATCGTAGTTCTTGTAGACGCGGTGCCCGAAGCCCATCAGGCGGACTTCAGAGTTCTTGTCCTTCACCTTGGCGATGAACTCGGGGATCTTATCGACCGTGCCGATATCGTAGAGCATGTTGAGCGCGGCTTCGTTGGCGCCGCCATGCGCCGGGCCCCAGAGGCAGGCGATGCCCGCCGCGATGCAGGCGAACGGGTTGGCGCCGGAGGAGCCGGCGATGCGCACCGTGGAAGTCGAGGCGTTCTGCTCGTGGTCGGCGTGCAGGATGAAGATCTTCTCCAGCGCGTCGGCGAGAACCGGGCTCACCTTGTAGTCCTCGCAGGGCACCGCGAAGCACATGTTCAGGAAGTTCTCGGCGAAGCCGAGCGAGTTCTTCGGATAGATGAAGGGCTGGCCGACCGTGTACTTGTAGGCCATTGCCGCCAGCGTCGGGATCTTCGCGATCATGCGCATGGAAGCGATCATGCGCTGCTTCGGATCGTTGATGTCGGTGCTATCGTGATAGAACGCGGCGAGCGCGCCGACGGCCGCCACCATGATCGCCATCGGGTGGGCGTCGCGGCGGAAGCCCTGGAAGAAGCGAGCCATCTGCTCGTGCACCATTGTGTGATGCGTCACGCGGTGGTCGAAATCCTTCTTCTGCGCGGCGGTGGGCAGGTCCCCGTAGAGCAGGAGGTAGCAGGTCTCCAGGAAGTCGCCGTGCTCGGCAAGCTGCTCGATCGGGTAGCCGCGGTATTCCAGCACGCCCGCGTCACCGTCGATATAGGTAATCTTAGACTGGCAACTCGCCGTCGAGGTGAAGCCCGGGTCATACGTGAACAGGCCGGACTGGCCGTAGAGCTTACCGATATCGATGACATCAGGCCCGACGCTGCCGCTGAGGATCGGAAGATCGTAATTCTTGTTTCCGACCGTCAGCGTGGCGGTCTTATTGCTTGGTTTTGCGTCCATCGTAGGTCCCCGATGTGTGGTGAAACGGGCCGGAGCCGGAGCCCCAAAGGAGATCGTTGGGGGGCAGGCCGGATGTTCCAGAATGTACGGGGAGATGGGTATATTATTGCTGTGTGCGCTGCAAGATCACCGCACGCATGGTCGACTTACGTCGTAGACTGATCTTTAAGCCGGCCCAGGCTTTCCTGGCGTCCAAGGACCTCCAAAACCTCAAAAATACCAGGCGAGGTGGTCCGCCCCGTCAGTGCGGCCCGCAAGGGCTGGGCGACCGCGCCGAGCTTGAGACTATTTTCCTCGGCAAAACTGCGCAGCGCAGCTTCCGTGCTGGCGCCGCTCCATGTCTCGACTTTCTCCAGCGCGGAATGAAGCTGGCCGATCAGCTTGCGGTTCTCGGCTGTCAGCAGCGCCTGCGCCTTGGCATCGAGCTGCAACGGGCGGTCGGCAAAGATGAAGTAGGCGCCATCGATCAGCTCGATCAGCGTCTTGGCGCGCTCCTTCAGGGCCGGCATGGCCTTCAGGAGCTGCGCCCGCGTGTTGTCGTTTAACTTGGCCTTGATCTCGTCGCGGCTGGGCACGACGTGATCGAGCACATCTTCGAACATCTTCACGAGTGATTGATCGTCGGCATGACGGATGTAATGGCCGTTGAGGTTTTCCAGCTTGGCGAAATCGAAGCGGGCGGCGGCGCGGCCGACGCCGGCGAGGTCGAACGCTGCGATCATCTCCTCGGTCGAGAAGATCTCCTGGTCGCCATGGCTCCAGCCGAGCCGGACGAGGTAGTTACGCAGCGCCGCCGGGAGGTAGCCCATGGCGCGATAAGCATCGACGCCGAGCGCGCCGTGGCGCTTCGACAGCTTCGAGCCGTCCGGGCCGTGGATCAGGGGGATGTGGGACATGCTCGGCAGCGTCCAGCCCATCGCATCGTAGATCTGCTTCTGGCGGGCGGCGTTGATCAGATGGTCGTCGCCGCGAATGACATGGGTGACGCCCATGTCGTGATCATCCACGACCACTGCGAGCATGTAGGTCGGATTGCCATCGCCGCGCAGAAGCACGAGGTCGTCGAGGTTCTCGTTCTGCCAGACCACGCGGCCCTGGACCTGGTCCTCGATCACGGTCTCGCCGGTCTGCGGCGCGCGCAGGCGAATGGTGGGCTTCACATCGGTCGGGGCGGTCGCCGGGTCGCGGTCGCGCCATAGGCCGTCATAGAGGCGGGTACGGCCCTCTGCGCGCGCCTTCTCGCGCATGGCGGCGAGTTCTTCGGCCGTGGCGTAGCAGCGATAGGCTTTGCCGTCGGCGAGCAGCTGCTCGGCGACCTCGCGGTGGCGGGCGGCGCGGGCGAACTGGTAGATGACCTCGCCGTCCCAGCCGAGCTCAAGCCATTTGAGTCCATCGAGTATGGCAGCGATGGCGGCCTCGGTGGAGCGCTCGCGGTCCGTGTCCTCGATCCGCAGCAGCATCTTGCCGCCGTGCTTCTTCGCATAGAGCCAGTTGAACAGCGCCGTGCGGGCGCCTCCGATATGGAGGAAGCCGGTCGGCGAGGGAGCGAAGCGCGTGACGACGGAATCGGTCATTCTTGGCAGGGCCTATGCATGGGAAGCGGTGGTGTATAGCAGGAACGGGACATAACTAAAGCCCGTCGGCGGACCTCGTGGGCCTTGGCGCGGCCACACGAATTTGGCAGAAGAACCGCTGATTTCCCTACAGGATTTTCGTAATGACAGAACCGGTGGCGACTGAGGTTGGGCGCGATTTCATTCGTGACATCATCCAGGCCGATCTCGATCAGGGCAAGTACAAGGAGATCGTGACCCGGTTCCCGCCGGAGCCGAACGGCTATCTGCATATCGGCCACGCCAAGTCGATCGCACTCAATTTCGGCATCGCGCAGGAGTTTCCAGGCCGCTGCCATTTGCGCTTCGACGACACCAATCCGATCAAGGAAGAACAGGAATATATCGACTCCATCCAGGCCGACGTGCGCTGGCTCGGTTTCGACTGGGGCAAGAACCTGTTCTTCGCCTCCGACTATTTCGATCGCCTCTATGAATGGGCGGAGCAGCTGATCCGCGACGGTCTCGCCTATGTCGACGACCAGACCCAGGAGGAGATCCGCCTCACGCGCGGCACGCTGACCGAGCCCGGCAGGAACTCGCCGTTCCGCGAGCGCACGGTGGAGGAGAATCTCGAGCTGTTCCG
Organism: Bradyrhizobium sp. 159; assembly: GCF_023073795.1. Lineage (NCBI taxonomy): Bacteria > Pseudomonadati > Pseudomonadota > Alphaproteobacteria > Hyphomicrobiales > Nitrobacteraceae > Bradyrhizobium > Bradyrhizobium sp. 159. Next base: position 98,568 of record NZ_JADPKE010000061.1, on the reverse strand, counting down.
CCGCATGAAGGCCGGCGAATTCCCGAACGGGGCGCGCGTGCTGCGGGCCAAGATCGACATGGCCGCGGGCAACATCAATCTGCGCGACCCCGTGCTGTATCGCATCCTGCATGCGCATCATCCGCGCACCGGCACCAAATGGAGCATTTATCCGAGCTACGATTATGCCCACGGCCAGTCGGATGCGATCGAGGGCATCACGCACTCGATCTGCACGCTGGAGTTCGAGGACCACCGCCCGCTCTATGACTGGTTCATCGAGAAGCTGCCGGTGCCCTCGAAGCCGCACCAGTACGAGTTCGCGCGGCTGAACCTGACTTACACGCTGCTGTCGAAGCGCGTGCTGACCCAGCTCGTTCGCGACGGCCATGTCGCGGGCTGGGACGATCCGCGCATGCCGACCATCGCGGGGATGCGCCGCCGCGGCGTGCCGCCGGCCGCGCTGCGCGAATTCGTCAGGCGCATCGGCGTCGCCAAGGCCAACAGCGTGGTTGACGTCGGCATGCTCGAGTTCTGCATCCGCGAGGAACTAAACCGCACGGCGCAGCGCCGCATGGCGGTGCTGAAGCCGCTGAAAGTGGTGATCGAGAACTATCCGGAGGGGCAGGTCGAGGAGCTCGAGGCGATCAACCACCCGGATGACCCCAGCGCCGGCACGCGCAAGATCAGCTTCGGCCGCGAGCTCTATATCGAGCGCGACGACTTCATGGAGAACCCGCCGAAGAAATTCTTCCGCCTGTCGCCAGGCAACGAGGTGCGGCTGCGCTATGCCTATTTCGTCAAGTGCACCGGCGTGATCAAGAACGACGCAGGCGAGGTGGTGGAGCTGCGCTGCACCTACGATCCCGCGACCAAGGGCGGCAACGCGCCCGATGGCCGCAAGGTCAAGGCGACGATGCACTGGCTGCCGGCAGCGACGTCGAAGCCTGCTGAAATCCGCATCTACAACCAGCTGTTCTCCAATCCGAGCCCGGACGCCTCGAATTTCGCGGCCGATCTCAACCCGCAGTCGCTGGAGATCTTGTCCGATGCGCGGATCGAGGCATCGGTCGCGGAGAGCAATTCGACCGAGCCGATGCAGTTCGAGCGCCAGGGCTATTTCGTGCGCGACAAGGACTCGACGCCGGGCAAGCCGGTGTTTTCGCGCACCATCGGTCTGCGCGACACGTTTGCAAAGGAAGTCGCGAAAGGTTGAGGCACCCATGAGCAACGAAACCGACGCCATCGTTTCCGCCATCATCGCGAAATGGTGCGCCGGCTTCGCGACGCTCGACGCCGCCGCGCTGTCCTCGCTCTATGCGAGCAACGCATTCTTCTTCGGCTCCAACCCGAAACTCTATCGGGGCAGGGACGGCGTTGCGGACTATTTCAACGGCCTGCCGCGATGGCGCAAGCCGAGTGCGACGTTTTCCGAGGTGCATGCCGCGCAGGCAGGTCCTGACATGATCAACATGGCGGCAACCGTCTCGTTCGACCTCGCCGGCGAGCGTCCTGATCTCGTCGTCAAGGTGAGCTGGGTCATCATCCGCGAGGACGGCGCGTGGAAGATCGTCAACCACCATGCCTCGTCGAAGGAACCGCTGATCTGACGAGCGGGCGGCACACGGCATCGTCATTTTCGCGTGGGAAACGAACGCGCGCCTCTGACGTTGGGGTGAATCCAAACGAGGGTCCATCCATGCAGAACATCGCAGAACATATGGAAATCATCGGCGCCGATGGCGTCCATATCGGCACCGTCGATCGCGTTGAGGGCAACCGCATCAAGCTGACCAAGAAGGACAGCGGCGAGGGCCGCCACAAGGGCCACCATCATTTCATCGATAAGGGTCTCGTTGCCGACGTCGAAGGCAACAAGGTCCGCCTCTCGGCCAAGGCCTCGGTCGCCGTGACCATGGAAGAGGAAAAGTAGGGGACGTCCAAGTTCGTTCCTGATCCGTACCGCTATTCGCACAGCCGCACGTTCCGGTAGCCTCTGCACCTATCGCGTATCGTAAGGTGCAGGGAATGGCGGAGCCTGGCCGGCCAGTGCGCTCCCAGGGAGTTGCCGGAACGTGGCCGGTTGGCCGCGCCGCGCCCGCTGGCGGCTTTGCGCCGGCGGGCTTTGGCGCCTGGCCCGCGATCGTCGAGACGGCGCGCGAATGGGCGCGTGCCGAGGCCGGCGCCGGTCGGCTGTTGCCCTGGGTGCCGGTCGCCTTCGGCGGCGGCATCGCGCTCTATTTCGCTGCCGATCACGAGCCGGTGCTGTGGGTCGTTGCCGCGTCGGCCATCGCGCTCATGCTCGGCGCCGTCCTGCTGCGGCGGAGTCGGCTGTTCGCGCCCGCGATCATGATCGCGGCTGTCGCGGCTGGCTTTGCCATGGCGACCTGGAAGACCGCGCGCATCGCCCATACGGTGCTGGCCAAGCCACTCTATTCGGTATCGCTGTCGGGCTACGTCGAGACCCGCGACATCCGCGAGCGCACGGATCGCTTCGTGCTGCGCGTCACCGCCATGGAGGCGCAGCGCAGCGACGTCAGGCTCGAGCGCGTCCGCCTCTCGGTGCGCAAGGGGATGGCACCGCAGGTCGGCAGTTTCGTGCAGCTGAAGGCGCGCTTGATGCCGCCGATCTCTCCCGTGCGCCCGGGTAGCTACGATTTCTCCCGCGACATGTTCTTTCAAGGCATCGGCGCCTCCGGTTTTGCAATGGGCGCGATTACGGTGGCAGCCCCGCAGGAGACCGGCGGCTTGCGGCTGCGCTACGCAGCCTTCACGCAGGGCTTGCGTGATGCGATCGACGCACGCATCCGTGCGACGCTCGAGGGCGACAACCGTGCGATCGCGACCGCGCTGCTCACCGGACGGCGCGATGCCATCACCACGCCCGTCAACGACGCCATGTTCATCTCGGGGCTTGGCCATGTGCTGTCGATCTCCGGCTATCACATGGCGGTCGTCGCCGGTGTCGTGTTTTTCGCGGTGCGCGCCCTGCTGGCCTTGATCCCGGGGCTGGCGGCGGGATTTGCCATCAAGAAATGGTCAGCGGCCGCCGCGCTGGTGGCGGCTGCGTTCTACCTGCTGCTGTCAGGCGCGGAGGTCGCCACGCAACGCTCGTTCTTCATGACGGCGGTGGTGCTGATCGCGGTCATGGTCGATCGCCGCGCTATCACCTTCCGCACGCTGGCCGTGGCGGCACTGATCGTGCTCGCGGTCGCGCCGGAAGCGCTGGTGCATCCGAGCTTTCAAATGTCCTTCGCCGCAACGCTCGGGCTCGTGGCGCTGGTGCAGATCGGCATGCCGAACCTGTTTGCCTCGCCCGATCATTCCGCGACGGCCCGTATCGCGCTGTGGGGCGGCCGCGAGATCGCGATGCTATTCCTGGCCTCGCTGATCGCAGGACTTGCGACCACGCCCTATGCCGCCTTCCACTTCCATCGCGTCACCCCGTTCGGCGTGCTCGCCAATCTCGGCGCGATGCCGGTGGTCTCGGCACTGGTGATGCCGGCTGGCCTGTTGGGACTGCTCGCGGCTCCCTTTGGGCTTGACAGCGTGTTCTGGTGGCTGATGGGGATCGGCATCGACTGGATGGTCGCGGTGTCGCGCTGGGTGGCGGCACTGCCGGGTGCAGTCGGCCGGATCCCTGCCTTCGGCACCGCGCCGCTGATCGCGGCAAGCCTCGGGATCATCTTGATGGGCCTGTTGCGCACGCCCTTGCGCTGGTCTGGCGCCTTGGTGCTGCTGGCCGCCATCGCGTGGGGCCTGTCGGTGCGGCAGCCCGACATCCTGATTGCCGGGGACGGCGCCAGCGTCGCGGTGCGGGGCAGGGACGGGCAGTTGCATGTGATCCGGGCGAGCAAGGATGGCTTTCTGCTCAAAGAGTGGTTAGCTGCCGACGCCGATCCGCGCGATGCCGGGAGTAGCTCGCTGGCTGACGGCGTGTCGTGCGACGAGTCCGGCTGTGTGACGCCGCTTGCCGACGGTCGGCTGGTCGCGCTTTCACTGCGCATCGATGCGCTGGCTGAGGATTGCAGTCGCGCCGCGCTGGTGGTCACGACGCGCCCCGCGCCGCCCGATTGCGCGGCGATGGTGGTCGACCGGCAGCGTCTCACCAGCCAGGGCGCGCTGGCGTTGACGCAGCGTGGTGACGGCTTTGCGATACAGGCGGTGAGAGCAAGAGGCACAAGCCGTCCCTGGTTGCCGGCCGGCGCCGGCGAGGGTGATTTCGATGGGAGCCTTGTGCCGAGGACGGCCGCGGCCCGCAACCGGGATGCAACGCCGGCGGAGACCGACTTGCAGGTCGACGATTAGGGGCCGGACGATTAAAAACAAATGCGAAGAGTAGGTCCGGGTCCGACCGGACTCCGCAGCACACAAATTATACCATCTCGCCGGCCTCGGCCGGCGATGGCATTTCAATCCTGGCCCGACCCCGCGGGCGGGGACGGCTCAGCCAATCGGCAGGCGCGTGATCGTCGACCGGCTATCGGCAACGATCTGCGGCTTGTGCTCGCGCTCGCTGACCGGCTGCGTCACCGGCAATTGCAGCACGGTTGCGCGCTGGCCTTCGACGAGCTGCGTCACCAGCACGTATTTGCCGTCGGGGAATTCGATCGCGTCATGATGGCGGTCGGGTATGTGCGGATCGATCTTGCCGAACTTGCCGACGCGGGAGTTGATGGTGCGCGTCCAGATCCAGCGATTATCGTAACGGACGTTGTCGGCGAAGGCGAGCTCCGTTCCCGGCAGCAGGCAGACGGCCACGGTCGGATCGGCCGCGGAAGCAAAGCCGCGCGTTGAGGTGCCGCGGAACGTTGTCGACACGATCGTCTCGCCGACTTCGGCGGGGCGAGATGCAACGGCATGCAGGCTGTAGTCACACATCGGGTGCTCCTCATTCGAAGATAGCAACCCGCGCCTCCTTCGGAGGCGCAAGCCTCTATCAGAGTGGAAGCACGTAACGCTCTGCTCGGTTGTGGGCAAATCTGCGGCTGGCGTTGCCGGACACGATCACATTATCTTTCCCGAAGTCATAGGAACAAAGCTCGCTTCAGTGCATTCGGCGGATGCGAGCGCCCGTGGCCTGCGGGCGCCGAGAGGGGGAATGTGGCCAGCTTCGCCGTGGCTGTCGGTTGATGGGAGTTTAGGCGTTGCGGAATAGCTCGCTCCCTACGTGCGCAGATTGCGTGCATGGTGCTGCAATTGAGTTGCGAATGCTTGCGCGGCCGATGCAAGCGATCAGCACGCTGCGAAGGCGCTTAAAGCGATCCTGCGCACGATCTCTTCACAAGCGATGCGTGCTTGGAGCCGCATGCCGAGGATGGAGCGCCGGAGAGAGGGGCCGGATAATCTGCGCAAGACCAAAAGACTATCCAGCTGGAGCGGACCATCGTCCGCTCCAATCGGAATCATTGGTATCGAATGACCGCTGGCCCGTCTCAGTACTTGCGGTACAGCCCGATCAGCTTGCCCTGAATCTTCACCCGGTTCGGCGGCAGGATGCGCACCTCGTAGGCGGCATTGGCGGGCTCGAGCGCGATCGACGCCCCCCGGCGACGAAAGCGCTTGAGCGTCGCTTCCTCGTCGTCGATCAGGGCCACCACGATGTCGCCGGTATCGGCGCTCTCGTTACGCTGGATCAGCGCCATGTCGCCATCGAGAATGCCGGCTTCGACCATCGAATCGCCGCGCACTTCGAGTGCGTAGTGTTCGCCCGAGCCGAGCATGTCGGGCGGCACGCTAATGGTGTGACTGCGGGTCTGCAACGCTTCGATCGGCGTGCCGGCCGCGATGCGACCCATCACGGGCACCGCAACGGGACGCTCGCCTTCGTCCGCGGAAGAACTGGAGCTCGCGCGCACCTTGCCGAGATTGCCCTCGATGACGCTCGGCGTGAAGCCGCGGCGGCTGCCGGCGGCGGCCTGGAGCTCGGGCAGCTTGATCACCTCGATGGCGCGGGCGCGGTTGGGCAGGCGGCGGATGAAGCCGCGCTCCTCGAGCGCGGTGATCAGGCGATGGATGCCCGATTTCGAGCGCAGGTCGAGCGCATCCTTCATCTCGTCGAAGGAGGGCGGCACGCCACTTTCCTTCAGACGTTCGCTGATGAACCGCAGAAGCTCGTATTGTTTGCGCGTTAACATCTCGACCAAAGTCCCCCGGTTGATGTCGTTCGATTCCGAGACGCTAAATTGGAGCGGTGAACCGCTACATGCTCGAAACAAATCATGAACGGACACTATATGTTCGATATGTGTTCCGCAACTGCTTAATTTACCGTGAACGGGACAAAGTTCGCGGAACGCGTGTGGTGGATGCGTTCAGACGGGCAGGCGCAGGACCTCGCAAGGCGAGCCGGCTTCTGCCTTCGGAGCGAACGGTGCGCGGACGAGAAGTGCCTGTGCTGCAGCGAGATTCGCAAGCAGCGAGGAATCCTGGTGATTGACGGGAAGGGCCACCAACGTGCCATCGTCGCGCGTCTCCAGATGTGCGCGCAGATAGTCCGCGCGCATATCGTTTGCATCCACATCGCGGCCGAGCACGGCGCGTTCTTGTCGGTGATGAATCATGGATCGTCCCGACAAGGCGCGAATCAGCGGCACCAGGAACAGGAAGGCGCACACGTAGGATGACACAGGATTGCCCGGCAGGCCGATCACGCGCATCGCGCCGAGCCGCCCATGCATCATCGGCTTGCCCGGGCGCATCGCGATCTTCCAGAACGCCATCGCGATGCCTTCGTCCCTCAACGCCTGCTGGACCAGATCATGGTCGCCGACCGACGCGCCGCCGCTCGTGACCAGGATCTCGGCGCCGCTCTCGCGGGCGCGGCGGATGCCGGCAGTGGTGGCCTCCAGCGTATCGGCGGCAATGCCGAGGTCGATGGTATCGGCCCCCTCGCTGCGGGCGAGCGCGTGCAGGGCATAGCCGTTGGAATAGACGATCTGGCCGTGAGCGGGTGTGGTTCCCGGCATGACCAGCTCGTCGCCGGTGGCGAGGATCGCGACCTTCGGACGGCGGCAGACGGCAAGCTGCGGATGATTCATGGCGGCGGCGAGCGCGAGATCGCGCTCGGTGAGACGGGTTCCCTTGCGCAGGAGCACGTCTCCTTCGGAGAAGTCGACGCCCGCGGGGCGGATGTGGCGGCCGGCAATCGCGGCTTCCTTGATCGTGATGCGCTTGCCGTCCGCAACCGTGTCCTCCTGGATCACGACCGCGTCGGCACCGTTGGGAATGACGCCGCCGGTGAAGATCCGCACGGCTTCGCCGGGGCCCAGCGTTCCCGCGAACGGACGACCCGCCGCCACTTCGCCAATCAAGGTGAGCGTACTATCGAGCTTTGTTGCATCGCTCGCGCGCACCGCGTAGCCGTCCATCGCCGACATTGCTTCCGGCGGCTGTGTGCGCAGCGCCGGGACATCGCGTGCGAGCACGCGATGATAGGCCTCGTTGAGGGAAACCATCGCTTCAGGCAGCGGCTCCGCACCCGCCAGCACCGCGGCAAGCGCGTCAGAAACCGGCATCAGGGCCAAGGGCGGAAACTCCTGCTGAGCATATCGGCAATGGGCGGCGAAAGTTCTAGCCGAGTGCAGGCGCGAGGCAAAGGCGCCGACAGGATGATTTATCCTGCGTGATCTCCGTCATGAAGAATCGTGCTCAGACCGGTCACGGCATGATCCGGAAGGCGAGACAGACCGGTACGAGGATAGCCATGGCGAGGACGAGAAGGATGAGCGCCACGGCCGGCATCGGATCAACTCTGCGTCTGTTCGCCCGAACTGACGCTGGATGTCACGTCCGGAGCTTTGGGGCTTTGATCCTTGTCCGGCAGCGGATCGGCCTGCGACTTTAGGTCGGCGGCCTTGCTGATCAGCTTGGCGGAGAGGCGCGAATCCGAAGTTGTCTTGGCGAATTCGAGCAGCAAGGAGGCTTGCTTTGTGAGGTAGGCTTTGCCCAGCACGAGAATAAGTCCGATGTAGACGTCCCAACGGACTCATAGAGTCCGGAGGGAGGTATTCCGTTCCCGGAACTCTGTACAAAAATGTACAAAGTGAATTGGTTCCATACCCGAGCGGATTTGGGTGCCCGAAACCCGACCCCGATCCTGTTCGGCATCGGTGGTCAAATTCCCAACGCTAGCAAGGCGTTGCCGACATCACCGGGCGAGGTGACATGCACCGCCGTCAGTCCACGCGCTCGCGCCCCCTCGACGTTCTCGGCGAGGTCGTCGAAGAAGACGATTCGGCTGGCTGGCACGCCGATCGCCGCCACGACATGATCGAACGCCTCCGCATCCGGTTTGCGCAGGCCGATGCTGGACGACAGATAGAGCTCGCGGAAATGCCCGAGCACGCCGGCATATTCCTTCGAAAAATAGTCGACATGCGGCCGATTGGTGTTGGAGAAGGCATAGAGCGGCATCTGCTTCGCCGCGCGCGGCAAGAGCTCGGCGATCTCAGGCATCTCGCCGGCGAAGATCGCGTTCCATCCCTCCAGAAACTGCGCGTCGGAAATGCCGATCCCGAGCGATGAACGCAGCGATTGGAAATAATCCTCGTCGCCGATCTTGCCGACCTCGTGCAGCCGGTAGGCCTCGTCACGCACATAGCGCGCGACGATGGCCTCGGGCTGGCAGCCGGCATGCCCCGCCCAGCAGGCGATCGCCTTGGAGAAATCGATATCGAGCACCACGCGGCCGAGATCGAACAGGAGCGCATCGGCGCTGCCGGGGGAGAGTGAGGTCATCGTGTTCTTTCACATTTCAGTATCGGTAGGGCTCGTGGTCGAACAGCGGGAACGCGCTGAACACGCTCGGCGCATTCGTTGCGGTCGCCTGATGCAGGCAGGATTTGTCGATTTCGGCGAACGAGGTGGCACCCAAGAGGCCGAGGCAGCGCAGCACTTCGTCCTCCAGCAATTCCAGCATTCGCATCACGCCGGCTTCGCCGGCCGCCGCCAGCGCCCAGCATTGCAGCCGGCCGATGCCGACGATGTCGGCGCCGGCCGCGATCGCCTTGACGATGTCGGTGCCGCGGCAGAAGCCGCCATCGACCATGATCTTGGCGCGGCCCTTCACCGCCTCGACGATTTCAGGCAGCACATGCATGGCGCCGCGGCCGTGATCGAGCTGACGGCCGCCATGGTTGGAGACGTAGATCCACTCGACACCGTGATCGATCGCGATCTGAGCGTCCTCGGCGGTGGCGATTCCCTTCAGGATCAGTGGGATCCTGAACTTGTCCTTGATCATCTTCACCGTCCGCCATTCCAGACCCTTCTGGAAATCGCCGCCGGTCGCGCGCAGGCGGCTTTCGCGAACGTAGCGCTTGGCGATGTCACGTTCGCGACGGCTGTAATGGGCGGTGTCGACAGTCAGGCAGAACGCGGCATAGCCGTTCTTCTCGCTCCGGCTGACGACATCGGCGACGAAGGCATCGTCGCCGCGGACATAGAGCTGATAGAGCCGCAGCGCGTCGGGCGCGGCCTCGGCGGTCTTCTCGAGCCCCGGCTCGGACACCGAGCTCAACATGTGCGCCGCACCGAAGGTGCCGGCGGCGCGCGCGACGCTTGCCGCGCCATCGGGATCGAAGATCTCCAGGGCACCGACGGGGGCGAGCACCACCGGCAGCCGCATCCTGCGGCCGAGCTGCTCGACGGAGCCGTCGACCTTGCGAACGTCGCGCAGCACGCGCGGGCGGAAGGCGATCTCGTCCAGCGCCATGCGGTTGCGGCGCATCGTGGTCTCGGTCTCGGCAGCGCCGACGATGTAGTCCCAGGCATTCTGGTTGAGATTGGCGCGCGCCTTCCGGATGAACTCGTGTAGATTCTGGAACGGCTCGTTGCTGGCGCCGAGTTCGACGTTCCTGTCCGGCCGGATGCGGGGCGCGTCATTCATTGGTGTCCTCCCGAGAATTTGAAGTCTTGTCGCCATCGCCTAGCGTGTCCGGCCCCCCAAAACCATCCTAAAATCGCATAGCTGCGAGGCGTGGGCGGCCGACCGATGCCGCGTTGCGCGAAGCGGTTTCGGAACGTTGCCAAAAGCTTAAGCCGAGGCGAAGGGATTTCGCCGGTGTACCGCCGCCGGCCTTCCAGGCGGCCTTGAAGAAACCAGAATGGTGTTGTGAGAGGTGACCTGGATCGCCATTTGCATGGCGGCTTCCAAGCCCGAGAGATAAGCCCTCAACAGAACCGCTAAGCAAAAGGCCAGCCTATCCATGCGGAAAACCCTGCTGTTCCCCCTGGGCGCGCTCGCGGGAGTGTGTCTGACCCTTCTGGTAGCCAGTCCCCACGGCAGCGTGTGGGCGGCACGGGCGGCGGCGAGCGCGGACGATGCCTATTCCCAGCTCAATCTGTTCGGCGCAGTGTTCGAGCGGGTCAAGGCGAACTATGTCGAGAAGCCCGACAGTGCCAAGCTGATCGAAGGCGCCATCACGGGCATGGTGACCTCGCTCGATCCGCACTCGCGCTACATGAATGCCAAGGCCTGGACCGAGATGCAGGAGACCACCTCCGGCGAGTTTGGCGGGCTCGGCATCGAGGTCACGATGGAGGATGGGCTCGTCAAGGTCGTCTCGCCGATCGACGACACGCCGGCCTCGAAGGCCGGCATCATGTCCGGCGACCTCATCAGCAAGATCGACGGCGAGGCCGTGCAGGGCATGACGCTCGAGCAGGCCGTCAACAAGATGAAGGGGCCGGTCGCCACCAAGACCAAGCTCACCATCGTGCGCAAGGGTGCCGACGCGCCGCTCGATGTCGCGATCACCCGCGAGATCATCCATGTGCGCCCGGTGCGCTTCCACGTCGAGAATGGCGACATCGGCTATATCCGCATCACCTCGTTCAACGAGCAGACCACCGACGGCCTGAAGAAGGCGATCGCGTCGGTCTCCAAGGAGGTCCCCCCGGAGAAGCTCGCAGGCTATGTGGTGGACCTGCGCAACAATCCCGGCGGCCTGCTCGACCAGGCCGTCTCGGTGTCGAGCGCATTCCTCCAGCGTGGCGAGGTCGTCTCGACCCGCGGGCGCAATCCGGAAGAAACCCAGCGCTTCACCGCGCATGGCGGCGATCTCACCAAGGGCAAGCCGCTGGTGGTTCTGGTCAATGGCGGCTCGGCGTCGGCTTCCGAGATCGTGGCCGGCGCGCTGCACGATCACAAGCGCGCGACGATCATTGGCACGCGCTCGTTCGGTAAGGGCTCGGTGCAAACGATCATTCCGCTCGGCGCCGGCAATGGTGCGCTGGCGCTGACCACGGCGCGCTACTACACGCCGTCGGGCCGCTCGATCCAGGCCCAGGGCGTCGCGCCCGACATCGAGATCCTCCAGGACGTGCCGCCCGAGCTGAAGGGCCGGATGGATACGATGGCGGAGTCCCAGATGCGCGGGCACTTGTCGGCCGCCGATGGCACCGAGCAGACCGGTTCCCAATCCTACGTCCCGCCGGAGGAGAAGGACGACAAGGCGCTGCATGCGGCCTATGACTTCCTTCACGGCGTCACCGCGAATGCCGTCGCCGCCAAGCGCGCGACGAAGGCTGCGGTGCCGAACTAGACTTGACGGCCTTCAGAGATGGATCGCCTGGGAGCGGATGACCGCTTCTGGGCGATTTCGTTTGCGGCGCAGTCTGCGAGCCTAACCGGCCTCGCGGCGTCGGCTCTCGCTGCCTTCGCGTCGGGCGAGACGGCTGCGATGCAGCGCGAACAGCTCCAGCATCTTGTCGGCCGGTTTCGCGGCGCTGAAAAGATAGCCCTGCATCTCCGAACAACCGAGCGCCCGGAGCAGGCGCTGCTGCTCTTCGGTTTCGACGCCCTCGGCCGTGGTGGTCATGCGGCGGGCGGCAGCTAAGTTGACAACGGCCTGGACGATGCTGGCGGAGCCGTCGGGGCCGGCGATGTCTTCGACGAAGCAGCGGTCGATCTTGATCTTGTCGAAGGGGAAGCGGTGCAGATAGCTCAGCGACGAGTAGCCGGTGCCGAAATCGTCCAGCGCGATGCGCACCCCGATGGCGCGAAGCTGGTGCAGGATCGCCAGCGCTGCTTCGTCGTCGCGGATCAGCACGGCCTCGGTGATCTCGAGCTCGAGCCGGCTCGCCGGGAGGTCCGAGGCGGCCAGCGCCGCCATGATCTTGAGCGCCAGCGTGCCGCTCTTGAATTGCACTGGCGAGACGTTGACGGCGAGGCGGATGTCGTCGGGCCAGATGGCTGCGTCCCGGCAGGCGGTCGCCAGCACCCATTCGCCGATCTCGTTGATCAGGCCGGTGTCTTCGGCGATCGGGATGAACTCGGCTGGCGAGACCATGCCGCGCTCGGGATGGCGCCAGCGCACCAGCGCCTCGCAGCCGGTGATGTGGTCGTCGTTCAGGCCGAGGCAGGGCTGGTAATAGACCTCGAGGCCGCCATGGGCGATGGCGTGACGCAGGTCGATCTCGAGCTGCCGCCGATCGCGAACCTTAGCGTCCATGTCCGGCTCGAAGAAGCGATAAGTGCGGCGTCCGGCGGCTTTGGCGGCATACATCGCCATGTCCGCGTTCTTCAGGATCTGATCGAGCACCTCGCCGTGTTCCGGCGCCAGCGCAATGCCGATGCTGGCGTCCGCGGTGAGATGATGGCCCATGCAGTCGAAAGGGGTGCGGATGGCCCGGAAGACCCGTGCGACGAGATCGTTGACCTGGTCCGGCGAGGTCACCGCGCTCTGCACGATGGCAAATTCGTCGCCGCCGAGCCGGGCCACGAAATCCGCCGGGCCGGCACAGCGGCGCAGGCTCTGCGCGATCGACTTGAGCAGTTCGTCGCCGACGAGATGGCCAAGCGCGTCGTTAACGCCCTTGAACTCGTCGATGTCGATATAGTGCACCGCGATCTGTTCGCCGTCGGCGATGGCGGCCAGCTGTTGCCGCAGATGCTCGTGGAACATGGCGCGATTGGGCAGATCGGTCAGCGCGTCGTAATGGGCGAGGTGCGTGATGCGCGCCTCGATCCGCCGGCGCTCGGTGATATCCTCATGCGTCGCCACCCAACCGCCGTCCGCAAGCGGCTCGTTGACGATCTGGATCGAGCGGCCGTCGGAGGTGTCGACGACCATGGCGTTGCGCACATGGACGCCGCTCAGCACGCGCGCAACGTAGTCGTCGACATCGCCGGTGAACGAGCCCGTCGCTTTCCGATGGGCGATGATGTCGTGGAAGCTGCAACCGGGCTTCACGATCGCGGCCGATAGCCCGTACATGTCGATGTAGCGTTGGTTGCAGATCACGAGCCGCCGCTCGGAATCGAACAGCAGAAGGCCCTGGGTCATGTTGTTGACGGCGCGGTCGAGACGCTGCATTTCCAGCATCAGCCGTTCCCGCGAGAGGCGGTGCTGCTCCAATAGCTTGCGCACGATCGCGATCAGCACGCCCGCGATGGCGAGCGCAGAAGACGCGGCGACCGAGATCAGGATGCCAATCTGCTCGCGCCAGTCCGTCAGGGCCGCCGCGCGCGTCAGGGTGGCCATGATCAGGATCGGGAAGTGGGGCAGGGCGCGCGAGGAGATCAGCCGGTCTTCTCCGTCGACGGGGCTCACGAAGCGGCCGGCGAAGTGATCGAGCCCGAAAACCCTCTGTTGCGAGAACGGGCCGGTCTTGAAATTCCGGCCCATCAATTCGCTGGAAAGCGGATAGCGGGCGAGCAGCGTGCCGTCTCGATGCAGCATCGAGATCGTCGCGCCTTCGCCGAGCACGACGGAAGCGAAGAATTTCTCGAAATTAGCGGGCTCGATACCGCGCCCGACGACGCCCAGGAACTCGCCGTTCGGTCCCAGGATCTTGCGCACGATCAGGATGGTCCAGGCACCCGAGATGCGACTGTGCAGCGGCTCGATCAGCACGTCAGGCGAATGCGGATCGTATTTGAAGGTGCGGAAATAGGCGCGATCGGCAACGTTCACTTTCGGGGCCGGCCATGCCGTCGACGAATTGACCAGATTGCCTTCGGCGTCGATGACGTTGACCCCACCCATGTAGGGCAACGCCTCGATCTTCGAGCGCAGCATCCGGTGGACGTCCTGCCCCGAGAGGCGCCTGCGATAATCCTCCGCGTCACGGATGCCGGTCGCGCGGACGTGGTCGACGAAATCCCGTTGGATGACCGCAAAATCCTGCAATTGCTGGTCGAAATGATGGGCGAGCATCAGCACGGTGTTTTCCAGCTCGCGGCCGGAGTTGCGCAGCGCACGTTCGCGGAAATTCTGCGCCATCAGCGTCGCGCCGACGGCGATCGCCGCGATCAGCAGCGTGCCGCCCACCACCAGCCAGCGGATCGGTCCGCTGCGCACGAAGGCCTGGTCAAAGAGGCGACTGCCGAATCTCGTCATCATGCTGGATCATTGCCGTGCACACGCCAGGATGAATTCCTGACCTCGAAAACACCCGTTGGTTTACGGGAACGGTATGGAGGCGAAGTTAGGAAGCGCGGTTAACGCGATGTGAACGGCCGGGTGCAAAGGCAACCGATGTGCGCGGCGCAGAAGGTGGATCGCTGACGTCCGCGTGTCAGGCGCGGTGATGGCCGGACTTGCCGCCGAGCTTCTCGACGAGATGGATGCCCTCGATGCGTACGCCGCGCTCCACCGCCTTGATCATGTCGTAGATCGTGAGGCAGGCGACCGAGACGGCGGTGAGCGCCTCCATCTCGACGCCGGTGGGACCCGTAACCTTCACGCTGGCGCGGACAAGGCAACCCGGCAGTTTCGCATCGGGCCCGATGTCGACCGTGACCTTCGACAGCGCGAGCGGATGGCAGAGCGGGATCAGCTCGGAGGTGCGCTTGGCGGCCATGATTCCGGCAATGCGCGCAGTCCCGAGCACGTCGCCCTTCTTGGCGTTGCCGGACACGATCAGCTCGAGCGTCGCCTTGGTCATGATGACGCGGCCTTCCGCCACCGCAAGCCGCTCGGTCGCGGGCTTGTCCGAGACGTCCACCATCCGCGCTTCACCGGACGCGCCGATATGGGTGAGGGCAGCGCCGGCCTTCGACTTGGCTGGGATTGTCTTGGATGGCTTGCGCGCCATGTCAGCGCGTACCCGTCGCGCGCGGCGCCGTCTCGCGCGCCAGCAGCGTGCGCGTGGCGGCGGTGACGTCGGCCTGCCGCATCAGGCTCTCGCCGACGAGGAAGGTCGACATGCCGACGCGCTCGAGCCGCGCAAGATCCGCGGCTGTGAAGATGCCGCTCTCGCCGACCATCAGCCGGTCCCCGGGGATCAGAGGCGCCAGAGCCTCGCTGGTCGCAAGCGTGGTTTCGAAGGTGCGCAAATTGCGGTTGTTAACGCCGATCATCGGCGAACGAAGTTTCAGCGCGCGGTCGAGCTCGGCGCGGTCGTGGATCTCGATCAGCACATCCATGCGGTAGGCGAAGGCGGCATCTTCGAGGTCTCTGGCAGTCGCATCATCGAGCGCGGCCATGATGATCAGGATGCAGTCGGCGCCATGCGCGCGAGCCTCCGCCACCTGATAGGTGTCGAACATGAAGTCCTTGCGCAGCACCGGCAGCGAGGTTGCCGCGCGCGCCGCCACCATGAAGTCGAGATGGCCCTGGAACGAGGGCGTGTCGGTCAGCACTGAGAGGCAGGCGGCGCCGCCGGCCTCATAGGCCTTGGCAAGCTGGGGCGGATCGAAATCGGCGCGGATCAGTCCCTTGGACGGCGAGGCCTTCTTAATCTCGGCGATCAGCGCGTAGTCGCCATTGGCGTGCTTCGCCTTGATCGCGCGCACGAAGCCGCGCGGGGCGGCTTGCGCCTTGGCCTTTGCCTCGACAATCGAGAGCGGCTGCGCGCGCTTGGCCGCGGCAATCTCCTCGCGCTTGTACGCTTCAATCTTGGTCAGGATATCCGACATGTCAGGCTCAGCCGTTCGAAACCGCGATCAGATGTTTTAGCCGCGCGCTCGCGGCGCCGCTGTCGAGCGATTTTGCGCCGATCGCAACCCCTTCCTTGAGGTCCTTGGCGCGTCCGGCCACGACGAGCGCGGCGGCGGCGTTGATCAGCGCGACGTCGCGGTAGGGGCTCGGCCTGCCGTCGAGCACGCTTTTCAGCGCGATCGCGTTGGCATCGGCGTCGCCGCCTTTGAGTGCGCCCGTCTCGCAGCGCGATAGGCCGGCCTCCTCGGGCGTCACCTCGAAATTCCGGATCTCGCCATTGTGGAGCGCGGAGACGAAAGTCGGGCCGGTGAGGGTGATCTCGTCGAGGCCGTCGGAGCCGTGCACCACCCAGGCTGACTCCGAGCCGAGGTTCTTGAGCACCTGCGCCAGCGGCTGCACCCATTGCCGCGAAAAGACGCCGACCATCTGCCGCTTCACGCCAGCCGGATTGGAGAGCGGACCGAGCAGATTGAAGATCGTGCGCGTCGCGAGCTCGACCCGGGTCGGGCCGACGTTCTTCATCGCGGGATGGTGCGCGGGGGCGAACATGAAACCGATGCCGCATTCGCGCACGCAGTGTCCGACCTGCTCGGGCCTGAGGTCGATCTTCACGCCGAGCGAGGCCAGCACGTCGGCGGCGCCCGAGCGCGACGACAGCGCGCGGTTGCCATGCTTGGCCACCGGCACGCCGGCGCCGGAGACGATGAAGGAGGCGCATGTCGAGACATTGACGGAGCCGGAGCCGTCGCCGCCGGTGCCGACGATGTCGACCGCATCAAGCGGCGCCGTCACGGTCAGCATCTTGGAGCGCATCGCCGTCACAGCGCCGGTGATCTCGTCCACGGTCTCGCCGCGCACCCTGAGCGCCATCAACAGGCCGCCCATCTGCGAGGGCGTGGCCTCGCCGGACATCATGGCATCGAAGGCGGAGGCGGCTTCGTCACGCGACAGGCTGGCGCCGGTCGCCACTTTTCCAATGATCGATTTCAGGTCGTCCATCGCGTGCTTTCAACTCACTGGTTCGCGCCGGTCACCTGCGCGAAGGCGGCCTGATTAATGGTGGTCCCGATGTCGGTTTCAAGCTTGTTGACGTAGGAAGCGACCTGCTCCTCGGTCTGCGCACGGTCGAGGCTGTCCTTCAGCTTCTTCACCGCCTCGGAGGCTGCGTCGACCGCGGGTTCGACGATGTCGGTGACGCGGAAGATGATCACTTCGCTGCCGCCGCTCACGGGCGTCTGCCCGACGCCGTCCTTGGCGGTACGGAAGGCCGCCGACACCACAGTTGCGGGCACGCCGGCAGGCGAATCGTCGCGCTTGAAGCCGGTTGCGGTCTCGACTTTGGCGCCGATCGCAGCGGCCTCATCGGCGAGCTTGCCGCCGGATTCGAGCTTCTGCACCATCTCGGTCGCCTTGGCCTTCAGCTTGGCCGCGACCTGGTCCTGGCGCCAGCGCGCCTCGACCTGGTCGCGGACCTCGTCGAGATTGCGGTCGCGCGAGGGCGTGATGGCGAGGACGTCGTACCAGACATAGCCGCCTTTGAACGAGATCGGGTCGTTGTCGACGCCGACGTCGGTGTTAAAGGCCTGCGACACCACGTCGAGACCCTGCGGAATGTTGGCGACCGGCTGGCCGTTCGGGGCGCGGCCGGAACGGTCGACGGCGTCGATGGTCACGGCCGTGAGCCCGAGCTTCTGTGCCGCGTCGATCACGCTGGAGCCGCCCCCACGCTCGTCCTCCATCTTGTCGCGGAGATCCGCGACCTTGACGCGCGCGCGCTCGGTCGCGATCTCGCGCTTGATATCGCTGGCAACGCTCGCGTAGTCCGCCTCCTTGCCCGGTTCGATTTTCTCGACCTTGACGATCGCGACGCCAAGCCCCCCCTGGATCGGCTGGCTGATCTCGCTGGCAGGAAGCGCGAAGGCGGCTTCGCCAACGGCGGGATCGAGCGAAGACTTGGTCACGAGCCCGAGGTCGACGTCGGAGGCGCTCAGCCCGCGCTCCTTGCCGAGGTCCTCGAACGACGTCCCGCCGACGAGGCGCTCGCGTGCGGTCTGCGCGTCGGCCATGTTCGCAAACACGATCTGCTGGATCTGGCGCTTCTCCGGCGTGCCGAGCCGGTCCTTGCGCTGGTCGAACACTTTCCTGGCGTCCTCGTCCGAGACCTCGGTCCACTTGCCGATCTCCTCCGGCGAGACCACGACGAAGGCGACCTTGCGATATTCGGGCGCGCGGAACTGGACCTTGTGATCCTCGAAATAGGCGGGGAGCGTCTCGGGCGAGGGCGCATCGATGGTGCCTGCCTGCGCGGCGTCGAGCCTGACGAACTCGATGGCGCGCTGCTCGTTCTGGAAGCGCGTCAGTACGTCGAGCATCGTTTTCGGCGGCTCGAGGCCGGCGCCGATCGTGCCGGTGATCTGCCGGCGCAGCGACACCTTGCGCTGCTCGGCGACGTAGCGCTGCTCGGTGTAGCCGAAATTGCGGATCACGGCCTGGAAGCGGTTCGCATCGAAGTTGCCGCCGACGCCCTTGAAGTTCGGGTCGTTCATGATGACCTGGCGGATCTGCTCGTCGGACTGGCCGAGCCCGAGCCGACGCGCCTCCTCGTCCAGGGCGGCCTCCGCAATGGTCTGCTGCAGCACCTGACGATCGAGGCCGAAGGCGCGCGCCTGATCGGGCGTCAGCGGACGGCCGAACTGGCGGCTGATCTGTTGCAGGCGGTCCGTGTAGATCTGGCGGAACTCGTTGAGCGAAATCTCGGTGCTGCCGATCTTGGCCACCGTGGACTGCCCGAAGCCGCGGAAGATGTCGGCGATGCCCCAAATGCCGAAACTGACAATCAACACGCCCATCACCACGGCCATAATGGTCTTGCCGAGCCAGTTTGATGAGGCCTTGCGCATTCCTCGAAGCATTTGGTCCAACTTGTTTGGCAGGAGGGGAACGGGAGCGCGTCTTAATGCAGATTCCGCAAAAGCGCGTCACCAAATTGATAGATCATCATAAAGTGGCGGCTTTCCCCCCGCAACCTCGCCTCAAGCGGCTGCTCGAAGCTGCGGTTAAAAGCCCCGAGGTCTGGAACTGGCGCGACAGCTCTGCTAGCGCATGCACAAACCTCATTTTGCTGGACATTGACATGACCGACGCCATCCGACCGCTGATCGCCGGCAACTGGAAGATGAACGGCCTGAAGGCCCAGGTTGCGGAATTCGACGCCATGCTCAACGGCGCGGCAGATGTGACTGGAAGGGCCGACCTGCTGGTCTGCCCACCGGCAACCCTGATCGCCGCCTTCGCCGACAGGGCGCGGGGCAAGAAGGTGACAGTAGGAGCCCAGGACTGCCATCCCAAGGCCTCGGGGGCCCATACCGGCGATGTCGCCGCCGAAATGCTGGTGGATGCGGGTGCTGCCGCCATCATCGTAGGTCATTCCGAGCGCCGCGCCGACCACGGCGAGGGCGATGCCCTGGTCCGGCAGAAGGCCGAGGCAGCCTGGCGCGCCGGGGCGACCGCGATCGTCTGCATCGGCGAGACGCAGGGCCAGCGCGATGACGGCCAGACCCTGGACGTCCTGCGCGGCCAGCTCGACGGCTCGCTGCCGGACGGCTCCAGCGCGGCCAATCTGATCGTCGCCTATGAGCCGGTCTGGGCGATCGGCACCGGCCTCACCCCCACATCCCAGGATGTCGAGCAGATTCATGGCTTTATTCGGGAACTCCTGACGTCCCGGTTCAGAGCCGATGGTGCCAGGATGCGGATCCTCTACGGCGGCTCGGTCAAGCCCTCGAACGCGGCCGAACTGATGGCCGTGAAGAACGTCAACGGCGCGCTGGTCGGCGGGGCCAGCCTGAAAGCAGCTGATTTCCTTGCGATCGCGAAGGGCTGTCCCTAGCTCATCCAAACCATGGGTCCGGATCCGATCGGGGGTGGCAATACCCCCTCCGATCGTGTAACACCGCGCAACTTCAGGAAAACCCGCGAAGCGCGATCGGCCGCCGTCAGGCGCCGCCCGCTTATGACGGAAGGATACTATGCAGACCGTTGTCATCGTCATCCACCTCATGATCGTCGCCGTCATGATCGGCGCCGTCCTGCTCCAGAAGTCGGAAGGCGGCGGCCTCGGCATGGGCGGAGGCGCGGGCTTCATGTCGAGCCGCGGCACCGCAAACCTCTTGTCGCGCACGACAGCGATCCTGGCCGCGGGCTTCTTCCTGACCAGCCTGTTCCTGTCCTGGTACGCCGGTTATGACCGCAAGCCGTCGTCGATCATCGGCCAACCTGGGCAGACTCAGCCGGCCGGCGGATCCCCGATCGCGCCGCCGACCTCGGGCGGTATCCTGGATTCGCTGAAGAAGGCCGACGAGCAGCAGAATCAGGCGCCTGCCGGCCCGCAGGTGCCGCGCTCGCAATAAAGCAGGGGGGCCATGCAGGTCGGCTGCTACCGTCCTGCATCAAAAATCCCCATCAAGGCACTGTCACCACTCTCAGTTCTGGATCACCCACAGGCCCGCAGAATCTTTGGGGCGGAATGCGAATCGCTTTGGCGAATCGAATTCGAGGGATTAGAGGTTAAGTCCCATGGCGCGGTATATATTCATCACCGGCGGCGTGGTTTCTTCGCTCGGCAAGGGTCTGGCTTCAGCGGCACTCGGTGCGCTGTTGCAAGCCCGGGGCTACAAGGTCCGCCTCCGCAAGCTCGACCCCTATCTCAACCTCGATCCCGGAACGATGTCGCCGTATCAGCACGGCGAAGTGTTCGTCACCGATGATGGCGCAGAGACCGATCTCGATCTCGGTCACTATGAGCGCTTCACCGGCAGGCCTGCGACCAAGGCCGACAACATCACAACGGGGCGCATCTACCAGGACATCATTTCCAAGGAGCGCCGCGGCGATTATCTCGGCGCGACCATCCAAGTGGTTCCGCACGTCACCAACGCCATCAAGGAATTCGTCCTCGACGGCAATGACCATTACGATTTCGTGCTGGTCGAGATCGGTGGCACTGTCGGCGACATCGAGGGCCTGCCGTTCTTCGAGGCGATCCGCCAGCTCAAGAACGAGCTGCCGCGCGATCATGCCGTCTACATCCATCTCACGTTGCTGCCCTACATCCCCAGCGCCGGCGAGCTCAAGACCAAGCCGACGCAGCACTCCGTGAAGGAGCTGCGCTCGATCGGCATCCAGCCGGACATCCTGCTCTGCCGCACCGACCGCGAGATCCCGAAGGAGGAGCGGCGCAAGCTCGGGCTGTTCTGCAACGTGCGCGAAAGCGCCGTGATCGAGGCGCGCGACGTCGACAACATCTACGCCGTGCCCGAGGCCTATCACAATGCGGGCCTCGATGATGAAGTGCTCGCCGCCTTCGGCATCGCCTCGCGGACTCCGCCCGAGCTGCGCAGCTGGCAAGAAATCAACGAACGCGTGCGCAATCCCGAGGGCAACGTGACCATCGCCATCGTCGGCAAGTACACCGGCATGAAGGATGCGTACAAGTCGCTGATCGAGGCGCTGTCGCATGGCGGCATCGCCAACAAGGTGAAGGTCAATCTCGACTGGATCGAGAGTGAGATATTCGAGAAGGAAGATCCCGCGCCGTTTCTCGAGCACGTCAACGGCATCCTGGTGCCCGGCGGCTTCGGCCAGCGCGGCGCGGAAGGAAAGATCAAGGCGGCGCAATTCGCACGCGAGCGCGACGTGCCGTATTTCGGCATCTGCTTCGGCATGCAGATGGCGGTGATCGAGGCCGCGCGAAATCTCGTCGGCATTGAGGATGCCAACTCCACCGAGTTCGGCCCGACCAAGGAGCCGCTGGTCGGCCTGATGACGGAATGGCTGCGCGGCAACGAGCTCGAGAAGCGCTCGCAGGCCGGCGACCTCGGCGGCACGATGCGGCTAGGGGCCTATCCTGCAACGCTCAATCGCGGCAGCCGCGTCTCAGAGGTCTATGGCGGCGCCACCGAAATCTCCGAGCGTCACCGCCACCGTTACGAGGTCAACACTGCCTACAAGGATCGCCTCGAGCAGCACGGCCTAAAATTCTCCGGCCTGTCGCCCGACGGCGTGCTGCCGGAGATCGTCGAGTACGAGGATCACCCCTGGTTCATCGGCGTCCAGTTCCACCCCGAGCTGAAGTCGCGCCCCTTCGAGCCGCACCCGCTGTTCGCCTCGTTCATTCAGGCGGCGATGGTGCAATCGCGGCTGGTCTAGACGCCTCAGCTCGCTTTCTTGACGATCTTACGGAGAGCGGCATCGATCGTCGATTGCCAGCCAGATCAATCCGTCCCGGCAACATCGGCGCCGCAAGCTCGGGCGAAAGCAGTGCCGTGACAAGTTTCATCTGCGGCCGCCGCGTCAGCCTGTAGACGGCCGCGGGTGGCACGTTCAGCATTGCCCGATCCACCAGCTTGGCGCGCAGGCCCAGCCGGTCGAGCACCGGGCGCGGCACCGGGCAGCTCATGCCGTAAGTGAACTGATAGAAGGCGCCGCCGGGGCGGATGTAGCTGAATGCGCCGCTGACAATCGAGACGACTTTGCGCATTGACATGTTGAGCATCGGCAATCCGCTCACCACGGCGCCGACCGGCGCGCCCTCATAAAGGCGATGCGTGGTGAGCCGCGCCGCATCGATCCACAATATGCGAGCCCCGGGAAAGCGCACCTGCAGCAGCTTCATGAAATCGGAGCCGTATTCGACCAGCGTGAGGTCTTCCTGGCGCACGCCGCGCTTCAACAGCTTGTAGGTGAATGCGCCGGTGCCGGGACCGAGCTCGAGGATGGGGCCGGTCGATGCGTCGATCTCGCGCGTGATGAGATCCGCCAGTGCCGCGCTCGACGGCGCGATCGCACCGACCTGACGCGGTGCCGACATCCAGGCGAGGAAGAACGAGAGAAAATCGTTGGGCATGCGCACTCCGGCATTTTGCTTCGCGCCTCGCAAATCAGAGGCGGCTCACAATCTCACGGGAGTGCATTGCGACAGCATTGCGTAGGTGATGCCGACCAAGATCACTTGGCGCGGATCGGCGGCAATGTGATCCGGAAGCATGCGCCGCCGTTCGCTCCGTCCAGCACCGAGACGTCGCCGCCATGCAGCAGCACGATCTCGCGAACCATGTTGAGGCCGAGGCCGGCGCCGCGATCGAGCGGCGTGAGCCGATAGAACGGCTCGAAGATCATCTCGCGTTGCTCGGGCGGAATGCCCGCGCCCTCGTCGGTGACTTCGATGCAAGCGGGCTTGCTGACGCGGATGCCGATCGTGCCGCGGCGCGGGCCGTGCTGGATGGCATTCTGCACCAGGTTGGTCAGGGCGCGTTCGAGCGCGACCGTGTCGCCGAGTGTCTCGATCGCTGTTTCCGGTGCGTCGAGCGCCAGCTCATAGCCCGCGGCGATGGCAAGCGGAGCAAGCTCGGCGGCGACGCCCTGGGCGATTGCGACGAGGTTGACCCGTGCGAAAGGGTGCCCGCAGCGGTCGAGCCGCTGGATATCGAGCAATTGCTCGGCGAGCGTGGCGAGCCGCGCGGCATCCTCGATCAGGCGGGTCTTGTCAGGTCCCGGCGGAAGCGACTCCAGGCGCGTGTTCAGGATCGCGATCGGCGTGCGCAGTTCGTGCGCGGCATCGGCGACGAAGCGCTTGTGCCGGGCATAGCCTTCATCGAGCCGCGCCAGCGCGTCATTGACTGCGGTCACGAGCGGCACGACCTCGAGCGGAATCTGGTCCACCGACAGTCGCGCGCCGCGCTGATGAATGTCGATGCGGCGCGCCTGATCGGCGGTCGTGTCCAGCCCCCTGAAGGCGCGCCGCACGATCATCGGAGTAGCGATCAACGTCGCCGTTCCCATCAGGAGCAGGCCGGGCAGGGCGATGCCGAGAAACATCAGCGAGGTCATGAGCACCGCCTTGGCGCCGGTTAGCGTGCCCTGCGTCGCCGTGATGACCTGCACGTTGCCGGCGTCGGCATCGACGCGCTTCAACCGCGCGGGGGCTTTGCGTGGATCGTCCTCGAAAAGCTGCCAGCCGAGCCGCGCCTGGCTGATGTGGTCGAGCGCCCCGCCGATCGTGGCGAATTCGGCCGGCACAGCGCCTTCGCTGAGCGAATGGCCCTCTCTGTCACGGACCAGGAACCACAGGTCGGGCGTCTCCGCGCGCAGCTGTTTCAGCTCCGGCGTCGCGCGCAGCATCAGGCCGCCCTGTGCGTCGCGGGTCAGCGCATGCTGCACGGCGTCGATGACACGGTCCTCGTCGCGCGCGGCGAGCACGAAGCCGGAGGCGCATAGCCCCGTGATGATGACGGCCACCAGTGCGACGAGCAGCGCGGCCTGGAGGGACAGCAGGCGCCAGCTCAGCCGCGAGCGCAGGCAATAGGGATCGGCGTGCCTGCTCACGGCAGCTTCTTCAGGAGATAGCCGACGCCGCGAATGCCGTGAATCTCGACATCCGCATCCGCTTCGGCAAGCTTGCGGCGCAGCCGCGATATGTGGGTATCCAGCGCGTTCGACTGGATTTCGTCGTCGAAATTGTAGACGGCCTCTTCCAGTGCCGAGCGCAGGACGGTCCGGCCCATGCGGCGGATCAGCGCTTCGAGCACCAGCAGCTCGCGGCGCGGTAGCTCGAACGGGTGGCCGTCGATGCTCGCCTCGCGATGGCCGACATCGAAGGCGAGGCGGCCGGCGCGGATGACATCCGGCGTGAGACCGGCGGGCCGCCGCAGCACCGCGCGCAGACGCGCGAGCAATTCCTCGACCGCGAAGGGCTTTGCCAGATAGTCGTCCGCGCCGCTGTCGAGCCCGGCGACACGGTCGGCGAGCTCGCCGCGGGCCGTCAGGACGATGATGGGCACGCTGTCGGCGCGCGCCCTCAGCTTCGGGATCAGGGCAAGACCGTCACCGTCCGGTAGCTGGCGGTCGAACAGGACTGCGGCGTGGACCTCGGCGGAAAGCGCTTCCTCCGCTTCGCAGAGCGTCGGCACGTGGTCCACCACCATGTCGTAGCGCTTCAAGGCCGATGCCAGCGCGCCCGCCATCTCCGCCTCATCCTCGACGAGCAAAATTCGCATGATCTCGCACCTCAGCCTTCAGAGCCGTTCTAGCCGCCGTATCATTGCGGCAGCATTGCGGGAACCGGCTGCGACGCGGTGACAGTGAAGGGGGCACCAGCCATGCGCGGAACGCCGCAGGGGCGGCCGGGTGAGGCTCAAGACAGCATCACGGCCAATCGTTATAACCGCTGCACTTGATCAGGGAGGAACATGAATGATCTACGAAATGCGCCAGTATCGCTGCGTGCCTGGCCGTTTGCCGGCGCTCTTGAAGCGGTTCGAGACGGTCACGCTGAAGCTCTGGGAGAAGCACGGCATCAAGCAGGCCGGCTTCTTCACGACGCTGATCGGTGAGTCCAACCAGGAGCTGACCTATTTTCTGGCCTGGGAGACCCTTGCCGAGCGCGAGAAGAAGTGGGGCGCGTTCATGATCGATCCGGATTGGCTCGAGGCGCGGGTCAAGTCGGAAGCCGATGGCCAGATCGTCGCCAACATCGTCAGCCAGATACTGACGCCGACCGCTTTCTCGGCGGTGAAGTAGTGAGCCTGGCGCGGCGGGGAACCTTGGTGCAACCCTGATATTCGAACGGTCCCGGCCGAAGAGGGTTGATCCGACCCTCATCGCCGCTATGGTCGCGCCGAAACGAGGGATTTGCCTTGAGCTCTTCGAATTCAGCGGCGCCGGTCGTCACCATTGGCACGGTCAAATTCGGCAATGACCTGCCGATCTCGGTCATTGCCGGGCCGTGCCAGCTCGAGAGCCGCCAGCATGCGCTGGAGGTCGCCTCCGCGCTGAAGGAGATCGCCGCGCGGCTGAACATCGGCCTCGTCTACAAGACCTCGTTCGACAAGGCCAACCGCACCAGCGCGTCCGCTGCGCGCGGGCTGGGCCTCGCGCAATCGCTGCCGATCTTCGCGGAGATCCGCTCCTCGCTCGGCTTGCCGGTGCTGACCGATGTGCACGAAGCCACGCAATGCGCCGAGGTGGCGCAGGCCGTGGACATCCTCCAGATACCCGCCTTCCTGTGCCGGCAGACCGATCTGCTTCTTGCAGCGGCTGCGACCGGGAAGGTCGTGAACGTCAAGAAGGGCCAGTTCCTGGCGCCTTGGGACATGGCGAATGTCGTGACCAAGATCACGGGTGCGAACAATCCCAATGTGCTCGTTACCGAACGCGGCGCCTCGTTCGGCTACAACACGCTGGTTTCCGACATGCGCGCATTGCCGATCCTGGCACGCACCACCGGCGCGCCTGTGATCTTCGACGCCACCCATTCGGTGCAGCAGCCGGGCGGGAAGGGGACTTCCTCGGGCGGCGAGCGCGAGTTCGTGCCGGTGCTGGCACGCGCGGCTGTTGCCGTTGGCGTTGCCGGCGTCTTCATCGAGACCCATCCCGACCCCGACAGCGCGCCCTCCGATGGTCCCAACATGGTGCCGCTGCGCGAGTTCGAGGGGCTGATCGCCAAGCTGATCGCGTTCGACGCACTCGCAAAGAACCCGGGCTAATGCAGCGAGGCGAGGCGCGGCCGCAGGATCACGGCTTGCCGACAGCACTCTACGTCATATCGGGCGCAAGCTTCGCCGCAGCGCTTTCGGCACGCGCGCTCGATCCGGTGCTGCCGCACGTCGCCGAAGATTTTGGCGTCAGCATCGCGACCGCCGCCGGCTTTGCTGCGGTGTTCGCCTTCACCTTCTCGATCATCCAGCCCATCATCGGCGCCGCCGCCAATCTATTCGGCAAGACGCGGCTGATGATCGGCTGCCTCGCGCTGCTCGGCCTTGCCAACATCCTGGGCGCGCTCTCGACCTCGTTCTCGGTTCTGTTTGCGACCCGCATCCTCGCCGGTATCGGCTCGGGCGGCGTGTTTCCGGTGGCGCTGAGCCTGACCAGCGATCTCGTTGGGCCGGAGAGACGCCAAGTCGCGATCAGCCGCACGCTTGCAGGCGCGATGACCGGCAATCTGCTTGGCGCCTCGGCCTCCGGGCTGATCGGCGATTTCCTCGGTTGGCGCGGCGTGCTCGCGGTGCTCGGCGTGCTGGTGATCGCCGCCTCGATCGCGGTCGCGGCCGGCTTTCACGGCGCCAAGGTCAAGCATCCGCCGAAGACCAGCCTGTCGGCACTGAAGGCCGGCTATCGCACCATCTTCACCAATCCGAACGCCTATGTCTGCTACTCGGCCGTGTTCATCGAAGGCTGCTGCGTGCTCGGCCTGTTTCCCTACATCGCCTCGTTCCTGTTTGAGCTCGGGCAGACCTCGCTCTCGATCGCCGGCATCGTCATCGCGGGCTTTGCGGTCGGCGGCTTGTTCTACACGCTGACGGTGTCGCGCCTGCTGCCGCGGCTAGGGATGAAGGGCATGATGATCGCGGGCATGACGCTGGTGGCCTCACAGCTCATGGCCGTCGCATTCGGCCCACGTTGGGAAGTGCAAGCACTGAATCTCGTCGTGATGGGATGGGGCTTCTACATCGCCCATGGCTGTCTGCAGGTCTTCGCCAGCGAGCTCCCGGTCGAGGCGCGCGCCACCGCACTGTCGCTGCATTCGTTCTTTTTCTTCATGGGACAGACCGTTGGGCCGCTCGCCTATGGCTTCGGGCTCCAGCATGCTGGCAAAATGCCGACGCTGGTCGCGAGCGCCGGGATCATGGTGGTGCTGGGCTTCGTCTGCGCCCGGTTGCTCAAGCCGCGTGCACCGGCGGATGCGCGGGCCTGAACAATACCGTTCAGGCCACGCCAAGCTGGACAACAGGACGCTATCCCCGCCCGCGATAAGGCGCGACACCTTGCTCCGGCACCCACAATCCTTTCGGCACGCGGCCGGTTTGCCAGAACACGTCGATCGGAATGCCGCCGCGCGGATACCAATAGCCGCCGATGCGCAGCCATTTCGGCTTGATCTCGCTCGCGATGCGCTTGCCGATCATCACGGTGCAGTCCTCGTGGAAAGCGCCGTGATTGCGGAAGCTCGCAATGTAGAGCTTGAGCGACTTCGACTCCAGCAGCCATGGGCCCGGCGCGTAGTCGATCATCAGATGCGCGAAATCCGGCTGGCCCGTGACCGGGCACAGCGAGGTGAATTCCGGCACGGTGAAGCGCACCAGATAATCCGTGCCCCTCTGCGGATTGGGCACGCGATCGAGCTGCGCTTCTTCCGGTGTGTGCGGCCACTCGACCGCGCGGCCAAGCTGCAGGGATTTCTTCGCCATCGTCGTCACATCCTGTTTCGGATGCCGGGATGGACGCAAATGTCGCTGTCGTCAACCGGCGGCGATGGTGTGGATCATGACGATCCGGTCGTTGCCGGATTCGCAGCCCCAGAGCTCGCCCGGCCTGCCGTCGAGCTGTCGCACATTGGCATTGGCCTTATTGCTGGCGAAGACGTTGAACCGCTCGGTTGTGGGATCGAAACGGACGATGGCGTTGGCGGAGAAATCGCTCAGCCAGACCTTATCCTTATCGTCGACATAGACTGCGTAGGGCCGGGGGCGCTCGCCCGGCAGCTTCCAGGTCTTCCAAGAGCCGTCCGCGGGATCGTGCACCGAGACATGGCCGCTGTTCCACTCGCTGACCCAGATCCGGCTCTTCGAATCGGACCACACCCGCCGCGAGCCTTGGCTCGGCGTCGGCGGCTCGACCACGCTCGCATTGCCGCTCGCGCGGTCAATCTTCGCGATGTAGCTCCCAGCGAGCGAGGCGTACCAGATGTCGCCGTCCGGGGTGACCGTGATGCCGTAGGGGCCGATTCCCTTGGGCGCCTTGAACACATTCATGTCGCCAGACTTCGGCACGAGCCGGCCGTAATAGCCGGACTGACCGGTGAACCAATACGTGCCGTCCTTGTCGAACACGCCGGTGTTGAGATTGGCGGCGGCGAACTTTTCCGGCAGGCGGAACAGCGTGACCTTGAGATCGCCGGGGTCGGCCCGCGCAATTGCGTTCTGGCCGCCCTCGGTGATCCATGGCGCGCCGTCGGGGCCGATGGTCACCCCGTGCGGGGCAGCACCCTGGCCGAGGCTGACCGTCTTGAAGGTGCCATCCTTGGGGTCGAGCCTGCCGAGCATGCCCTTGCCCTGCGCGGTGAACCACACTGTGCCGTCAGGGGCGGGCGTCAGATCGTGCAGGCCGATGCCGGCACTGATCGGGAAATACTTTGTCCGGAACGGGCCTTCCTGCGCGAAACCTGGGCGGATGGCGAGCAGGGCGGCGCTTGAGACAAGAAACTCGCGGCGATTCATGGCGTTACCCCGACTGTTTCAGATTGAGGTTGGACGCGCAGATCAGATGCCGTGGAGCATAATCTGAGGGGCTTCACGCGTCAGTCGAAGCCAGCCGTCCAAGCGTTCACATTTGCTTGCGCTCCGTGTAAGACCCGCGACACCGATCAGCCCTAACGAACGGAAGTGCACATCATGACCGCCATCATCGACATCATCGGCCGCGAAATTCTCGATAGCCGGGGCAATCCCACGGTCGAAGTCGATGTCGTGCTCGAAGACGGCGCACTGGGCCGCGCCGCGGTGCCGTCGGGGGCCTCCACCGGCGCCCATGAAGCGGTGGAACTGCGCGACGGCGACAAGGCCCGCTATCTTGGCAAGGGCGTCTCCAAGGCGGTCGGCGCCGTCAACGGCGAGCTCTTCGAGGCCCTCAGCGGCCTCGATGTCGAGCAGCAGGCCCAGATCGACCAGATCATGATCGACCTCGACGGTACGCCGAACAAGAGTCGCCTCGGCGCAAACGCCATTCTCGGGGTATCGCTGGCCTGCGCCAAGGCGGCCGCGAACTCGCTGGACATGCCGCTCTATCGTTATGTCGGCGGCACCTCGGCGCGCCTCTTGCCGGTGCCGATGATGAACATCATCAATGGCGGCGTGCACGCCGACAACCCGATCGACTTCCAGGAATTCATGATCCTGCCGGTCGGCGCATCGAGCTTTGCCGAGGGCCTGCGCTACGGCGCCGAAGTCTTCCATACGCTGAAGTCGGAGCTGAAGAAGGCCGGCCACAACACCAATGTCGGCGACGAGGGCGGCTTCGCGCCGAACCTGCCGTCGGCCGATGCCGCGCTCGACTTCGTCATGAACGCGATCGGCAAGGCCGGCTTTAAGGCCGGCTCCGATATCGTGCTCGGCCTCGATTGCGCCTCGACCGAGTTCTTCAAGGACGGCAAATACGTCTATGAAGGCGAGGGCAAGACGCGCTCGATCTCCGAGCAGGCGAAGTACCTTGCCGACCTCGTCGCGCGCTATCCGATCGTGACCATCGAGGACGGCATGTCGGAGGACGACATGGACGGCTGGAAGGAGCTCACCGACCTCATCGGCAAGAAGTGCCAGCTGGTCGGCGACGATCTCTTCGTCACCAACGTCAAGCGCCTCGCCGAAGGCATCAAGGCGGGCAGGGCCAATTCGATCCTGATCAAGGTCAACCAGATCGGCACGCTCACCGAGACGCTTGCCGCGGTCGAGATGGCGCACAAGGCGGGCTACACCTCAGTGATGTCGCACCGCTCGGGCGAGACCGAGGATTCCACCATCGCCGATCTCGCGGTCGCCACCAATTGCGGTCAGATCAAGACCGGCTCCCTTGCGCGGTCCGACCGCACCGCCAAATACAACCAGCTCCTGCGCATCGAGCAGCAGCTCGGCAAGCAGGCGCTCTACGGCGGCAGGGCGGCACTGAAGGCGCTGGCTTAAGCCGGCGCTTCGACCTGCGAAACGACGAACAGGGGAGGATCGACATGAGCGACGGCAACACCGGACTGCAATTGCGTTCGCTGATCAAGGCGAGCGGCGAGCTGGAAATCTCGCTGGTCGACGTGCCGACCCCCGAGCCTGCCGCGGACGAGGTCGTCGTCCGCGTCGACGCGGCGCCGATCAATCCGTCCGACCTCGGGCTTCTGATCGGCGCGGCCGACATCAGCACGGCGAAAGCTTCGGGCAGCAAGGACGCTCCCGTCATCACCGCGAAGGTGCCGGAGGGCGCGATGCGGGCGATGGCAGGCCGGCTCGACCAGTCGATGCCGGTCGGCAACGAGGGCGCCGGCGTCGTCGTCAGGACCGGCTCGTCGGATGCCGCCAAGGCGCTGATGGGCAAGACTATCGCCATGATCGGCGGTGCGATGTATTCGCAATATCGCACGCTGAAGGTGAGGGAGTGCCTGCCGCTGCCTGAGGGCACGACGCCGGCCGAGGGCGCCTCTTGCTTCGTCAATCCGCTCACCGCGCTCGGCATGACCGAGACGATGCGGCGCGAAGGTCACAAGGCCCTGGTGCACACCGCGGCCGCCTCCAATCTCGGCCAGATGCTGAACAAGATCTGCATCAAGGACGGCATCCCGCTGGTCAACATCGTGCGCAGCAGGGAGCAGGCCGACATCCTGCACAAGATCGGCGCCAAATACGTGGTCGATTCCACCGCGCCGAGCTTCCTCGGCGATCTCACCGATGCGCTAGTCGAGACCGGCGCCACCATCGCCTTCGACGCTATCGGCGGGGGCAGGCTGGCCGGCGACATCCTCAACTGCATGGAAGCGGCAATCAACAAGACCGCGAAGGAGTACAGCCGTTACGGCTCCAACGTGCACAAGCAGGTGTACGTCTACGGCGCGCTCGACACGCGGCCGATCGAGCTGCCGCGCGGCTTCGGCATGGCCTGGGGCGTCGGCGGCTGGCTGCTGTTTCCGTTCCTGATGAAGATCGGGCAGGCGGACGGCGCCAAGCTGCGCCAGCGCGTCCTCGACGAATTGAAGACCACCTTCGCCAGCCATTACACCAAGGTGGTCTCGCTTGCCGAGGCGCTCGATCCCGCCAACATCGCCGTGTACGCCAAACGCGCCACAGGCGAAAAATTCCTCATCAACCCGAATAAATTATCGTGATGTGCGACGGCACGTCACCGAAAGAAGGACTTGCCTTCTGAGCGAACCGGGGGATTATTCCCGCCGCCGTTGAAAGCGGAAAAACCGCAAGGCACTCAGAAGGGGATCTGCATGACCGACCTCAATCGCCGTCACCTGCTTGCAGGCGCCGCCACCCTCAGTGCGGCTGCCGTTACCGGGCTTGGACCGATCGCCGCCGATGCCTCAGTGCCGCCGGCCGGAACGCAGGCGCCGGGCTTCTATCGCTATAAGGTCGGCAGCTTCGAGTGCACCTCGATCAATGACGGTGCGCGCACCTTCCCGATGCCGGACAAGTTCGTCGTCAACGTGCCGAAGGACGAGGCGCTGGCCGCAGGCGAGGCGGCCTACATGCCGAAGGGCATGGTCACGGTGCCCTTCAACCCGCAGCTCATCAATACCGGCTCCAAGCTGGTGCTGATCGATACCGGCAACGGCATCGCGAATTTCGAGCCGAGCAAGGGCGCCGTCGGTCGCACGTTGCAAAATCTCCAGGCCGCTGGCGTCGATCCCAAGAACATCGACGTCGTGCTGCTCTCGCATCTGCATCCCGACCACACCAACGGCATCCGCCTCGCCGACGGCGCGCTCGCCTTCCCGAACGCGGAGATCATGGTGCCGGGCAAGGACTGGGAGTTCTGGACCAGCGAGGACAACGCCGCCAAGGCCGAGTCCAACGCGATGATGAAGAATTATTTCGCGAACGTGAAGAAGACCTTTGCCGGCCTCGAGTCCAAGGTCACCAAGTACGAGTGGGGCAAGGAGGTCGCGCCCGGCATCACCTCCATCGCGACGCCGGGTCATACGCCCGGCCACACCTCGTTCGCGGTCGCATCGGGCGATGCGAAGGTGCTGATCCAGTCCGATGTCACCAACATTCCGGAATTCTTCCTGCGCAATCCGGACTGGCACGTGATGTTCGACACCGATGCCGCGCTGGCGCAGGCGACCCGCCACAAATTCTACGACATGGCGGCGGCCGAGAAGGCGACCGTGGTCGGCTTCCACTTCTCCTTCCCCTCGATCGGCCATGTCGAGAAGGACGGCGCAAAATATCGCCTGATCCCATCGGCGTGGAATCCAACGATCTGATCTGGGTTAGTCTCGTCTAGACGTTCGCGCGAATGATCGGGCCGCCACTTGGCGGCCTGACTGTTTTGGCCAACAGGTCAAAGGACGCGATTTCCCCAGAAGAGCCGAGGGCACTTTCACGAAACACAGCGTTTCCAAATCGAGCCAGTTCATGCACTTGCATCCATCGGTCCGGATGGCTTAAGTGCCTTCCCGGCACTCCCGCTCAAGATCCCAAGGACACACCATGGCCTACAACATTGTCACGATCGCCGGCAGCCTGCGCAAGGACAGCTTTTCGCTCAAGATCGCCAATGCCCTCGCCAAGCTCGCACCTAGCTCGCTCAAGCTCGAGGTCGTCACGCCGGCGGGCATTTCCTTCTTCAACCAGGACCTCGAGGGCGCGCCGCCCGCCGACTGGCTGGCCTTCCGCGAGAAGCTTCAGAAATCTGACGGCGTCATCTTCGTCACGCCCGAATACAACCGCTCGATCCCGGGCGCGCTGAAGAATGCCATCGACGTCGCCTCGCGGCCCTATGGCAAGAGTTCGTTCAACGGCAAGCCGGTCGGCATCATCTCGAATTCGCCGGGGCCGCTCGGCGGGGTCAGCGCTGCCAAGCATTTGCAGACCATCCTGCCTGGTATCAGCGGCCCGATCATGCAGCAGCCGGAGGCCTATCTGAACGCCGTGGGCGACGCCTTCGATGCCGAGGGCAATCTGACCAAGGAGTCGCTGAAGCCGGTGCTGCAGGCCTATCTCGACGCCTTCGCGGCGCACGTGGCGAAGCATCACGGCTAATCCAAGTCGCCGGCGGCTAGACGCCAGGTCCTGATCTTGAGGAGGCGCGTCAGCGCCGTCTCGAAGGATGGCCGCGGGGACAGCGGGGCCTTCATGATTCGAGACGGCCGCTATGCAGCCTCCTCACCATGAAGGTCAGATCCTCGTCAGCTAGGGCCGATTAGCACTCCCTTAACCAACCTGTCCCATCTTCCCAAGATGGTCTCCCGCGCGCGCCTGAAATCGATCCTGACCGGCCTTGCCCTGTATGCGATGGCGGCGGCCATCGTCGGCTATTTCGGCGTCAACGCCTACACCGGCAAATACGGCCTCAATGCCCGCCAGGAGCTCGATCAGGAGATCATCGCCCTGACCAGCGAACTGGCGCAGCTCAAGCGCGAGCGCGCCCGGAGCGAGCAGCGCGTCTCTTTGCTGCGCACGTCGAGGATTGATCCTGACATGCTGGACGAGCGGGCGCGCTACCAACTCGACTATGTCAATCCGCATGATCTCGTTCGGATGATCCCGGCGAAATAGCGTTCTCGCTGCCGAGCGGTCGTGACATGATCGGCCATGGTGTCTTGGTCGAAACGGTCGGGGCGTCGGGCGTGAGTCCCAAAAGATGATGCTCGATCACGACCCGCAGACCAAGAAGCTCCCGAAGAGGGTCGGCTTCTTCTGATTGGGCGGACGGAGAGGGCGGCGTCATTTCGGCATCGCCCGTCCTCCCCATTTCTTGACGCGGTCACGAATCTGCGCGTGCGGCAGCCTTGCATCGAATTGTTGCCCGATCGGCGCCAAAGATTTTCCAATATTACGATCACGTTGCAGTGCGGCATAATGAAAGTCGTGCCATGCCGCCGCGGTGCTTTCCAACGGTGTTTGACTTGGGTTAGAGAGGGCGAAAGTTTTCTCTGACCCGGAATTCCCATGGCCGCACCCAAGAAAGCCGCCGCAAGCACTCCACAGGACAAGGCCGACGGCGGTCCGCCCCCGGAATTCACCAGGGAGCAGGAGCTCAAGGCGCTCCGCGACATGCTCCTGATCCGGCGCTTCGAGGAAAAGGCTGGCCAGCTCTACGGCATGGGCGCGATCGGCGGTTTCTGCCACCTCTATATCGGCCAGGAGGCCGTGGTGGTCGGCATGCAGATGGCCCTGAAAGAGGGCGATCAGGTCATCACCGGCTATCGCGATCACGGCCACATGCTCGCCACCGGCATGGACGCCAACGGCGTGATGGCCGAGCTCACGGGCCGCCGCGGCGGCTATTCCAAGGGCAAGGGCGGCTCCATGCACATGTTCAGCAAGGAGAAGCACTTTTACGGCGGCCACGGCATCGTCGGCGCGCAGGTCTCGCTCGGCACGGGTCTCGCCTTCGCCAATCACTATCGCGGCAACGACAATGTCAGCGTCACCTATTTCGGTGACGGCGCGGCCAACCAGGGTCAGGTCTATGAGAGCTTCAACATGGCGGAGCTCTGGAAGCTGCCGGTGATCTACGTCATCGAGAACAACCGCTACGCTATGGGGACCTCGGTCTCGCGCGCCTCGGCGCAGCAGGACTTCTCCAAGCGCGGCGCCTCCTTCAACATTCCCGGCAAGCAGGTCGACGGCATGGACGTCCGCGCCGTGAAGGCTGCGGGCGAGGAGGCGGCGGCCTGGTGCCGTGCCGGCAAAGGCCCCTACATTCTCGAGATGCAGACCTACCGCTATCGCGGCCACTCGATGTCCGACCCTGCAAAATATCGCACGCGCGAGGAGGTCGAGAAGATCCGCCACGACCAGGACCCGATCGAGCAGGTACGTAACCGCCTCTTGGCGGCCAAGGTCAGCGAGCAGGATCTGAAGGCGATCGACGCCGAGGTGCGCGACGTCGTCAACGCGTCCGCCGATTTCGCCCAACATGATCCCGAGCCGGATGCCGCCGAGCTCTGGACCGACGTTTACCGCTGAACGCGCGCAAGCTTTCTTTTGGAGTCGATATGCCAATTCAAGTGCTGATGCCCGCGTTGTCGCCCACGATGGAGAAGGGCAACCTCGCCAAATGGCTGAAGAAAGAGGGCGAGACGATCAAGTCCGGCGACGTCATCGCCGAGATCGAGACCGACAAGGCGACGATGGAAGTCGAGGCAACCGATGAGGGCACGCTCGGCAGGATCCTCATTCCCGAGGGCACCGCCGACGTTGCCGTCAATACGCCGATCGCGACCATCCTCGCCGATGGCGAGAGCGCCGCCGATCTCGCGAAGGCCCCAGCGCCGGCCAAGCAGGAGAAGGCTGCGGAGTCCGCGCCGCCCGCCGCCGCCAAGTCCGAGGCCCCCCAGCCCAAGGCGGCGCCGTCCGCGCCGCAGCCCGTGGCCGAGCCCGATCCGGAGGTACCCGCCGGCACCGAGATGGTGACGCAGACCATCCGCGAAGCCTTGCGCGATGCCATGGCCGAAGAGATGCGCCGCGACGGCGATGTCTTCGTGATGGGCGAAGAGGTGGCCGAATATCAGGGTGCCTACAAAGTCACGCAAGGGTTGCTTCAGGAGTTCGGCGCCAAGCGCGTGATCGACACGCCGATCACCGAGCACGGCTTTGCCGGTGTCGGCGTCGGTGCCGCGATGACGGGCCTCAAGCCGATCGTGGAGTTCATGACCTTCAACTTCGCCATGCAGGCGATCGATCAGATCATCAACTCCGCGGCCAAGACGCTGTACATGTCCGGCGGCCAGATGGGCTGCTCGATCGTATTCCGCGGGCCCAATGGTGCCGCTGCGCGGGTCGCAGCCCAGCACAGTCAGGATTACTCGGCCTGGTATTCGCACATTCCCGGCCTCAAGGTGGTCGCGCCGTATTCGGCGGCCGATGCCAAGGGGCTGCTTAAGGCCGCCATCCGCGATCCCAACCCGGTGATCTTCCTCGAGAACGAGGTGCTCTACGGTCACACCGGCCAAGTACCCAAGCTCGACGATTTCGTGATTCCGATCGGCAAGGCGCGCATCGTGCGCTCCGGCGGCCACGTCACCATCATCTCGTGGTCGAACGGCATGACCTATGCGCTCAAGGCCGCCGACGAGCTCGCCAAGGATGGCATCGAGGCCGAGGTGATCGACCTACGCACGCTGCGCCCGATGGACACCGAGACCATCATCAACTCGGTCAAGAAGACCGGTCGTGCGGTGACGGTGGAGGAGGGCTGGGCTCAGAGCGGGGTCGGCGCCGAGATCGCCGCGCGCATCATGGAGAACGCCTTCGACTATCTGGACGCGCCGGTTACGCGGGTCTCCGGCAAGGACGTGCCGATGCCCTATGCCGCGAACCTGGAGAAGCTCGCGCTGCCCTCGGCAGCGGAAGTCGTCGAGGCCGCCAAAGCCGTCTGCTACAGGTAGACCATGGCGGGCCCCAAGGAGCAGCCACTGCCGCCCGACGTCATGACCCGCGAGGACGCGGTCGAGATCCTGCGTGTGTTCGTGCTGGACGGTGGGCTGTCGATGGCGTTCCAGCGCGCCTTCGAGGAGCCCGACATGTGGGGCCTGCTGCTCGTCGATCTCGCGCGCCATGCCGCGCGCGCCTATGCGCGCGAGAGCGAATACACCGAGGAGGATGCCTTGAACCGGATTCTGGAGATGTTCCAGGCCGAGATCGAGCGTCCGACCGACACCGGCAGCACGACGCCACGCGGCAAGGGGCACTGACGTGGCCATCGAATCCTATCACTACGATTTTATGCTGGAGGCGATCCGCGAGGCGGAAACCTCGATCGCGCAGGGCGGCCTGCCGATCGGTGCGGTGCTGACGCGCGACAACAAGATCATCGCCCGCGGTCACAACAAGCGCGTGCAGGAGAACAACGTGATCCTGCACGGCGAGATGAGCTGCCTGCGCGAAGCCGGCGCGATCACGTTTCATGACACCGTCATGTACACCACCCTGTCGCCATGCTCGATGTGCGCCGGCGCGCTGGCGCTGTTCAAGGTCAAGCTGGTGGTGATCGGGGAATCTGTCACCTTCGAGGGATCCAAGGACATCCTCGACAAGTTCGGCATCCCCTGGATCGACCTTGCCGACGACCGCTCCATCACCATGATGAAGAATTGGCGTTCCAATCCCGCCAATGAGCGTCTGTGGCAGGGCGACATCGGCAACTAAACCTGGTCTGTTCGTCTTCGCTTCAGGAGACGACGTTTTGAGAAGTTCTTCGTGAGGTCAGCATGCCCATCAACATCCTGATGCCCGCTCTTTCGCCGACGATGGAGAAGGGCAACCTCGCCAAGTGGCTGAAGAAGGAGGGCGACAAGGTCAAATCCGGCGACGTCATCGCCGAGATCGAGACCGACAAGGCGACCATGGAGGTCGAGGCGATCGACGAAGGCACGATCGCCAAGATCCTGGTGCCCGAGGGCACCCAGGACGTTCCGGTCAACGACGTGATCGCGGTGCTGGCCGGCGAGGGCGAGGACGTGAAAGCCGCGGGCGCCGCGAAGCCGACCGCCTCGGCTGCACCGCCCAAGACCGCTGAGGCACCTGCTGCCGCGCCGGCACCGGCACCTGCGCCGGCCGCACCCAAGGCGACGCCGGCTGCCGCCGCACCGGCTCCGCCGGCTGCAGCTCCCGCCGCGCAGGGCAACGGCCATGGCGGCCGCGTGTTCTCATCGCCGCTCGCGCGCCGTATCGCGAAGGAAGCCGGCATCGATGTTGCGATGATCACGGGCACTGGCCCGCACGGCCGCGTGGTCGCGCGTGACGTCGAGCAGGCCAAGTCCGGCAAGGGCCTCAAGGCTCCCGCCGCAGCACCGTCTGGGGCGCCCTCGATCGCGCCGACCATGTCTGACAAGCAGATCCTGTCGCTGTTCGAGCCGGGCTCCTACGACATCGTCCCGCATGATGGCATGCGCCGGACCATCGCGCAGCGCCTGACCGCATCGATCCAGAACGTCCCGCACTTCTATCTCACCATCGATTGCGACATCGGCAAGCTGCTGGCCGCGCGCGAGGAGATCAATGCGGCTGCTCCCAAGGACAAGGAGAAGAAGCCGCTCTACAAGATCTCGGTCAACGACTTCGTCATCAAGGCGATGGCGGTCGCACTCCAGAAGATCCCGAACTGCAACGTCAGCTGGACCGAAAGCGGCATGGTCAAGCACCACCATTCCGACGTCGGCGTTGCCGTCGCGATGCCAGGCGGCCTGATCACGCCTATCATCCGCAAGGCCGAGACCAAGACGCTCTCGACCATCTCCAACGAGATGAAGGACTTTGCCGCGCGCGCCCGCTCGCGCAAGCTGAAACCCGAGGAATACCAGGGCGGCACCACGGCCGTCTCCAACCTCGGCATGTACGGCATCAGTCACTTCACCGCGGTGATCAATCCGCCGCACGCGACCATCCTCGCGGTCGGCACCAGCGAAGAGCGTCCCGTCGTGCGCGGTGGCAAGATCGAGATCGCAAACATGATGAGCGTGACCTTGTCCTGCGATCACCGCGCCATTGACGGCGCGCTCGGCGCCGAGCTGATCGGCGCGTTCAAGCAGCTGATCGAAAATCCCGTCATGATGATGGTCTGACGCGGCGGCAGAGGGGGCAACGTTGCATGTCCGTACCCGCTGGCCATGGATATCGCTGCTGCTTGGGGGGATCGTCGCGCTCAATCCGATCGGGCTCGATTTTCTTCAGTCCGCCTTCCTGTCGGCAGAGCAATTATCGCGGAACATCGCTCAACCCATTGTGTTGAGCGCGCTGGCTATTCTGGTCCTGGTCGGGATCATCGAATGGCTAGTCAGGTTTGTTGTCTTCAAGCGCCGCGCTCGCGGCGCCTCTTGAATTGAACGGGAGCGCCATGGCCGATACATCCTTCGACGTCATCATCATCGGCTCCGGTCCCGGCGGCTATGTCACCGCGATCCGCGCCGCACAGCTCGGCTTCAAGACGGCGATCGTCGAAAAAGCGTATCTGGGCGGCATCTGCCTGAACTGGGGCTGTATTCCGACCAAGGCGCTGCTGCGTTCGGCCGAGATCTACCACTACATGCAGCACGCCAAGGATTACGGCCTGTCGGCAGAGAAAGTGTCTTTCGACCCGAAGGCTGTGGTGCAGCGCTCGCGCGGCGTCTCGAAACGACTCAACGACGGCGTCGGTTTCCTGATGAAGAAGAACAAGGTCAGCGTGATCTGGGGCGCGGCGTCGATCGACGCGACCGGCAAGGTCACTGTGAGTAAATCGGACGTCGAGGGCCCGAAGGGCACGTTGGGCGAGGGGAGCTACCAGGCCAAGCACATCATCGTTGCGACCGGCGCGCGGCCGCGCGTGCTGCCCGGGCTGGAGCCGGACAAGAAGCTGGTCTGGACCTATTTCGAGGCGATGGTGCCGGAACGGATGCCGAAGTCGCTGCTGGTGGTCGGCTCCGGCGCGATCGGCATCGAGTTCGCCTCGTTCTTCCACACCATGGGCTCCGACGTCACGGTGGTCGAGGTGCTACCCCAGATCCTCCCCGTCGAGGACGCCGAGATCGCGAGCCTGGCGCGCAAGCGCCTGGAGAAGCAGGGCATCAAGATCATGTCCTCGACCAAGGTCACCAAGCTCGAGAAGAAGGCCGATAGCGTCGTCGCCACCATCGACGACGGCAAGGGCAAGCCTGTGGCGACCGAGTTCGAACGGGTGATCTCCGCTGTCGGCGTGGTCGGCAACGTCGAGAATCTCGGCCTCGAAAAGCTTGGGGTGAAGACCGATCGCGGCATCATCGTGGTGGACGGCCACGGCAGGACCAACGTTCCTGGCATTTACGCCATCGGCGACGTCGCAGGTCCCCCGATGCTCGCGCACAAGGCCGAGCATGAGGGCGTGATCTGCGTTGAGGCAATCAAGGGTCTCAATCCGCATCCCATGGACAAGAACATGATCCCGGGCTGCACCTATTGCCATCCGCAGGTGGCATCGGTCGGGTTGACTGAGGCCAAGGCCAAGGAGAGCGGCCGCGAGATCCGCGTCGGCCGCTTCCCCTTTGTCGGCAACGGCAAGGCGATCGCGCTCGGCGAGGACCAGGGCCTCGTCAAGGTGATCTTCGACAAGAAGACCGGACAGCTTCTCGGCGCTCATATGGTCGGCGCTGAAGTCACCGAGCTGATCCAGGGCTACGTCGTCGCCATGAACCTGGAGACCACGGAAGAAGAGCTGATGCACACAGTGTTCCCGCATCCGACGCTGTCGGAGATGATGAAGGAAGCCGTGCTGGATGCTTATGGACGGGTGCTGAATATTTGAACGCTCGCCATGACGACCAAAGAGCTGTTCTCCAGAATAAGAAGGAAACCACCCCATGCACGACAACGACAACCTCACCATCGAACGTCCGACCTTCGTCACGCATCTCGAATGCGCGATGGAAGGCGATCATTACGCCCCCGACCAGGTCCACAATCTCTCCAAGGCCGGCAAGCCGCTGCTGGTCCGCTACGACCTCACTGGGGTGAAGAAGGCGCTGACCAAGGACGCCCTGGCCCAGCGTCCCGCCGACATGTGGCGCTACCGCGAGCTGCTGCCGGTGCGCAAATGCAAGGACATCGTCTCACTCGGCGAGGTCACGACGCCGCTGATCCGGCTGCCGAAGCTCGGCGCCAAACTCGGCGGTGGCGAGATCATCGTGAAGGACGAAGGGCGCCTGCCGACCGGCTCGTTCAAGGCGCGCGGCCTCGTGATGGCGGTGTCGATGGGCAAGGCGCTGGGCATCAAGCACATGGCGATGCCGACCAATGGTAACGCCGGCGCCGCGCTGGCGGCCTATGCGACCTCCTGCGGCATCAAGACAACGATCTTCTGCCCGGCCGATACGCCCGAGGTGAATGTCAGCGAGATCGAGCTCCAGGGCGCGACCGTCTATCGCGTCAACGGCTATATCGACGATTGCGGCAAGATCGTCGGCGAGGGGAAAGCAAAAGTCGGCTGGTTCGACACGTCGACGCTGAAGGAGCCGTACCGCATCGAGGGCAAGAAGACGATGGGCCTCGAGCTTGCCGAGCAGCTCGGCTGGGACGTGCCCGACGTGATCTTCTATCCGACCGGCGGTGGCACCGGCCTGATCGGCATGTGGAAGGCGTTCGACGAGCTCGAGAAGATCGGCTTCATCGGGTCCAAGCGTCCGCGCATGGTCGCGGTGCAGGCCTCGGGCTGCGCGCCGATGGTGCGGGCCTATGACGCCGGCGCCGAGCATGCGACGCGCTGGGAGGATGCCCACACCATCGCCTCGGGCATTCGCGTGCCGCAGGCGATCGGCGATTTCCTGATCCTGCGCGCGGTGCGGCAGAGCAAGGGTTTTGCCATCGCGGTCGACGACGACAAGATCTCGTCGGCGCTGAGCGAGGTTGCGCGCGAGGAGGGACTGCTGTTGTGTCCCGAGGGCGCCGCCACCTACGCTGCCTACAAGCAGAGCCTTGCCGATGGCCGTGTCAGCAAGACCGACCGCGTCATGCTGTTCAACTGCGCGACCGGACTGAAATATCCATTGCCGCCGGTCACCCGGACGCTCGATCGCCACAAGCCGATCGATTACACGCAGTTCTAGCGCGGCAATACGCCACGAACGATCCCTCTTCCCGTACGCGGGCAGAGGGTCACAATAACAAAGACATCGCTGGGGAGAGGACTATGAAGGCCGCTTGGGCTGCGCTGATTGCCATTCTCGCTGTTGCAGGCGCCGCGCGCGCTGACGACTATCCCACGCGTCCCATCACCATCATCGTGCCATTCGCGGCCGGCGGGCCGTCGGATGCAATGGCGCGGGTGCTTGCGGAGCGCATGCGCGTATCGCTTGGCCAGCCCGTGGTGATCGAGAACGTCACCGGTGCGGGCGGCTCGATCGGCGTCGGTCGCGCCGTGCAATCACCGCCGGACGGCTACACCATCTCGTTCGGCCATCTCGGTACCCACGTCGCAAACGGTGCCGTCTACAAGCTCAAATACGACCTTGTCGCCGACCTCGAGCCGGTGGTGCTGTTGCCGAGCAATCCGATGATCGTGGTCAGCAAGAACGCGGTGCCGGTGACCTCGCTGAAGGAGCTCATTGAATGGCTGAAGTCGCGGCCATCGCCGCCCACGGCAGGCACGGCCGGCGCAGGCTCCGGCAGCCACATCGCCGGCGTCTATTTCGAGAGCGTCTCCGGCATCAAGCTGCAATACGTGCCGTATCGCGGC
Source organism: Bradyrhizobium sp. 159 (assembly GCF_023073795.1). Lineage (NCBI taxonomy): Bacteria > Pseudomonadati > Pseudomonadota > Alphaproteobacteria > Hyphomicrobiales > Nitrobacteraceae > Bradyrhizobium > Bradyrhizobium sp. 159. The sequence goes on along the minus strand of NZ_JADPKE010000061.1, from coordinate 55,753 downwards.
ACAGCGCCCGCCCTCAACGATCTCATCGCCGGCCAGATCGATCTCATCGTCGACCAGACCTCCAATTCCATCAACCAGGTCCGCGCCGGCACCATCCGCGCCTACGCCATCACCGACGACAAGCGCCTGCCGTCGGCGCCGGAGATTCCGACCGCGGAGGAGGCGGGCCTGAAGGGTTTCAAGATGACGCTGTGGTCAGGCATGTGGGTGCCGAAGGGCACGCCGAAGGAGGTCGTGACCAAGCTCAACGCGGCGGCCGTGGAAGCGCTGAACGATCCTGGAGTGAAGAAGCAGCTCGAAAGCCAGGGCCTGGAGATGACGCCCAAGGATCAGCTCACGCCAGAAGCGCTCGGCAACCGCCAGAAGGCGGAGATCGCTAAATGGTGGCCGATCATCAAGGCGGCGAATATCAAGGTGGATTGAGGTGGGCTGCGCTGGTGTCAGCGTCGCATTCGCTGATCGCCGGACAATCACTTCATGGTTTCGTCACCTGCTGCAGCGCCACCTCCAGGCATTTCATCAGATCCGAGGCGGCAAACGGTTTACCGAGGAAACAACTTGCCCCGGCTTTAAGCGCACGCACACGCACGCTCTCCTCCGGGAAAGCGGTGATGAAGATGAACGGCGTTGACGACCCCTGCGCGCGCATCTGCGTCAGCAGATCGATTCCAGTGACCGACGGCATCTGCACGTCCGCGATCACGCAGGAGGTGTCGGTCGAATCGGTCGACCTCAAAAACTCCTCGGCGGAGGCGAATGTGTGGACGATGTATCCGCGGGATTCCAAGAGATTGTTGATCGCGGCCCGCACGTAGGGATCATCGTCAAGCACAGAAATGACCGAAGCCACTGACAAGACGTCCGCTCCTCGCCCGGAATTACGCTTGCCGTCGCTACGGCCTCACATAAACCCGCAAGGTGGACCCGCCGGTCATCGTTGGAAACTCATACTTAGGTTTGTACGTCGGGCTTGCTGGGTCGAATCCCGAGCGCCTCGCTCATCCTCACCAGGTCGGCCAGCGACTTCGCCCCCATTTTCCGCATGATTTGGCCGCGATAGATCTTGACGGTGATTTCCGCCAAACCGAGCTGGGCGGCCACTTGCTTGTTCATCAGGCCCGACGTCACCAGTGACAAGACGTCCCGCTCCCGCGAGGTGAGTGACTCGAAGCGCGATCTGACGTCCGAGACGGTCTTGTAAAGATCGCGGCGCTTGCGGTCTCGCTCGATCGCGGCCTGGACCGCGTCGAGAATTTCCTGGTCGCGAACCGGCTTGGTCAGGAAGTCGATCGCGCCGCTCTTCATGGCCCGAACAGTCATGGGAATATCGCCATGACCGGTGATGAAGATGATCGGCGTATGGATATTTGCCTTGGCAAGATCGGTTTGCAGCTCAAGGCCGCTCGTTCCGGGCAGGCGGATGTCGAGCACCAGGCAACTGGGGACTTCCGGCGGCTTGGTCTGGAGGAGTTGCGGCGCCGAGCCGAATGCTTCGACCTTGAGGCCGACCGACTCGAACAGATTGGTAAGCGCACGACGCATGGACGCGTCGTCGTCGACGATGAAGACGATTGGCTGATCGCCGTCCTCCTTGGGCGAAGGCCCCGCGCGCTCGTTCACGGTGCTTCCTCTCGATGGAGTGGCAGGGTGATCTGAAAAGTCGCTCCGCGCTCCTGGTTCGGTATGGCGGAAAGTCGTCCGCCGTGTGCCTCGATAATCGAGCGGCAGATCGACAGGCCCATGCCCATGCCGCTGGACTTCGTGGTAAAGAACGGCATGAACAGGCGGTCCATTGCCTGTTCGCAGATGCCGACGCCGCAGTCGGAGACGCTCACCAGCACCGCGCCATCGTCGTCGGCCGCTGAACGGATCGCCAGCTCGCGCGGGCGGTCATCGATGCCTTCCATGGCCTCGATGCCGTTCTTGATCAGGTTGATGAGGACCTGCTGCAATTGAATTCGATCGCCAAAGATCCTGGGCAGTGCCGACGACAGTTCCATTCGAACCGACACGGCATGGCTCGCCATCTCGCGCTGAACGAGCGCGACAGCCTCGCGCACGACCACGCTGACTTCGAGCGGAGCCATCTCGATATCGGAACGCTTGGCGAGCGCCCGAACGTGACGGATGACGTCGCTGGCACGCTTGCCGTCCTCGATGATCCACTCCACGGAGCGGCGCGCCGCCTTGAGATCGGGCGGACTGCGCTGCAGCCAGGCTAGGCAGGCGTCGGCGTTTGCGATCACGGCGGCGAGGGGCTGGTTGATTTCGTGAGCAATTGAAGCGGTCAGCTCGCCCAGCATCGTGACGCGAGTCACATGAGCGAGCTCGGCTTGCGCCTTGCGCAGCGCCTCTTCGGCGTGATCGGCCCGGATGGCCGCGGTCACGTCGGTGCAGACGCCCCGATAACCCAGAAAGGTGCCGTTGGCGTCGAAGAACGGCTTGCCGCTCGTCCGCACATAGATCGGCTGTCCGTTGCGGTCCTTGCTGCGGTAAACCAGATCGCGGAACGGGACGTGGGCATCGAGCGCCGCCCGATGTTGTCGCCATTTTTCGGGCTCGAGATCGGCGTCGGGAGCAATGTCCCAACGCGTGAGCCCGATCAGGCCCGCGGGGGCGGTGACGGTATCAGAATGTTCCGAGATGTGAGTGACGCGATGGTCTGGTCCCGTCTCCCAGAACCAGTCGGAGGCGGTTTCGGCATAGTCGCGAAAGCGCTGCTCGCTGTCACGAAGTCTGCGCTCTGCCTCCTTGGTCGCCGTGATGTCAGTCACCGACCCCACGAACTCCACGTGACCGCTCGCATCTCGCGTCGCGCGGGCGACCGCTCGGACGTACTTGATGGAACCGCCGGGCATCACCAGCCGGTATTCGTGATCGTAATCTTTTCCCTCGCGCGCCGCCCGGCCCGTGATCCGCTGCACTGCGAGCCGGTCCTCCGGATGGATGCGCTGGAGCATGAAGGGAATCTCTGGCTTGGTCCCCTCGTCGCATTGGAAGATGCGATAGGTCTCCTTGGACCATGTGATCTCGCCGGTTGCAGCCCTCCAGCCGAAACTGCCGGTGTGGCTCAATTCCTGTGCCTGGGCGAGGTAAGCTTCGCTCTGTCGCAGCGCATTCTCCGCTTCCTTGCGCTCGGTGATGTTCTCGCAGGCGACCAGCACGATCGGCCCGCCATTGCCCCGCAGCATGGTCTTGGCATTCTCGCGCACCCATAGCACCGAGCCGTCCTTGCGAACCTTCCGGATTTCCCAGGTGTGTGACTGATCAACGGTCTCAAGGCACAGCGCAACACACGCGCGTACGAAGTCGCGATCTTCCTCGAAGAACACATCCAGCACTGATCGGCCGATCAACTCCGCGGCCGTATAGCCCAGTTGCGCCGCGCCGAACGTGTTCACGTTGATCACGGTTCCGCTCGGATCGACCATGAAATACATGACCGGGTTGTGCTCGAAGACTTGCTGCCACTGCTTGACCGCCTCCAGCAGACCGGCGTCGCTGGGCTCGCTGCGCGGCTTGGGGGTGACAACTTGCCTGAGGCAGCCGGCGAGGTATTGCGCGGCTGACTTCCCGAACGTTGCTGCCCGGCCCGGCTTCATCGCAGACGCTCCCGGCGCTCTCTGCGTGAACACAAGTAGAGCACGTTGCCGCCGGAGGAGCAATTCCGGCCAAAGTCGGATGCCGGTGACGACGTTGGGCTTGGAATTGGCTGCTCGCCGTCCTGGTCACCTCAGCGCCCGATTTTTCGCGGTAGCCGTGCAACCCGCGCATCGTGCGTGGTCTCGTTGAACGCGAGCCCGCGCGAGAGCCCCCGGGCGAGTACGGGACAAACCTAGGTATAGCTCGTCTATTCCTAGTCATGGCGGCCATTTACCTCCGTACAATTGAGCGCCTCATGCCTGGCGGACTAGCCTCATGACCATCGGGAGTGTCGACCAGCCAATCGCATCGGTCGGGCGAGATCGGGTCTCAAGCCTACGGCCGAGGCCTCTCACTAACAGGCACGACCAAGGACGAGGCCGCTGCATTTCTCGACACCCAGCCGCGTTGGAGCAATTCACGACCCGCGTGAGGTCGACGGGAACCAAGCAACAAGGGAGAGAACAATGTGCAATACGTCGCAACTTCCTGAGCCTCGCCTATCCGAGTCCGAACGTTGCTCTTCAATCAAAGGCTGTGCGGTGTGTGGCGGCAAGTTTGGCCTGATCCGCTACTATTCCTGGCGCACAGCGCTCTGCTCCAAGAAGTGCGTTGATCGCTTCCGCACACGCCGCGAACGCGACCGCCGGTGGCTGTTCCGGGCTCAGGTCGCGTGAGGGCTGAACTGGAGAGCTGACTTCTAATCGCGGAGCTCGTGCGTTGAACCGCTCATGCAAGCTCTTGTGCTCGATGGTTCTCCTTGGCTCCGCTGCGACGGTCCAGGCGCAGGAGACAAGAGACGGTGCCGTTCATCGCCAGCATCCACCCCAGGACCAGGCGCTGCACGAAAAATTCTATTCGACCTGGCACATGCCGGACAATCCGAGCCTCAGTTGCTGCAGCAGCGCTGACTGCTATCCGACTGATATCAAGTACATTGACGGCCGGCTCTATGCACGGCGCAGGGAGGACGGCAGATTCATTCTGATCCCACCGCAAAAAGTGGAGCGAAACAGGGATAATCCGGACGGCCGAAACCATCTTTGCGCTCCACCGCCCGCACTTTCTCCGTTGGACAGCGTTTACTGCTTCGCTTTGGGAGGTGCCACGTGAGATTCGCGTTCGTATTGGTGAACGGCCGGACTCCGTTCCGGAAGACCTGGTGCATGCAGTGCTGCGAGCCGATCAGCAGCAGCTATCTCCGCGAGATTCGGACAGGTCTGCCTTACTGCGACTATCAGTGCTACGCGCTGTTCTGCGAAGCGCTCGCCAAAGATGGCGTGAGGGCGGCTTCATGAAATTCGTGGTGGTCAATCACGACCCCCCGTTGCCCGCCGTCACGTGCAGCACATGCTCGCGGTCAATCCGCTCCGGCTATGTCCGGCATGTGCGGACGCAGCGCCGTTACTGTGACTACGATTGCTACCGCCGCGGCGAACTCGTCACGTTTATGCGATGGTCGATGCCCGGGTGGACAGAACGGGCCGCCGAGAACGTCGAGTTCGCTGGAAACATGATCGAGACGTTGGCGGTCCTGACGGCCGTCTCGTGCTGGAGCTGCACGATACACGCCTGGACCTTCGCAAGAGCGTTGACCGGCGCATATTTGGACGGTCGCGATCTGATCACGATGGAAGGAGGTGACACCTAGCTGCGCGACTGCACGCGCGTGGAAGCCGCAGCACCGTAACCTTGCAGGCGCCGCGTTCAGCCCCGGGCGGCGTTGACTAGGGAGCAGGTGCTGCGGCCGCCACGGGTGCGGTTGCGCCAGCTTCGTGCGTGACGACGCGCTGGTCGCTCTTGCCGGCGATCATGCCGCTGTCTTCGAACCGTGCGCGGTAGACCAGCACGTTCTCGATCACGCGCTGGACGTAGTTGCGCGTCTCCGACAGCGGGATGCGCTCGACCCAGTCGACCGGATCGACCTTGGGGTCTCTGGGATCGCCACGCGCCTGCACCCATTCGCGCACGCGACCGCGGCCGGCATTGTAGCCGGCGAAGGTCATGATCTGGTTGCCGCGATATTCCGAGAACAGCGCGCTGAGCTCGGCCGCGCCCATCTGCGTGTTGTAGACGGGATCGGAGACCATCCTGTTCCAGTCATAGGTCAGGCCGAAGCGTTTGGCGGTGTCGCGGCCCGCTTCCGGCGTCACCTGCATCAGCCCGACCGCATTGGCCGGCGACTTGTCGCGCTGGTCGAACGAGCTTTCGGTGCGCGCCACCGAATAGATCACGCTGGTCTCGATCGCGGGCGCGACCTGTTTGTGCTCGGGAACGCCGATGGTGGGGAAGGCATAGTGGTCGAGCGCAAGCCCGCGTGCCAGCGCCGATTTGCCGATCTCCAGCATCACGCGCGCATCGCTGCGCCGGCCCGCGAGCTCGGCGAGGGCTTCGAGCGCCGCGAGCTCGGTGCTCTCCTTGGCAAAATCCTCGGCATAATAGAACACCACGCCGCGCTCGCCGATATCGTAGAGCATGTTGGCGGCGCGCACGCGTTCGTCCGCCAATTGCGTGTCGGCAGTGGCCAACACCGGGGAGGGCGCACGTAGCTCGATCCGGTCGAGGCCAAGCTTTGCGCGGGCGAGCTGGCCGTAATAGGCGGTCTGATAGCGCGCCGCCGCCTTGTAGCTCATGCGGGCGTCGACGGTGGCGCCCATCGCTTCGGCGGCGCGGCCGCGCCAGTAATGGGCGCGCGACAGCGCGATCGGATTGGCCGAGCCTTCGTCGATTGCGGCGAAGTGCACCATCGCCGTCTTGGGATCGTCGAGATAGCGCAGCGCGATCCAGCCGCACATGAAATGGTAGTCGACGCGGTAGACTTCCTTTTCCGGCACCGCGGCCGTGCGCACCACGTCGTAGGCGGTCTTGAACTTGCCCTGGTCGAGCAGCTTGCGTGCCAGCAGGCGGCGCTCGCGCCACCAGGCATCGGTGTCCTGCGCCGCCATCGTGTCGGGCAGGGCGGTGAGGATCACCTCGGCTGCGTCGTCGATGCGGTCGTTCTGAAGATGCCATTGGGCGCGGCACAGTACATAGCCGAGATCGCGCCGCGCCTCGGTCGAGACGTCCTCGAGATAGTCCTTGGCCTTGCTAGCCTTGCCGGTGACGGCGGCGCAGGCCTTTACGATCGCGAGCGCATCCTCGCCGAGACGTTTGGCTGCGCGTCGTGCGCCTGCGTAGTCCTTGGCGCCGAGACGCTTGTCCATGCGCGCGCGGTGATCGTCGGTGGATAGAAGGTCGTGGAACGCCGCGTAGGAGTCTTCTTCGCTCCGCTCGGACAATTCATCCGTGCGCCAGGCCTCGCGCACGAGACGCGCGGCCCTGTCGGTCTCGCCTTCAGTGAGCAGCACACGGGCCAGCGCGAACCTGCCCTTGGCGCTGGTCGGCCGGTCCATGGTGAATTTGTGCACGATGGCCGGCTCGCTCTTCTCCTGCCACAGCCGCGCCTCGGCGCGCCGGCGCAGCAGAGCGCTGCTCGGCCAGTCCGGATTGGCGGCGAGGAAGGCGGCGTAGCGCTTGAAATTCGCCGTGCTCTCGGAATGGCGCAGCATGAACCAGTCCACAAGCTTCTGTCCGGCGGGGTCAGTGATGCGGTCGCGTGCGGCGCCCGCATCCTCGGTCTTGCCCTTGCGCGCGAGGTCGATCGCATCCCTCAGCGCGGCGAGATCGCCGGTCAGCGGCGGCGGTGCCGGCTTATCCGAGGGTACCTCGACCGTCTTCTTCGACTTGCGCTTGGCTTCGGCGTGCTTGCCGTGCCGCGCCTTGGCGGCCGAGGCATGGCGGTGCTTGCCGGCCTTCGCCTCATTCGTCTTCTTCGGAGCAGATGATTTATGACTGCTCTTCGCCGCCAACGCCGTGGGAAGGAGGGCGATCGCGGCCACGGCAACGACACACGCGAGCGAGCGTAGGCACTGGTTCATTCCATGGCCCCCCTGCGAAACCACTACAAACCAAGGTCCGCGACGACATGCGGCTTGAGAATCAAAAAAAGACACCAAAACGATGTCATGACATCGTTTCGCATTTCTCACGCTCCCGCAACAATGCGGCAAAATACGGATGGGAACTCGGGAACGTGCGAAATGGTGGAAGGACAGCGCCTTTAAACCTCTGTTAGTGGGCTCTCGCAGGGGTTGTGTAGGTTCAGGACGTCAGGCCCGCCAGATTGTGCGTGTCCCTACGACCAATTCCGGTGTATTGAGTTCCATCGTTCATCCTTTCAGCCTTTGCCCTGCACCTATGCCGATTTTCAACCAGTCGATTCGGCGCAAGATCGTCGGGGTCGCCCTCGGATTGATCGTTCTCATGTTGATCACCTCGATCCTGTCGATGGTGATGTCGAGCCAGGTCGGCGTGCTCTTGGACGAGCTGACCAACCGTTACATCCCGGCCTATGGGCATCTGGCGCGGGCCAACGTCCGTTCGCTGGAACGGGCGTTGGCACTGCGGCGCATGGTCATGACCAAGATGCAGTCGCCATCGGACGAGGAGGCCTATGCGGCGCGCCTGCGCGAGTTCGATCAAACCGACCGCAAGATCGAGGAGGAAGCCGAGAGTGCACGCAAGCTCATCAACGCCATCATCGACGATCCCAGGACCCCGTCCGACTATGCCGCGCTGGCGCGGATCGAGCTCCGCATCGAGACCGCCGTCACTGAGCTGCGCCGCGATCTTGACGAGGACCACGGAAAGCTGGTCAAGCAGGTCGATGCCAAGCAGATGGCGGAGGCCCGCGGCACGCTGGAGCACATCGATGCGCTGCGCGACCAGTTCAACCAGAAGATCGATGCGATCCGCACCGACATGCTGGCGCAGGTTTTCTTCAGCACGTCGCAGGTGATCAGCCGCCAGCACCAGACGATCATCGTGTCGGGCGTCGTGACCCTACTCGCAGCGATCGTCGGATTTGCCTTTGCGCTGCTCGTGAGTAGCGGTATCACGCGCCCGGTGCGACTGCTGCTCGCTGGCACCCGCGAGGTCGAGGCGGGTCGGTTCGACAAGCCGATCACCGTTTCCACGCAGGACGAGATCGGCGAGCTTGCCGCGGCCTTCAACCGCATGATCGAGCAGTTGCGCCACAACGAACGCATCCGCGAGACCTTCGGGCGCTACATCGACCCCAAGGTGGTGCAGGGCCTGATTGACCGGCCGGAGGTCGCCATCGAGGGCCAGCGTCGGGTCATGACCATCATGTTCTGCGACATGAGCGGCTTCACTTCGATGAGCGAAGGCATGACGCCGCGCGGTCTCGTCAAGGTGATGAACCACTATTTCACGGTGATGTCCGGCCCCATCCGCAGCAATCGCGGCGTCATCGACAAATATATCGGCGACGCCATCATGTCCTATTGGGGGCCGCCCTTTATCGAGGAGGACGAGCAGGCGATGCTCGCCGGCCTTGCCGCCATCGAGATGGCCGATCAGGTGCCCGCGCTCCAGAAGCAGCTGCCGGATCTGCTCGGCATCCGCGCCATGCCGGCGCCCTGCGATCTGCGCATCGGCATCGCCACCGGCGAGGTCCTGACCGGCAGCATCGGCTCCGAGCTGATGATGAGCTTTACCGTGATGGGCGACGCCGTGAACCTCGCCTCGCGGCTGGAGGCCGCCAACAAGGCGTATGGGACCCGCATCCTGATCTCGCAGGCAACGGCAGAGGCGGTCGGCGCGCGCCTCGAGCTGCGCGAGATCGATCGTCTCGCGGTGGCGGGCCAGAGCGCACCGCAAGCTGTTTTCGAGGTGATGGGCAGGGCCAACGCACTCACCGATGCCCAAGCGAGCCTGCGCACGCACTATGCCGAAGGTCTCTCCGCCTATCGCGCCCGGCGCTTCGGCGATGCCCGCGCCGCCTTCAACGCCGCGCTCGAAGCGGTCCCGGGCGACGGTCCTTCGCGCACGCTGCTCGGCCGCATCACGCAGTTCGAGGCCAACCCGCCCGACGGCGGTTGGGATGGCGCCTGGCGGTTGGAGCAGAAATAGCCGTGCCTGCCGTCCTTCGCCGCAGACCGGGAAAAACGATTCTGGTTCATAACGATGTTCGCCGTGACCTATTTCCCGGGCTTAGGCTTGATGTCCTTGAGGCGTCTGATGGGGACACGCCGATGACACATCTTGAGGACAGGCTCGAACGGTTCGAGACGCTCACCGCGGAGTGCGAGCTGATCGCCAAGCTCGCGACCGACAGCGCCAAGCGCGAGTTCTATCTGAATCTCGGAGAACAGTACCGCCAGCTGGCGCTGGACACGCGGCAGGCGATCGCGACCAGGGCCGCGGCCTGAGGCCGGCTGCAATCCGTTCTTAACATTTGGCGCGCATTCTCGCAGCATGCGGATGTCGCTGATCGGCGACGGTTCGTGGTGGGAAGGCCGGGATTCGTTGCAATGCAGCGCGCCCCGCGAGTGTCACTTGCCATGTTCGACGGGCAATCCCATGCGCCTCGTTGCAGTGATCACAGTCGCGCTCATGATGGCAGCCTGCAATCAGGAGCAGGACATCACCGGCTCGGCCTCGACCTGCCCGATGCGAAACTACAGCAGCTACAATCCCCGCGACATGAACCAGTGCGTCAGCGCCTGCAAAGCATGCGATCGCGGCACCACGGTGACCTGCACGACCTCCTGCACCCTCAAGGGGGCGCACTGATCCAAAGTCCCTGACGCGCCAAGCCCGGCGGTGCCTAGGCACCGGAACGATTCACATGGATTAATCATTGAGGAAGCGGGCAGGACGCGGAGTTCGATGGAATGGGTATGCTCGATCCCGGCCGGTTCCTGGTGTCGTGCTCGCATTGCGACGCCTGGCCGATGGCTGCCAACGTCAAACGTTCAAGCTGGTCGGCGTCCCCGCACGAAGTCCGCTTCGTGTGCCCGCGCTGCCGCCGCGAGGAGACCGCGATCGTCTCCGCCTCCGGCGAACTGACGCCGATCAAGCGCATCGATGTTCCGCCACGCGACGTCGCCGTTGCGTGGGCGCAAGCCCAGCGCCCGCGCGGGCGGACGTAAGTCGCCACGCACTCGCAGTCTGACGGGACGTCCCTTGATCTCCGATTTGGAACCGGGCCCACCGGCGGGCGTTTCTGCCCAACATCAACCCATCGAGGCCGGGCGAATGATCAGCGAGCACTTCGACACCCGCACACGGATCAACATGAAATTGGCGTTGGACCGGATCTGCCGCGGTCGCCCCGATGGCGAGGACTATGGCTTCCGGAGGTCGGTCGCTGAAAACATCGTCCGGTGCGCGCTTATGGGCCGAACCGGTATCGGCCAGCTCGTCGACGCCGGCGAACGGGCCGTGGTCCGGACGCGCTCCGAGAGAACGCCGGCCTGATCGTGCTGGCTTGCGTAAATCGTAAATCATCACCAGACGTGGTAAGACGACCGTCTGGAGATCACCATGGCTCTCATCCTGCCATCTCATGACGACCGTTTCCGGCTTCACCCCGTCGCGCCGCGCCTTGCGCGGATGTTCTGTTTTGCGCTGTTGGCGGTGTCAGGCGCGCTCGGAAGCTTCGCGTTCGCCTGCGCCACGCCGTTTGCGGCCTTCGCGGTTGTCGCGGCCGCGATGCTGCCGCTGCGGCCGGCACTGCTCGTCGTCACCGGCGTCTGGCTCGTGAACCAGGCCATCGGCTTCGGCGCGCTGCATTACCCTATCGACGGCAGCACCATCGCCTGGGGTTTTGCGACCGGCGCGGCCGTGCTGCTGGCGACCGCCGTTTCGTCCGCCGTGCTGCGTACGCTGCCGCAGGGCCGCAGGCCGCTGGCGCTGGCCGTCACGCTCGTTGCCGCCTATGCGGCCTATGAGCTCGCGCTGCTCGCCGCGACGCCGGCCCTCGGCGGAGAGGGCGCCTTCACCGCTGCCATCGTGACGCGCATTGGGCTCACCAGTGCCGTGTGGCTCGCCGGTCTCGTCGCCGTCTGCGAGATCGTCCGTGTGGGCGATCCGTTCGTCCGCGCGCTGCGGAATGCTTGAGCACATCCCGACGGGCAAAACACCAGGCAATTTCGGCCTGTCCCGTGTCAAGCGGCGCGTTCAAAAATATTCCGCTTTACCGAAATTCGGAAATGACGTATGTGTCGTGCATCCCGGCTCATCCGAGAGGGGCGATCATGTGTCGTGATGATCGCGGAGCCGGGCTTGCGGTGGACGCGGCAGCGTCGGGCGCGAAAGGCCAAGGGCAGGGCGGATTGCTCTCCGTGAGCCCTTGAGCTTCGCGCAGACGGACGGCGCTGTCAGGTTCGTCGCGCCAGCATGTCGATGGCAAAGTGCACAACGCCGTCGAACCCTGCGGCGCAGGCGAGCCGCGCGTACGGCAAAACCGTGTGGTCCTGGCCGTCGTTGCTACGGTCAAGCCCTGGCGGATGCGGCATGGGCGTCAACCGGCGCGGTGTCCGTGACTTCTACGAGGGCGAGGGAGGCCAGAACGAATTCGGCTCCCAGGAGAGCGCGGCATAAGCCGTCAAACCACTGCGCAGGGAAGGCCGTGTGTTGGGCTTCACCTGTATGCCGCTGTGCAGTTTTCTGCGTGTGCCTTTCGCACAGCGGACCGTGGGTGCCAGGTCAGCACCCGGCCTTCCCCTGCGCCCTCCCGGCTTTGAGGGTGGAGCGACGAAGCAAAGCTCGGGCGAAATGCGCCGCGAGGATGCGAAGGCGTGTCTGCGCGTTGAAATGCACGTCGGAGAGTTACGATATCCCCTCTCGATCCATCATTGCGATGCGCCGACGGCGGTGTGTCACACCTCCCTCGTGCTCCGGACGCCAGCGCCGGGCTTGCCTGGCGATGTGGAGCTTGTCGCGGACACGAGCGAGGTGTGCACGGACATGATCAGGCAAAGCGGGTCCCCGACTCAGTGCAGCCGCGCTTCCTGTCACCAACCAGATCCGGGCGGAGCTTCTTCGCTCCTTCAAGTCGGAGATTGGGCCTCGCCGCGAGGTATCACTGTAGGCTTATCCGTGTCTTCCGAGCCACGATTGTGCTATCCGCGCAACACTCCCCCGGATTTAACTTTGATCACCGACCGTTCGCGTCGTCGCCGCTTTTTAGCCACACCCGAACATGAATAAAATCACTCTAATGTTTTAAGGGTAGCGGCCAGTCTTCGACGGCGACGGGAAATCCCAAGGTCGATTCAAATCTTGGCTCTGATTTTTCGGGTCTGAAAGGGTTGACCGGGGAAACTGGTTTGCGATGCGCGCGAAGATCGACAAGCAGAGGCTGCCGAGCCGTCACGTGACGGAAGGTCCTGCGCGCGCGCCTCATCGCTCCTACTTCTACGCGATGGGTCTGACTACCGAGCAGATCCACCAGCCTTTCGTCGGCGTCGCCTCGTGCTGGAACGAGGCTGCGCCCTGCAACATCGCTTTGATGCGTCAAGCACAGGCGGTGAAGAAGGGGGTCGCATCGGCCGGCGGCACTCCGCGCGAATTCTGCACCATCACCGTCACCGACGGCATCGCCATGGGCCATGATGGCATGCGCTCCTCGCTGCCGTCGCGCGAATGCATCGCCGACTCGGTCGAGTTGACGGTTCGCGGCCACGCCTATGATGCGCTCGTCGGCCTCGCCGGCTGCGACAAGTCGCTGCCGGGCATGATGATGGCTATGGTCCGCCTCAACGTGCCGTCGATTTTCATTTACGGCGGCTCGATCCTGCCCGGCAATTTCCGCGGCCAGCAGGTCACGGTGCAGGACATGTTCGAGGCGGTCGGCAAGCATTCGGTTGGCGCCATGTCGGACGAGGACCTCGACGAGATCGAGCGCGTGGCCTGTCCCTCGGCGGGTGCCTGCGGCGCGCAGTTCACGGCCAACACCATGGCGACTGTCTCCGAGGCGATTGGCCTTGCGCTGCCATACTCAGCCGGTGCGCCGGCACCTTATGAAATCCGCGACGCCTTCTGCATGACCGCGGGCGAGAAGGTGATGGACCTGATCGCCTCCAACATCCGGCCGCGCGACATCGTCACCCGCAAGGCGCTGGAGAATGCGGCCGCCGTGGTCGCCGCGTCCGGCGGCTCGACCAATGCTGCGCTGCACCTACCGGCGATCGCGCACGAGGCGAGCATCAAGTTCGACTTGTTCGACGTCGCCGAAATCTTCAAAAAGACACCATATGTCGCGGATTTGAAGCCGGGCGGCCGTTATGTCGCCAAAGACATGTTTGAAGTTGGCGGCATCCCGCTTCTGATGAAGACGCTGCTCGACAACGGATTTCTTCACGGTGATTGCCTCACCGTCACCGGTCGAACGATCGCCGAAAACCTCAAGAGCGTGAAATGGAATCCGCACCAGGACGTGGTGCACCCGGCAGACAAACCCATCACCGTCACGGGCGGTGTGGTCGGTCTGAAGGGCAATTTGGCGCCAGAAGGTGCGATCGTGAAAGTCGCGGGAATGTCCAACCTCAGGTTCACCGGTCCGGCCAGGTGCTTCGACCGTGAGGAGGATGCTTTCGAGGCGGTCCAGAAGCGCACCTATCGCGAAGGCGAAGTCATCGTGATCCGCTACGAGGGGCCGAAGGGCGGTCCCGGCATGCGGGAAATGCTCCAGACCACCGCAGCGCTGACTGGCCAGGGCATGGGCGGCAAGATCGCGCTCATCACCGACGGCCGCTTCTCCGGCGCGACTCGCGGCTTCTGCATCGGTCATGTCGGGCCCGAGGCCGCGATTGGCGGCCCGATCGGGCTGCTCGAGGACGGCGACATCGTCGAGATCGATGCCGTCGCCGGTACCCTTAACGTAAAATTGAGCGACCAGGAGCTCGCCCAGCGCAAGACCAAATGGGCACCTCGCGCGACTAACCACACGTCGGGTGCGCTCTGGAAGTATGCTCAGCAGGTTGGACCAGCGCTCGGGGGGGCGGTGACCCATCCGGGCGGCGCGCACGAGAAACAGTGCTATGCGGACATCTAGGCGTGCCATAGTTGCGTTTGTGTTGGGGGCTATAGCGCTGGCCGCACCGGCGCTCGCCTTCGACGGTGCGCCGGTGAACAAGGACGCGACCATCCCGGTCGTGACCACCTTGCCGGGCGCCGCGAATACGGTTCGCAGCCGAATTCCGCCGGCGGTCGTAACCCAGGAAACCTCGCTTAGCGCCCTGCAATATGCCGCCGAGGGCGGCCACCCCATCGCGCAGTGGAAGCTCGGCCGCATGTACGCCAATGGCGACGGCGTCGCCCAGGACGATCTGCGCGCCTTCGAATATTTCAGCCGCATCGCCAATGCGCATGCCGAGGACAGTCCGTCGGCGCCGCAGGCGCAGATCGTGGCCAACGCCTTCGTCGCGCTCGGCCGCTATTATCTCAGCGGTATCCCGAACTCGAAGATCAAGTCGGATCCGGAGCGGGCGCGGGAGATGTTCTCCTATGCCGCGTCTTATTTCGGCAACGCGGACGCGCAGTATGATCTGGCCCGCCTGTACCTGAAGACGCCGGACGCCTCGCGCGAGGATTTTCGCTACGGCGCGCGCTGGCTCGGCCTCGCCGCACAAAAGGGCCAGCATCAGGCGCAGGCCCTGCTTGGCCAGATGCTGTTCAACGGCGACCGCCTGCCGCGGCAGGTCGCGCGCGGCCTGATGTGGCTGACGCTGGCGCGTGACAGCGCCGGGGCCGAGGAGACCTGGATCAAGGAAAGCTATAACCGCGCCTTCGCCAAGGCCTCCGACGACGACCGCGCCATGTGCCTGCAAATGCTGGAGCAGTGGGTGCAGGGCCGCCGGGAGTGATCTGCAGAGGCGGCTCTTATGCCGCCTCAAGATCGAGATCCGCCCATACCGGCACGTGGTCCGACGGCTTCTCCCAACCGCGCACATAGCTGTCGATGCCGACATTGGCGAGCCGGTCGCTGGCCTGCGGCGACAGCAGGAGATGGTCGATGCGCAGGCCCTGGTTCTTCTGCCAGGCCCCGGCCTGGTAATCCCAGAAGGTGTAGAGCCCGGGCTCATCCGTGACCGCCCGCAAGGCATCGGTCAGGCCGAGCCCGAGCAGGGATTGAAAGCTCTCCCGCGTCTCGGCCTTGAACAGGGCATCCTCGGTCCAGGCGGCGGGGTTGTGGACGTCGCGGGCATGCGGGATGACGTTGAAGTCGCCCGCGAGGATCAGCGGGACCTCCTCCTTAAGGCGTTCCTTCGAATACTCAAGAAGCCGCGACATCCATTTGAGCTTATAGGGATATTTGTCGGTGCCGACCGGATTGCCGTTGGGCAGATAGAGGCAGGCGATGCGCAAGACGCCCTGCTTGAGCGTTACCACGCCTTCGAGAAAGCGGGCATGCGCATCCTCGTCATCGCCGGCGAGTCCCGATTTGGTCTCGTCGAACCGGAGCTTGGAGAGCAGGGCGACGCCATTGAAGGTCTTCTGCCCATGCGTAACCACGTTGTAGCCGAGCGCCTCGATCTCCAGCCGGGGGAAGGCCTCATCGACGCACTTGATCTCCTGGAGGCAGACGATGTCCGGCTGGCACTCCTTCAGCCAGGTCAGCAGCAGGTCGATCCGCTGCCGGACCGAGTTCACGTTCCAGGTGGCTACTCTGATGGGCATTGGGAGGGGCTCCAGGCGGGGCCACCGTTAGAACAAAATGCAAACGCGCCCGTCAAGGCGGCCGCAGAATCTCCCACAAAATTAACCCGGCTTAAGCGCGCGACGGGTCATTGATGCCGAAAAGGTGCCTCGGATGGGATGGCCGGACAAATCCATGACGCGAACTGAGCCGCGCGACGGCGTGATCGGCGCGTTGCTGTATAGGCTAGGCGGCTTCGAGATCGAGGATGGTCTGACCGCCGATCTCAGCGAGCGCGAGCTGCGGCGCATCCGCGCCAAGCAGATCGAGGCGGTGACGCGGCTGATCCCGGTGACGATGGCCGTCACCATGCTCAACGTCGCCGTCGTTCTGATCCTGTTCTGGGGCAGGGGCTGGAACGACGTCCTCGCGATCTGGGGTATGACGCTCGCCGCCACCGCCTCGCTCGCGGTCCGTTCGTGGCGGCGGTCGCATCGAAATCCGCCGCAGGAGGCCTCGCCGCGTGCCGCGCGGCAGATGCTGCGGCAGGCGTTCTTCCTCGCCGCGATCTGGGGCATGCTGCCGCTGGCGCTGTTCAGCCGCATCGAGCCAACCAGCCAGCTCATCCTGGCCTGCCTGATGGTCGGCATGATGTCGGGCGGCGCGTTCACGCTGTCGACCTTCCCGCGTGCCGGCCTTGTCTATCTCGCCACCATGACGATCGCCTGCGCCGGTGCGATGCTACTGTGCGGTGACGGGCCCTATCTGGTGACCGCGGTGTTCCTGCTGCTGTTCGCATTCTTCATGGCGCGCAACATCGTCTCCCACGGCAACCTCTTCCTCGGCAATCTCAAGGCCCAGCTCGAGCTTGAGCGGCAGACCGAGATCATTTCGCTGCTGCTGAAGGACTTTCATGAGAACGCCAGCGACTGGCTGTGGCAGACCGATGCCGAAGGGCATCTCGTCGACGTACCCCAGCGCTTCGCGGACGTGGCGCAGCTGCCGCTTCAGCTCCTGAAGGGATCGCACTTCGCCGACGTGCTCGACATGCTCTGCCCCGAGGACAAGAGCGCGGCCTACAACATCATCGGCCTGATGGAGCAGGCCGAGGCGCTGCATGAGATGAATATCAAGGTCGTCGCCGGCGGCGAGGCGCGGCTGTGGTCGCTGACGGCGAAGCCCGCCCACGATCGCGACGGCCAGTTCCTCGGCTATCGCGGCTTCGGCCGCGACGTGACCGAACGCTGGCGCGCGGAGAAGGCCGAAGCCGAGAGCCGCGCCAAGTCCGACTTCCTGGCGGTGATGAGCCACGAGATCCGCACGCCCATGAACGGTGTGCTCGGGCTTGCCAGCATGCTGCTGGAGACAAAGCTCGATCCGGAGCAGCACGAGGCCGTCACCACGATCCGCGAGTCCGGCGACAATCTCCAGCGCATCCTCAACGACATCCTCGATCTGTCCAAGCTCGAGGCCGGCCGCTTCGCGTTGGAAGCGATCGACTTTGCGCCGCGGGCGCTGGTCGAGACCGCCGCGACCGTGGCGCGCGCGAGCGCCAAGAGCAAGGGACTTGCAGTCAAGGTCGAGCTCGATCCTAACCTGCCGCCGACGCTGCGCGGCGACGCCGCGCGCATCCGCCAGGTGCTGCTCAACCTCGTGTCCAATGCGGTGAAGTTCACCGACGAAGGCGAGGTGAGGGTTTCGGCCACCTGCCAGGCGCGGCGCGATCTGCTGGCGACGGTCGAATGGGCGGTGACCGATAGCGGCATCGGCATTGCCCCCGATAAGCTCGGCCAGCTCTTCAGCGACTTCGCCCAGGCGGACGCCTCGATCAGCCCCCGTTTCGGCGGCACCGGCCTTGGCCTTGCGATTTCCCGGCGCATCATCGAACAGATGGGCGGCACCATCGGCGTTACCTCGATGCCGGGCGAGGGCTCGACTTTCCGCTTCACCCTGGTGTTGCCCTGGAGCCAGGCGGAGGCGTCAGACCACGATGCGGGCCGCGACGACGGCGACGAGCTCAAGGCTCGCATCGCCGGGCTCGACCGGCCGCTGAAGGTGCTGGTCGCCGAGGACGACGCCGTCAACCGCATGGTCGTGAGCAAGATGCTCGGCGGATTCGATGTTGAGCTGCGCGTCCTCACCGACGGCGTCGACGCCGTCGCGGCAGCCTCTGAAGGCGACTACGATGTCGTGCTGATGGACGTGCGCATGCCCGACATGGACGGACTTGCCGCAACCCGCGCGATCCGTGCGCAAGGCGGGCGCTTCGAAGTCCTGCCAATCATCGCGCTCACCGCCAACGCCTTCCCCGAAGACGTCAGGATCTGCCGCGAGGCCGGCATGTCGGACTTTCTGCCCAAGCCGCTGCGCAAGCCTGCGCTGGTCGCGGCCCTGCTACGTGCGCTGGACGGCCACGTCATGTCGGAGGATGCGCCGCTTCGGCCGGAGCTGATGCCGGTCGAGGTGGAGTGGACGGACGAGGAAAGGCAGATCACCGGCGCGTAGGTGCTCAGATCGAGAAGCTGGTCCCGCAGCCGCACGAGGCAGTCGCGTTCGGATTGTTGACTCGGAACGAGGCGCCGATCAGATCGTCGACGAAATCGACCTGCGATCCCGCCAGGAACGGCTGCGAGGCCGAATCGACCAGCACCACAGCATTGTCCTGCTCGATCACGAGATCGTCATCGGTGCGGGCACGGTCGATGTCGAACTTGTACTGGAAACCCGAGCAGCCGCCGCCCTCGACGGAGATGCGTAGCATCGCGCCTGACCCTTCGCCCTTGAGGATCTCCCCAATCCGGCGTGCGGCCCGGTCGCTGATGGTCACGGCAGTCGTCATCGTTCGTCTCCGATAGTCCCGCGGTCATACCAAGTTCATTGCCCAATTCGTTTGGTATCCCGCGCCCGACATAGTTAAGTGCCACCATACGCAGAATCAAATGGATAGGGACTAAATTCGCCGTGTCCGTCGGAATGGCAGCCCCCCGCGCGCCCTTTGCCTGCGACCCCGATCGCAGCCGCGGCCGGCTAGTCGCGGAGCCCCCGAGCCGGACCCGCAGCCCGTTCCGACGCGATTGCGACCGCGTGATCCATTCCACCGCGTTCCGCCGCCTGAAGTACAAGACCCAGGTGTTCGTGTTCCACGAGGGCGACCACTACCGCACCCGGCTGACCCATTCGCTCGAGGTGGCCCAGATCGCCCGTGCGCTGGCCCGGCAGCTCGGGCTGGACGAGGATCTCACCGAAACCTTGGCGCTTGCCCATGATCTTGGCCATCCGCCGTTCGGCCATGCCGGCGAGCGGGCACTGGACGCCTGCCTGAAGGAGTTTGGCGGCTTCGACCACAACGCCCAGACGCTCCGCGTCGTCGCCGCGCTGGAGCACCGCTATCCCGAGTTCGATGGGCTGAATCTGACCTGGGAAGCACTGGAGGGCATCGTCAAGCACAACGGCCCGTTGACCGATCGCAGCGGCGCGCCGATCGGACGCTATCGCGAGCACGGCGTTCCCGTCGGCATCGCCGACTACATCAAGACGCATGATCTCGAATTATGGAGCTTCGCCTCGCTCGAGGCGCAGGTCGCCGCGATCGCCGACGACATTGCCTATGACGCTCACGACATCGATGACGGTCTACGCGCCGGCCTGTTCCAGCTCGGCGATCTCAAGGTGATGCCGCTGACGGCGGAGATCATCGCCGAGACCTCGGCGCATTATCCCGATCTCGAAGATGTCAGGCGCGGCGCCGAGCTGGTGCGCGAGCTGATCTCGCACCTGATCGGTGCGGTGTTCGCCGAGGCGCAGAAGAACCTTGCGGCGGTCAAGCCGCAATCGGCGCAGGACGTGCGCCAGCAGAGCCGGGCGCTGATCGCGTTCCCCGCCGAGGTCGCCGAGGAGGAGGCCGCCATCAAGGCCTTCCTCTACCAGCACATGTACCGCCACAAGCGGGTGATGCGGGTGATGGAGGAGGCGGAGCAGATCCTGTTCGACCTGTTCGCAAAGTACCTGAAGGTGCCGGCCGAACTGCCGCCGGAATGGCTGCTGGGGGCGGAGGCAGACAATGAGGGCGACCGCGCCCGTCGGATCGGCAATTTCATTGCCGGAATGACCGACCGTTTCGCCCTGACCGAGCACCAGCGGCTCTTTGACTCGACCCCGGATTTGCGTTAGGCGGCGGCCATGCCCGACGCGTCCTCATCCCTGCACCTGTTCGCCGACGTGCTCGCGCGCGTGCACGCCGCCTGCCGTACGCTGGCCGTGGACGCCAACTGGCCTGAGGGCATCGATTTCTCGCGCATGGTGGTTGAGCCGCCCCGCGATGCTTCCCATGGCGACATGGCGACCAACGCCGCGATGGTGCTGGCGAAAGAGGCAAAGGCAAAGCCGCGCGATCTTGCCGAGCAGATCGCCGAGCGGCTGCGCGCCGATGCGCTGATCGCCAAGGTCGACGTCGCCGGTCCCGGCTTCATCAATTTGACGCTGAGTCCCGCCGCCTGGGCCGAGGCGCTGCGCACGGTGCTGCGCGAGGGCGCCGATTACGGCCGCGTCCGCGGCGGCTCCAAGGTCAACGTCGAATATGTCTCGGCCAATCCGACCGGACCGATGCATGTCGGCCATTGCCGCGGCGCCGTGTTCGGTGACGCCCTGGCGAGCCTGCTTCAGTTCGCAGGCCACGACGTCACGCGCGAATATTACATCAACGACGCTGGCGCCCAGGTCGACGTGCTCGCACGCTCCGCGTTCCTGCGATATCGCGAGGCGCTCGGTGAGGACATCGGCGCGATTCCGGAAGGACTCTATCCCGGTGACTATCTGAAGCCGGTCGGCGCGGCGCTGGCGAAGGAGCATGGCGACAAGCTCCGCGGAATGAGCGAGGCGGAGTGGCTGCCGACCGTGCGCGCCAAGGCGATCGCGATGATGATGGAGGAGATCAAGGACGATCTCGCCGCGCTCAACATCCGCCACGACGTGTTCTTCTCGGAGCGCTCGCTGATCGAGAACGGCAACAACCAGGTTGCCAAAACCATCGATTTCCTGCGCGCCAAGGGCGACATCTACGAGGGACGCCTGCCGCCGCCGAAGGGCGCGCCGGTCGAGGATTGGGAAGACCGCGAGCAGTTGCTGTTCAAGGCGACTGCCTACGGCGACGACGTCGATCGGCCGCTGATCAAGTCGGACAATTCCTACACCTACTTCGCCTCCGACATCGCCTACCACAAGAACAAGTTCGACCGTGGTTTTGCGGAGATGATCGACGTCTGGGGCGCCGACCATGGCGGCTACATCAAGCGGATGCAGGCGGCGGTAAAGGCGACGACGTCCGGCAAGGGCGCGCTCGACGTCAAGATCGTGCAGCTCGTGAAGTTGCTGCGCAGCGGCGAGCCGGTGAAAATGTCGAAGCGGAGCGGGGACTTCGTCACCCTGCGTGAGGTGGTAGATGAGGTGGGCCAGGATGCTGTCCGTTTCATGATGCTCTACCGCAAGAACGATGCGGTGCTCGACTTCGACCTCGCCAAGGTCGTGGAACAGTCGCGCGACAACCCGGTGTTCTACGTTCAGTACGGTCACGCCCGCGGCCACTCGATCTTCCGCAACGCGCGGGCTGAGGTGTTCCCGGAACTGCCGGAGGATACCGGCGCGCGGACCGCTTGGCTCAGTGAGTCGGCGGTGGAACGGTTGTCGGACCCGGTCGAACTCGATCTTCTCAAGCGCCTCGCAATTTTTCCGCGCATGCTGGAAGCTGCCGCCGCGGCCCACGAACCGCACCGAATTGCCTTTTATCTCTATGATTTAGCCAGCGAATTTCATGCACTTTGGACGAAGGGGCGCGATTTGCCCTATTTACGCTTCATTATCAATAATGATGCAGATCTTACGAAGGCGCGGCTGGCCATGGTCCAGGGCGTTGTCTCAGTCCTGGCATCGGGCCTCGCCATCCTCGGCGTCCATGCCCCGGACGAGATGCGGTAGTTTGGGGCGAACTACTTAAGAGGAATTCGGGGGTAACCGGCAGAAGCCGGATCGCTTAGACTTGGTTGAAAGCCTTGTGGGTCGAAAGCCGTGCCTTGGTCGAGGGGCGCGCGGCTTTCCCGAAGGGACGCATCATCACGATGGCCGAACGATATCAGGACAGACCGTTTCCCTCCGATGACTATGGTCGCGGTAGCGAGCAGCATGGGAAGGCGGAAAATGATCCCTTGGCCGAGCTCGCCCGTCTGATCGGACAGACCGATCCGTTCGCAGCGCAGTCGCCGCCGACCGCACGCCCGACGGCAGCGCCCGCGCAGAGTTATCGAGAAGACGATTATCGCCAGGACGATGATCGGCAGGTTTATGCCGAGCAGGCCTCACCGCCGCCCGGGCCGCCGTCATGGATGCGGCGCGCCAACGTACAGCCGCAGCCGACAGCCGCGCCGGAGCCCGACTATTCCGTCTCCGTAAACCCGGTTCATCCGTTGCATCGCTATTCGGCCCAGCCGACCGCAGCTGCGCCTGAGCCGGACTTTCATCAATCGCAGGCCCATCAGGATCACGCTTATCAAGCCCAAGCCTATCAGGATCAGGCCCACCAGCAGCACGGTCAGGCTTATCAGGATCAGGCCTATCAGGAGCCGTACGCGCAGCCCGATCCGTCGCGCTATGATGATGCGCTCTATGGCCGGCTCGAGACAGGCGAGCAGGACTACCAGCGCGATCCGGCCTACCCCGACGATCCTTACGCCTACCAAAGCGACTATCCTGAGGCCGAACTTGACGAGCCGAAGAAGCAGCGCGGCGGCATGATGACAGTCGCGGCGATCCTAGCGCTTGCCGTGGTCGGGACTGGTGCTGCCTTCGCCTACAAGACCTATGCGGGCTCCCCCCGCAGCGGCGAGCCGCCGATCATCAAGGCCGACAACACACCGACCAAGATCGTGCCGGCGCCGACGGACTCCTCCGCCAAGGTGCCGGATCGCATGGTGAGCGGTGACGGCACCGAGAAGATCGTGCCGCGGGAGGAAGCGCCTGTCGACGTCAATGCCAGAGCGGCTGGTCCCCGCGTGGTGTTCCCGCCGCTGAACCAGAATGCGAATCCACCGTCGGTGGCGAGCGTGTCGCCGTCGATGGTGCCGCCGCCGAGCGCGGGGGCGGCCCCGAGCAACGGCACACTGCCGAACAATTCGCCGCGCTCAATCAGGACGGTGGCTGTGAAGGGTGATCAGACCGATAGCGCTACGCCGCAATCGGCTGCAGCCGCCAAGCCCGCAACTGCGCCAAAACCTGTTGCCGCGCCGCCTGCGCCAATCGCGCCGCGCAATCCACCGGCGTCGGCCAATGCCAGCGCCAACCAGCCTTTGTCGCTCGCGCCGCAATCGGGACCGACGGCCGAGCCTCCGCAGCGGATGGCTGCGACCAACCCGACGCAAATTGCGCCCGCCAGCAGCGGTGGGGGCTACATCGTGCAGGTTTCCTCGCAGCAGAGCGAGGACAGCGCCGCCGCGTCCTATCGGGTGCTTCAGAGCAAGTACGGCAGTGTGCTCGGGTCCCGTTCGCCGGTGATCAAGCGCGTCGACCTCACCGACAAGGGCAAGGGCATCGTCTACCGCGCCTTCGCCGGTCCCTATGGCTCGGCCGAGGAGGCGACGCAGGCATGCAACAGCCTCAAGTCCGCAGGTCTGTCCGCCTGCTTCGTCCAGAGGAATTAACGGCCGTTTCCTTGACCCCCTCGCGGGGCAGGGTTAATCGGCCGTATGAGCACGCGGGCCTTCATTACCGGCGTATCCGGAACGGAACTGACCGCCGCCGAGCGGGAGTTTATCCGCGCCGAACGTCCATGGGGCTTCATCCTCTTCAAGCGTAATGTCGCGGCACCGGCTCAAGTTGCTGCATTGGTTGCGGAATTGCGGGCAGTGGCGGGTGCTGCCGACGCGCCCGTCCTGATCGATCAGGAGGGCGGACGGGTGCAGCGGCTGGGGCCTCCGCACTGGCCGCTCTATCCGCCGGGAGCCGTATTTGCGAATTTGTACGACACTGATTCGGCGCTCGGGCTTACTGCGGCGCGCCTGAGCGCCCGCCTGATCGCGGCCGATCTCGCCGATCTCGGCATTACGGTGGATTGCCTGCCGCTCGCTGACGTGCCGGTGCCGGGTGCCGATGCCGTCATCGGCAACCGAGCTTATGGCACGGAGCCGGGCAAGGTTGCCGCGATTGCGCGCGCGGTCACCGAGGGGCTGGAGCAGGGCGGCGTGCTGCCGGTTCTCAAGCACATTCCCGGTCATGGCCGCGCCACTGCCGACACCCATTTCAAGCTGCCGACAGTCGACACGCCCCGGGACGAGCTGGACCGGACCGATTTCGCCGCGTTTAAGCCGCTCTCGGATCTGCCGATGGCCATGACTGCACATGTTGTGTTTAGCGCGATCGACGCCGCCCAACCGGCGACGACATCTGCGACAATGATTGCTGACGTGATTCGCGGCACAATCGGGTTCCAGGGTTTGTTAATGAGTGATGACGTGTCGATGAACGCGCTGTCGGGGAATATCGCCGAGCGGACCCGCGCCATCTTCGCGGCTGGCTGCGACGTGGCCCTGCATTGCAACGGCAACATCGAGGAGATGCGCGACGTCGCCAGCCAGACACCCGAACTGTCCGGCAGAGCACTGGAGCGGGCGAAAGCCGCGCTCGCCGCGCGTAAGCCGCCGCAGCCGTTGGACCGGGCGGCCGCACGCGCAGAACTGGACGCATTGATCGCACGGGCAAACACGGCATCCGCATGACCGCAGAAATCCTATCCTTCGAAACCGGGCGGCCCGCAGAGCTTGCCGAGGGTGAGCCGGCGTTGGTCGTGGACGTCGAAGGCTATGAGGGCCCACTCGACCTGTTGCTCGCACTGGCGCGGCAGCAGAAGGTCGACCTCGCCAAGATTTCGATCCTGGCGCTGGCCGACCAGTACCTCCACTTCATCGAGGCTGCGCGGAAAATCCGGCTGGAGCTCGCTGCTGACTATCTCGTGATGGCGGCCTGGCTCGCCTTCCTAAAGTCGCGCCTGCTGCTGCCGGAGCCGCCGAGTGCGGAAGGCCCGAGCGCGGAGCAGATGGCGACTGCCCTCGCCAACCGCCTGCGCCGGCTGGAAGCCATTCGCGAAGCCGCCAATCGGCTGATGAACAGGCCGCAATTGCAGCGCGACATCTTTCCGCGCGGCGAGCCCGAGCACATCGCCGAGATCAAGCATCCGAAATACACGGCGACGCTGTACGACCTGCTCACCGCCTATGCCGCGCAGCGCCAATCGCGCGTGCTGGCGAGCGTGCATCTGGCCAAGCGTACGGTGTGGTCGCTCGCCGAAGCGCGCGCCACGCTGGAACGGCTGGTCGGCAGCATCAGCGAACAGGATGATTGGGGCGTTCTCGATGACTTCCTGATCCGGCATGTCGCCGATCCGACGCAGCGCGCGACGGTGTTCGCCTCGAGCTTCGCCGCCGCGCTCGAACTGGTGCGCGAAGGCCAGCTCGAGCTGAACCAGAAAGAGGCGTTCGCGCCCATCTATTTCCGGAAGGGGCGTCCTAAACCGGTTCCGGACGCAGCTCCTGCGCCCGATGCGCCGGTCGGTTAAGTGCAAGAAGGAGGATCTGCCATGGCAAGCCTGGCTGAAGCGCGGGTAGAAGAGGCCGAGCCGATGGAGAACGAATCCCAGGCACGGCCGGAGGAATTGCGGCTGCTGGAAGCGCTCCTGTTTGCCTCGAGTGAACCGCTGGATACCGCGACGCTGGCCAAGCGGATGCCAGACGGTGTGGACGTCAAGGCCGCGCTTGAGCAGCTCCAGGCCGACTATGCGTCGCGCGGCGTGAATCTCGTGCGCATCGCCAACAAATGGACCTTCCGCACCGCCGGCGATCTCGCCTGGCTGATGACGCGGGAGAGCACCGAGACCCGCCGTCTGTCGCGCGCCGCGATCGAGGTGCTGGCGATCATCGCTTATCACCAGCCGGTGACGCGCGCCGAGATCGAGGAGATCCGCGGCGTCGTCACCTCGAAGGGCACGTTGGATGTGCTGCTGGAGACCGGCTGGATCAAGCCGCGCGGCCGGCGCAAGACGCCCGGCCGCCCGCTGACCTTCGGCACCACCGAGGAGTTCCTGTCGCAGTTCACTTTGGAACAGCTCGGCGACCTCCCGGGCCTCGAAGAGCTCAAGGGCACTGGCCTGCTGGATTCGCGCCTGCCGACCGGATTCAGCGTGCCGACGCCGTCGGATGACCCGACGCTGCGTGAGGACGAGGATCCGTTGGAACCGGGTGAGGACCTCGATTTGGCGCTGGCGCCTGCGGTCGAGCCGGAGACACCGGAAAGCGGCGATGAGGGTGGCAGCCAAGGTGGCGGCGAGGAGTGATGTCCGTCCGTCTACGGGCCCTGCGACCGGTTAACACTAGCAAGATTACGTAGCGCCGACAGCGAATTGGCGCTGCCTTGGTCCTTGTTTTTGACACCCGCCAAGCCTAGGTTTCGGTAAACATCGGCCGGGTCCCGGCCACGCGCGTTTGGAGGGTTGCAGGATGGGTTCACTCAGCATTTGGCACTGGATCTTGGTGATCGCAGTGGTCCTGCTGCTGTTCGGCCGCGGTAAGATTTCGGATCTGATGGGCGACGTGGCGCAGGGCATCAAGGCGTTCAAGAAGGGCATGCAGGACGACGACAAGCCCGCCGACAAGCCCGAGCCGGCCAAGTCCATCGAGCACAACAATGCCGCACCGACCGCGGCACGGTCCGACGTCGGCAGCAAGGCCGTCTGAGCCAGAGAGCACGCGAGAACGCGGGTAGCGGACCCGATCCTGCGCGCGGTGGATTGGGCCGGTTGCGGCTGGCGTGAACGGAAGACCTCATGTTCGACATCGGCTGGAGTGAACTGGTCCTCATCGGGGTCGTGGCCCTGATCGCCATCGGCCCGAAGGAGCTGCCGGGCGTGCTGCGCATGGTTGGGCAGTGGATGGGCAAGGCCCGCAAGATGGCCGCCGAATTCCAGGGCCAGTTCCAGGAAGCGATGCGCGAGGCCGAGATGGCCGACCTCAAGAAGAGCTTCGACGAGGTCAAGGAAGCCGCGACCGGCTTCAATCCGCTGACTTCGCTTCAGAAGGATGTCAGCGACGCGCTACGCGTCGATGCGCTCGACAAGCCGGCCGAGACGCCAGCCACCGGGGCCGTCGAACCGGCGGCGACTTCGAGTGAAGCGCTGGCGACTTCGAGTGAAGCGCCGGTAACGCCAACGACACCAGAAGCGCCGACGCCCGCGACCTTCATGGAAGCCGAGGCGCACGCAGCAGCGAACGAGCCGCTTGCGATCACCCGTGAGGTCAAGCAGGCCCAGGTCGCGCAAGACACCTCGCCATCCGAGGCGATTAAGGACGTCAAAGCGTCATGACCGACGCCGATATCGAGGCCAGCAAAGCCCCTTTGATGGACCACCTGATCGAGCTGCGGTCGCGGCTGATCAAGGCGCTGCTCGGATTCGGCGTTGCCTTCATCTTCTGCTTCTTCTTCGCCAAGCAGATCTACAACGTGCTGGTCTGGCCGTTCGTGTGGGTGGCGGGTCCCGAGAATTCCAAGTTCATCTACACGGCGCTGCTGGAATATTTCATCACTCAGCTCAAGCTCGCGCTGTTCGGCGCCGGCTTCATCTCTTTCCCAATCGTCGCGACGCAGATCTACAAGTTCGTGGCGCCCGGTCTCTACAAGCACGAGAAGCAGGCCTTCCTGCCGTATCTGGTCGCAACCCCGTTCTTCTTCGTGTTGGGTGCAGCGCTGGTCTATTTCGTCGTCCTGCCGATGCTGGTCCGCTTCTCGCTCGGCATGCAGCAGGCCGGCAGCGACGAGACCGCGCAGATCCAGCTCTTGCCCAAGGTCGGCGAATATCTGTCGCTGATGATGTCGCTGATCTTCGCCTTCGGCATCGCCTTCCAGCTTCCGGTGATCCTGACGCTGCTCGGCCGGATCGGCATCGTCACCTCGAAGATGCTGCGCGAGAAGCGCCGCTATTTCATCGTCATCGCCTTCGTCATCGCGGCCGTGCTGACGCCGCCCGACGTGCTCAGCCAGTGCTCCCTGGCGTTTCCCTTGCTAGCGCTCTACGAGGGTTCGATCATCGCGGTGGCGATGGTGGAGAAGAAGGCCGCGGCCTCGCGGGCGGCCACCGGCACCGACTTATCGACGCCGGCCAATCCGGCGGAGTAGAGGACGGCCAAGCCACCGGCGTCATTCCCCGCGAAGGCGGGGAATCCAGGACGCAGCGGCCCGTCGAGAAATCACTACTGTCTCTGGGATACTGGATCATCCGCCTTCGCGGATGATGACAGCCGTGCTAGGAGACCCGCTGATGTAAACTTACAACGTTCAACGTTGCATGTTTACGCGCTTCTCCGGGACCACCGCCATGCACGACATCAAATCGATCCGCGACAATCCGCAAGCCTTCGACGCCGGCCTCGCACGGCGCGGCCTGAAGCCGATGTCGGCCTCGCTGCTCGCGATTGACGAGAAGCGGCGCGCGGCGATCCTGGCGTCGGAGCAGGCGCAGGCACGGCGCAATGCGGCCTCGAAAGAAATTGGCGATGCCAAGAAAGCCAAGGACGAGGCGCGCGCCGCCAAGCTGATGGCCGAAGTGGCCGAGCTCAAGACGACGATGCCGCAGCTCGAAGCCGTGGCGAAGGCTGCCGACGAGGAGCTGACGAAAGAGCTATCGGCGATTCCTAACATTCCGTTCGATGACGTGCCCGATGGTGTCGACGAGCGCGGCAACGTGCAGCACCACGTATTCGGCAACAAGCGCAACTACGCATTTGCCCCGAAGCTGCATGACGATCTCGGCACCGCGCTTGGCTACATGGATTTCGAGGCGGCGGCAAAACTCTCCGGGGCGCGTTTCGTCGTGCTGAAGAAGGGGCTGGCACGGCTCGAACGCGCCATCGGCCAGTTCATGCTCGACCTGCACACCACCGAGCACGGCTACACCGAAATCAATCCGCCGCTTCTGGTGCGCAACGAAGTGATGTTCGGCACCGGGCAGCTGCCGAAATTCGAGGACGATCAGTTCTGGGCGATCAAGGGCGAACTGCTGGCTGCGCCCGACCATGAGCGGCTGAAGACCGAGCGCCTCGGTCTGATCCCGACCGCAGAAGTGTCGCTCACCAACCTCGCGCGCGAATCCATTCTCGACGAAAAGCAATTGCCGATGCGCCTCACCGCGCTGACACCGTGCTTCCGCGCCGAGGCGGGCGCGGCCGGGCGCGACACCCGCGGCATGATCCGCCAGCACCAGTTCACCAAGGTCGAGCTGGTCTCGATCACGACGCCGGAAGTGAGCAAGGACGAACTGGAGCGGATGCTGTCCTGCGCCGAGCAGGTGTTGCAGAAGCTCGACTTGCATTATCGCGTGATGACGCTCTGCGCAGGAGATATGGGATTTTCGTCGCGGAAAACTTATGACATCGAGGTCTGGATGCCCGGGCAGGGCGACGGCGGCATGTTCCGCGAGATATCGAGCTGCTCGGTCTGCGGCGACTTTCAGGCGCGGCGCATGGATGCGCGCTCGCGCGGGCCGGACGGCAAGCCGCGCTTCGTGCACACGCTGAACGGCTCAGGCACCGCGGTCGGTCGCGCGCTGATCGCGGTGATGGAAACCTATCAGCAGGAGGATGGCTCGATCGCGATTCCCAGCGTGCTCCAGCCCTATATGGGCGGGCTGAAGGTGATCGCGCGCGAGTAGGGTTGCGAAGATCGCCCGGCCGGTTATCCTGCCGGCCTCTCAACGCGAGCTACCCGTCATGGCCTTGCACCGCGACATCTTCTGGGTCGGCCGACAATGGGCGGTGACGGGTGCCGGCATCCAGGCCGTCGATCAGCGCCTGCGCGGCGTGCTCGACATCGAGATCGCGCGGCTCTGGGACGACGATCTCGTGGGGAGCCGGCGGGCCAAGCCTGGGGTCAATACTGCGGATTTCGACAAGGCGCTGGCCGTGGCGCGCGAACGCTTTCCGCAGGCGCCGGCGTCCGATCCGTTCGTCGCGCAGCTGGTGGCGCTCGGGGTCATCGAGACTCCCGCCGTGAACCCCGTTGTGCCGGCGATGCAGCTGCGTACCGAGGGCCGGCTGGCGCGTTTTCTGCCGCAATGGCGCATCCGCCGGTAGCAGAATGAAGCCGGAACCTGGCCGCCGGGCCGAACCGGCCGGTTTGCCTGATTGGGCATAGCCGGATAAGACGGCTCAGACCCGCTTCAGGAAATCGACCTTTCGCATGCGTATTCTCTGCACCAATGACGACGGCATCCACGCCCCCGGCCTCAAGGTCGTGGAGGAGATCGCGCGCGCCTTGTCCGATGACGTCTGGGTGGTGGCCCCGGAGCTCGACCAGTCCGGCGTATCGCATTCCCTGTCGCTGAACGATCCGTTGCGCCTGCGCGAGGTCGGGCCGCGGCACTTCGCCGTGCGCGGCACGCCGACCGACTGCGTCATCATGGGCGCGCGCCACATCCTCGGGCCAAAATTGCCGGACGTCGTGCTCTCGGGAGTCAACAAGGGGCGCAACGTCGCCGAGGATGTGGTCTATTCCGGCACCATCGCCGGCGCGCTGGAAGGCACCATCCTGGGGCTGCCTTCATTCGCGCTGTCGCAGGAATTCAGCGTTGAAACCCGCGAGCGGCCGCCGTGGGACACCGCCCGCAAGTTCGGGCCCGATATCCTGCGCAAGGTGATCGCCGCAGGCATCCCGAAGGACACGGTGATTAACGTCAACTTCCCGTCGTGTGCGCCGGAGGATGTGCTCGGCATCCGCGTCACGCGTCAGGGCAAGCGCAATCTCGGCTTCCTCAGGATCGACGAGCGCAGGGACGGCCGCGGCAATCCCTATTTCTGGATCGGCTTCGAGCGCACGGCGATGATGGACACGCCCGCAGACGGCACCGATCTCGCAGCACTTCGCGAGCGCTACGTCTCGGTCACGCCGCTCAGGCTCGATCGCACCAACGAAGCGTTTTCAGAAGAATTGAGCGCGACGCTGAAGTAGCGCCTAGCCGCCGCGAAGCGCGGCCTCGATGGTCTTGCCAAGCGCGTCGAGCTGGAACGGCTTTTGGAGCGCCGGCCGATCGCGGTACTGTTCGGGCAGGCCGGAGGAGCCGTAGCCGGTGGCGAAGATGAAGGGGCAGCCCTTTGCCTTGATGACCTCGGCGACCGGCGAAATGACCTTGCCGTTGACGTTGACGTCGAGAATGGCGATGTCGAACTCGGTCGCCTGGGCGAGCCGCATGGCCTCGGTGATATCGCCGGCCTCGGCTGCGACCTTGTAGCCGAGCTCTTCGAGCATGTCCGCAACCATCATCCTGATCATCACCTCGTCCTCGACGAGGAACACAGAGCGGCCGGAAAGCCCCGTCGCGGTCATGATTGAGTCCTTGCCCATTCCCAAAAACGTTCGCAGATAACATGAATCGACGCAATGCGCGTTTTGACGAACGGACGCCTGAAAATGGCGATCACGACTGATTGTTGCACGCCGATCCGTGATCAAATATCCAGCCGAATGGTATCATGAGTTCCTGGCCACGGAACAAGATTCTCGCGCCCGGGTTGGCCCGAACGGGCCTGACAAGACAGCACTGGCAACGATGACCAGCCATCAACCTCCGCCGGAAAAGATGATGTTTCAGCTCACGCTGAGGCGCCGGGGCATCAGCAATCAGGCCGTGCTGCGGACCATGGAGGAGGTGCCGCGCGAGCTGTTCGTCGAGGACGCCGACCGCGACGGCGCCTATCGCGACAGTGCGCTGCCAATCGCCTGCGGGCAGACCATCAGCCAGCCGTTCGTCGTCGCCTACATGACCGAGCAGCTCCAGCTCCAGAAGCGGCACCGCGTGCTCGAGATCGGCACCGGCTCCGGTTATCAGGCCGCCGTGCTGTCGCGGCTCGCCGGGCAGGTACTCACGGTCGAGCGCTACCGCAAGCTCGCGGACACCGCACGCGCCAGGCTCGAAGAACTCGGCTGCCACAATGTCGAGGTGATGCTGGGCGACGGCCTCAATTTGCCGGCCAATATCGGCCCGTTCGACCGCATCATCGTCACCGCCGCGATGGAGCAAATTCCAGAGAACCTGATCGAGCGGCTGGATGTCGGGGGCATCCTGATCGCACCGGTCGGACCGCATCAGGGCGTGCAGACGCTGACTCGCCTCAGCCGGACTGAGGCGGGGATCGAGCGCAAGGAACTCGTCGAGGTCCGCTTCGTGCCGGCGCTGCCTGGCGTGGCACGGGAGCTGTAGAACTCCGGATTGGCTGCGCCGCCAACATCTTATTGGGAGGGTTAAGCCGTTATTTACTCGGCGCGTGTTTACTTAAAACACCAGTTCTGTTGCGTACGAGTGAGTAACCATGTCCGCTGTCGCCGAGTTGCTTTACTCGCGCCGCGTGCCGCAGGTCGCGGTGCTGGCGCTGATCTCCATCAGTTTTGCGGGGTGCAGCGCCGACATGTCGTCGCGACTGTCCCAGTCGAATTTCTCCAATCCTTTCGCCTCGGAATCCACTGGTTCGGTGCAGCAGGCGCCACCGCCGCAACGTGAGCTGCCGCAATATGCGCGGCCGCAGACGCAGCCTGGTTCCTATCAGTCCCAGCCCCTGCCGCCGCCGGCGGTGTCCGCCCCGCAATCCTATCCCGTCGCCTCTGGCGGCGGAGTGTCCGGTGGCGGGCGCGGCGTCGGCTCCTTTGCGCCGCCGGCGCAGCCGCATCTCGAAACGACGGCGACCGTGCCGCCGCGCTCGGTTGCAGCGGCCCAACCGGCCGGCGGCACCAAGATCATCGTCGGCACCAGCGACACGCTCGACGTGCTCGCCAAGCGCTATCATGTCACCCCTCAGGCGATCCTCGCCGCCAACGGCTACAAGGGACCGCGCACGCTCTCGCCCGGCCAGCAGCTGATCATTCCGCATGCGGCCACGGCCGCTTCGCCCGCGCCAGCGATGGCTCCCGTCGTGGCGCCTGCGGCGAAGCCGGTTGCCGTCGTCGCTGCGCCGCCGAGCATGCACTTTGTCAACCGCGGCGACACGCTCGCCAGTATCGCCCGCAAGAACCACATCTCCGCGGCCGAGCTGGCGCGCGCCAATGGTCTCGACCCTTCGGCCAAGCTCAAGCTCGGCACCAAGCTGACCGTGCCCGGTGCCAAGACCGCCGCCGTCGCGGCGCCGGCTGCTGCGGCTCCAGTCGCGACCGCCCCGGTTGCAGGAACGCTCCAGCCCGTCGCGGCCGCTCCGGCGCCCGCCACCAAGATGGCCGCTGCCGCCGCGCCCGTGCAGAGCGCGCGCCTCGCCCAAGCCACGGCCAATGTCGAAGAGAAGGCCGCCGAGACGCCGGCGAAGGCTGCGGACGCCACCGGCGCGCTGCCGACCTTCCGCTGGCCGGTGCGCGGCAAGGTGGTCACGAGCTATGGTGCCAAGACCAATGGCAAGTCCAATGACGGCATCAACCTTGCGGTGCCCGAGGGGACGCCGGTCAAGGCGGCTGAAGACGGCGTCGTCGCCTATTCCGGCAATGAGCTGAAAGGTTACGGCAATCTCGTCCTGGTTCGGCACTCCAACGGCTACGTCACCGCATATGCCCATGCGAGTGAGCTGCTGGTGAAGCGCGGCGATACCATCAAGCGCGGTCAGATCATTGCCAAGTCGGGTCAATCCGGGGAGGTGGCGTCGCCGCAGCTCCACTTCGAGATCCGCAAGGGATCGAGCCCAGTTGACCCGCTTCAATTCCTGAACGGGGCGTGAGGCGCGGGTCTCAGTCGCCACAACAACGGTGTCGTCGCCCGGCTTGACCGGGCTACCCTGTACGCCGCGGCCTCTCGGTCGATCACAAACTCTCTGGAATACTGGATCGCCCGCCTTCGCGGGCGAAGACAGTTGTGGGCGGCGCGATACTGGCCGCTAATTCACGGTCAGCTTCACGCCGAGCCGGCCCGCCAGCTCCTGCACGAACTGCCAGGCGACGCGGCCTGAGCGCGAGCCGCGCGTGGTCGACCATTCGAGCGCCTCGCGCTCCAGCGCCTCGTCGTCGACCTTGATGCCGAAATGGCTGCAATAGCCGCGCACCATGGCGAGATATTCGTCCTGGCTGCAACGGTGGAAGCCCAGCCAGAGGCCGAAGCGATCCGACAGCGAGACCTTCTCCTCGACCGCTTCGCCGGGATTGATCGCGGTCGAACGCTCGTTCTCGATCATCTCGCGCGCCAGCAGATGGCGGCGGTTGGAGGTCGCGTAAAGGATGACGTTCTCGGGCCGGCCTTCGATGCCGCCTTCGAGCACGGCCTTGAGCGATTTGTAGGACGCATCATTGCCATCGAAGGAGAGATCGTCGCAGAACACGATGAAGCGAAAGGAGGAGGCGCGCAAGCACTCCATCAGCGCGGGCAGGCTTTCGATGTCCTCGCGATGGATTTCGATCAGCTTCAGCTTGTCGGCCGGTTTGCGCTCCGCGTTGATGCTGGCATGCGCCGCCTTCACCAGCGATGACTTGCCCATGCCGCGGGCGCCCCAGAGCAGGGCGTTGTTGGCGGGCAGGCCATTGGCGAAGCGCTCGGTGTTCTCCATTAGGATGTCGCGCATCCGGTCGACGCCCTTCAGCAGGAACAGCTCGACGCGGCTGACCCGCGGCACTGCTGCAAGGCGGCCGTCGGGGTGCCAGACATAGGCATCCGCCCGCTCGAACGACTCGGGTTCGAGGGTCGGGCTGCCCTGGGCCGCGAGGTGCGCCGCAATGGTCTCCAGCGCGCGGACGATGCGCTCCTGCGAGAGGTCTGGGGCAGACTGAAGAGTTGCCTCGAGCGTTGCCTTGGAGGCCGCCTTGGGACGTTTTGCCGCGACGCCGGAAGGCGGCCTGGCAGGGGTACGGAGGCCTTTGCCGGCCGGGCTTTTGCTTGGTTTTTTGGGCATGTGCGAAGTTCCTGAGAACGCAGCCTTATCGGGCCTGAGGACGCGCCGCAAGGTGGCCAAAAGGGCGGTCTGGCAGCGTTGCAATTGGGGCAATGGCCGCTATAGTCCGCGCGAATTTGACCGAACCGGTCGCCTTGAGGGCATGGCCGGCTTTCCCCCGTTCTCACGAGGATCGTCCGAATGCTGATTACCCCTGCGTATGCCCAGGCTGCGGGCGCTGGCGACACCAACAGCATGTTGATGTCGCTGCTGCCGTTCGCCCTGATCTTCGTGATCATGTACTTCCTGATTCTGCGTCCGCAGCAGAAGAAGGTCCGCGACCACGCAGATCTCGTGAAGAATATCCGCCGCGGCGACACGGTGGTGACCTCGGGCGGCCTCGTCGGCAAGGTCACCAAGGTCGTCGACGACGACCAGATCGAGTTCGAGATCTCCGACGGCGTGCGCGTGCGGCAGATGCGCCAGATGATCTCAGGCGTGCGCGCCAAGGGCGAGCCGGCCAAAGAATCCGCCAAGGAAAGCGTCAAGGATGACAGCGCGGCGAAGTGAGTGCTTCCCGCGACTCTTTATAGGTCTCCTGCAAGTCTCCTGATCTGACAGGTCTAGTCGATGTTGTATTTCACGCGGTGGAGGGCGCTCGGGATTATCCTGACGGCGCTGATCGTGTGCCTCTGCGCGGTCCCCAACTTTTTTCCTGAGGCGCAGGTCAAGACCTGGCCCGCCTGGGCGCAGCGCCGGCTCGTGCTCGGCCTCGACCTCCAGGGCGGCTCCTATCTGCTGCTCGAGGTCGATTCCGCCTATGTGAAGAAAGAGAGGCTCGATCAGGTCCGCGACGACGTTCGCCGGACGCTGCGCGATGCGAAGATCGGCTTCACCGGCGGCGTTACCGTGCGCAACGACGCCGTCGAGGTTCGAATCACCAAGGAATCCGATGCGCAGGCCGCACTCGCCAAGCTGCGGGAGTTGTCCCAGCCGCTGGGCGGCCTCATGGGATCCAGCGGTCAGCGCGACCTTGAGGTCACCGATGCCGGTGGCGGCGTGATCCGCCTGAGCATCCCGCAGGCCGCGATGCTCGATCGCATGCGCAAGACCATCGAGCAGTCGATCCAGATCGTCGAACGCCGCGTCAACGAGCTCGGCACCGTCGAGCCCGTGATCCAGCGCCAGGGCAACGACCGCATCCTGGTGCAGGTCCCCGGCCTCCAGGACCCAACGCGCCTGAAGGAATTGCTAGGCAAGACCGCGAAGATGGAATTCCGCATGGTTGACACCTCCGTGCCGCCGGATCAGGCGCAGCAGGGCAGGCTGCCGCCGGAATCCGAACTGTTGATGAGCGCGTCCCCGCCGCCGACACCTTATGTGGTCAAGAAGCAGGTGCTGGTCGCCGGCGGTGACCTGACCGACGCCCAGGCAAGCTTCGACCAGCGCACGGGTGAGCCGGTCGTCAGCTTTAAGTTCAATACGTCGGGCGCCCGCAAATTCTCTCAGGCGACCCAAGAGAATGTGGGACTGCCGTTCGCGATCGTGCTCGACAACAAGGTGATCTCGGCGCCCGTCATCCGCGAGCCGATCACCGGCGGCCAGGGCCAGATCTCCGGCAATTTCACCGTGCAATCGGCCAACGATCTCGCGATCCTCTTGCGCGCCGGTGCGCTGCCGGCGCCGCTCACGGTGGTCGAGGAACGCACCGTCGGACCGGGTCTCGGCCAGGACTCGATCGAGAAGGGCGAGCTTGCGGCCTATGTCGGCTCGATCCTCGTCATCGTGTTCATGCTCGTGACCTACCGGCTGTTCGGCGTGTTCGCAAACGTCGCGGTGGCGATCAACGTCGCGATGATCTTCGGCCTGCTGTCGCTGCTCAACGCCACGCTGACGCTGCCCGGCATCGCCGGCATCGTGCTCACCGTCGGCATCGCCGTCGACTCCAACGTGCTGATCTACGAGCGCATCCGCGAGGAGCTGCGCGCCGGCCGCAACGCAATCTCGGCGATCGACGCCGGCTTCAAGCGGGCGCTGG
Source organism: Bradyrhizobium sp. 159 (assembly GCF_023073795.1). Lineage (NCBI taxonomy): Bacteria > Pseudomonadati > Pseudomonadota > Alphaproteobacteria > Hyphomicrobiales > Nitrobacteraceae > Bradyrhizobium > Bradyrhizobium sp. 159. The sequence goes on along the minus strand of NZ_JADPKE010000061.1, from coordinate 18,675 downwards.
CGACCATCCTCGATTCCAACATCACTACCTTCATTGCTGCCGCCGTGCTGTTCTACATCGGCACCGGCCCGGTGCGCGGCTTTGCCGTGACGCTCGGCATCGGCATCATCACCACGGTGTTCACCGCCTTCACCCTGACCCGGCTGATCGTCGCCTGGTGGGTGCGGTGGAAGCGGCCGCAGAGCGTGCCGATCTAGGAGCCTGATCGTGACTCACACTGTTCTCATCGGGCTCGGCGTCCTCATTGCCATTCTCACCGTGGTCGCGGCCCTCGGCCTCTTGCCGTCGCTGCGCATCGTCCCGGACGATACGCATTTCGACTTCACGCGCTTCCGCCGCATCAGCTTCCCGATCTCGGCGGCGCTGTCGATCGTCGCGATTACGCTGTTCTTCACCCACGGCCTGAATTTCGGCATCGACTTCCGCGGTGGCACCTTGCTCGAGGTGCAGGCCAAGTCCGGAACCGCCGATATCGCGGCGATGCGCACGACGCTCGACGGCCTGCGTCTCGGCGAAGTCCAGCTGCAGCAGTTCGGTGGTCCCGCGGATGTTCTGATCCGCGTTGCGGAGCAGCCAGGCGGCGACGCTGCCCAGCAAGACGCCGTGCAGAAGGTCCGCACTGCGCTCGGCAATTCCGTCGAATACCGCCGGGTCGAGGTCGTCGGCCCGCGGGTGTCCGGTGAGCTCTTGGCCTACGGCATGCTCGGACTGATGCTCGCGATCATTGCGATCCTGATCTATCTCTGGTTCCGCTTCGAATGGCAGTTCGCGCTGGGCGCGATGATCGCCAACGTGCACGACATCGTGCTCACCATCGGCTTCATGTCGATCAGCCAGGTCGATTTCGATCTGACCAGTATCGCCGCGCTGCTGACCATTCTCGGCTATTCCCTCAACGACACCGTCGTCATCTACGACCGCATCCGCGAAATGCTGCGGCGCTACAAGAAGATGCCGATGCCGCAGCTGCTCAACGAGTCCATCAACTCGACGCTGTCGCGCTCCATCATCACCCACGTCACGGTGACGCTGGCACTGCTCGCGCTATTGCTGTTCGGCGGTCATGCCATCCACAGCTTTACCGCGGTGATGATGTTCGGCGTGGTGCTGGTCGGCACCTACACCTCGATCTTTATCGCGGCCCCGATTCTGATCTATCTCGGCGTCGGCGAGCATCGCGAGGATGCGCCCGATACGGCTACGCCGGCGAAGAAAAACAAGGCATGATCCGAACCGCACACGCTCGCACGCGTTTGCGGGGGTAGTAAGCCAATTCGGGCGGAGCTCATGGCCGGCGACCCCAACGCACCCCACTTCCCGCGCTCTGCGCCGATTGAGGCCTATGGCAAGGGCGGCTTCGCCTTCGCCGGTATGTCACATCGGGGATCGCTTCTGTGCCTGCCGGACGCGATCTGGGCCTGGGACGTCACGGATCCCACCAGGATTGACCGCTACTCGCTGGATCGCGTGTTCGCGGCCGCCAACAGCATCGACACGCTTCTGGTCGGCACCGGAACGGGGGTTTGGCTGCCGCCGCCGGAATTGCGCCAGGCCTTGAAGGCGGTGAGGGTGGTGCTGGACACGATGCAGACCGGTCCCGCGGTGCGCACCTACAACATCATGATCGGCGAGCGGCGCCGTGTCGCGGCCGCGCTGATCGCGGTGCCATGAGCAGCACCGCGCCGCCACCCGACTCGGTTGCCTTCTGCGCCGATCTCGTGCGTAGCCACGACTTTCCGCGTTATGTTGCGACGCTGTTCGTACCCGCCGCAGAGCGCCGCGCGCTGCTGGCGCTCTATGCGTTCAATGCCGAGATCGTGCGGGTTCGCGACCAGGTGAGCCAGCCCTTGCCGGGCGAGATTCGCCTGCAATGGTGGACCGACATGCTGTCAGGCCATGTCCATGGCAGCGCCGAGGGCAATCCGGTGGCGGCGGAGTTGCTCCGCGCGATCCGCCATTACGACCTGCCGGTCGAGCCGCTGTCGCTGCTCGCCGACGAGCACCAGTTCGATCTCTACAACGATCCGATGCCGACCATGGCGGCACTGGAGGGCTATCTGGCGGCGACCTCATCGGCGCTGTTTGCTCTCGCAGCCCGGATCATGGCGCCGCCGTCGGAATCAGTCGAGCACCTCGCCCGTCATGCCGGGCTGGCCCAGGGTATCGTCCAGGTCATTGCTAACCTGCCGCGTGATGCGGCGCACCGGCGATTGTTCCTGCCACACCAGGTGCTGGCGAGCCACAAGTGCAACATGGAGGATGTGTTCGCCGGCAAGGCGACGCCGGGTCTGCGCGCCGTGCTGGACCAACTCGCAGGCGAGGCGCGGCAGCATCTGACCACGGCCTCGTCGCTGCTGCCGCAGGTACCGCCGTCCGTGCGGCCTGCGTTTTTGCTGCTGAGCCAGGTCCGGGCCGATCTCAAGCGCCTGTCCCTACCTGCGCGCAATCCGTTCGCGCCGCAGCCGGCCTCGCGGTTGCGCACGCTGTGGACGCTGTGGCGGGCTTCGCGCTCCAGGGAATTTACCAAATAGGAGCCGGCTTATCGCCTGAGGCGGCCAAATGCTCTATGCTGTCCTATGGCTGACTTGTCCCAAAGCTTGACGTCCGATCTCGGCGACTTTCCGGTTGCACCAAGCGACATCCATGCGGCCGCCGAGACCATCCGGGGTGCCGTCGTCGAAACGCCCTGTAACTACAGCCGGACGCTGAGCAACATCTGCGGCTGCGACATCTGGCTCAAATTCGAGAACCTTCAATTCACCTCCTCGTTCAAGGAGCGCGGCGCCCTCAACCGGCTGGCCGCGCTGAGGCCGGAGGAGCGTGCGCGCGGCGTCATCGCGATGTCGGCGGGTAACCACGCACAGGGCGTCGCCTATCACGCGAGAAGGCTCAACATTCCCGCCACCATCGTCATGCCGATCGGCACGCCCATGGTGAAGATCGAAAACACGAAGCACCACGGCGCTGAAGTGGTGGTCACCGGCGCGACCCTGGAGGAGGCGGCCGCGTTCGCGCGGAGCCACGGTGAGGCGCGCGGCATGATCTTCGTCCATCCCTATGACGATCCGCTGGTGATCGCCGGGCAGGGCACCGTCGGGCTGGAGATGATGAAGGCAGTGCCGGAACTCGATACGATGGTCGTCCCGATCGGCGGCGGCGGGCTGATCAGCGGCATCGCCATTGCCGCCAAGTCCATCAAACCGTCGCTACGAATCCTGGGCGTCGAGGCCTGGCTCTATCCTTCGATGTACAACGCCATCCATGATGGGAATCTGCCGGCGCGCGGCGACACGCTCGCCGAAGGCATCGCGGTCAAATCGCCCGGCAAGATCACCACCGAGATCGTCCGCCGCCTCGTCGACGACATTGCCCTCGTGAACGAAGCGGAGCTCGAGCGCGCTGTGGCGACCCTGATCTCAATCGAGAAGACGGTGGTCGAGGGTGCCGGTGCCGCCGGCCTTGCCGCGCTGATGTCCGATCCATCCCGCTTCGCCGGCCAGAAAGTGGGCCTGGTGCTGAGCGGCGGCAACATCGATACGAGGCTGATCGCCTCGGTCCTGACCCGTGAACTGGCGCGCGAGGGGCGACTGACCCAGCTTTCACTCGATATTCCTGACCGGCCCGGGCAATTGGCCGCGGTGGCCGCGCTACTCGCTGAAGCCGGTGCCAACATCATCGAGGTCTCGCATCAGCGGACGTTCTCAGACCTGCCGGCCAAGGCGACGCTGCTACAACTGGTCATCGAGACCCGCGACAGCGCCCATCTCGACGAGGTGATGGCAAGGCTCAGCGCGTCCGGGTTGAGCGCGCGCTGCACCTGAGCGGCGCGCCCGGCTATCGCGGTGCTAAACCCGCGAGGTGCCCGATCAGTCCGTCGATCTCGGCTTCCGTGTTGTAATAGTGCGGAGAAGCGCGCACGACCGGCGGCAGCGCGCGGATTTCTGCGTCGATGCGGGTGCTCGACGGATCCGAGGCGCCGATCGTGATCCCGGCCGCAGCGGCGCTGCTGACGATGGCATCCGCTTCATGTCCATCCATCGTGAAGCTGACGATGGCGCCCGGCGTGCGGCCGAGGTCGCGTATCTTGATGCCGCGAATGCAGGCGAGGCCGCTGCGAAGACGGTCTGCAAGCAGGCGGCAGCGCTGTTCGATCGGACCAAGGCCGATCGCGAGGGCATAATCGACGGCAGCTCCCAGGCCGAGCCGGGCCGCGTAGTTGTTTTCCCAGGTTTCGAAACGGCGCGCATCATCGCGGAGTCGATATTCATCGCGCGAGACCCAGGGCGCGGCGAAATGGTCGATCATCGGCGGCTCGAGCCCTTGCAGCATCGCTCTGCGGACATAGAGAAAGCCGGTGCCGCGCGGGCCGCGCAGGAATTTGCGCCCCGTGGCCGACAGCATATCACAGCCGATGGCTTCGACATCGACCTCCATCTGACCGATCGCCTGGCAGGCGTCGAGCAGATAGGGAATGCCGTGTGCCCGCGCGGTCCTGCCGACGGCCGCCGCAGGATTGACCAGCCCGCCATTTGTTGGAGCCCAGGTGATGGCGATCAGCTTCACGCGCTCGTCGAGCATGCGTTCGAGCGCCTGAACATCAAGCTCGCCGCTGGCATCGCTTGGCACGACTTCGATGACCGCGCCTGTACGTTTGGCGACTTGAAGGAACGCAACATAATTGGCGGCATATTCCGCCTCTGCGGTCAGGATGCGATCGCCCTTGCGAAACTGAAGAGCATAGAACGCCATCTGCCAGGCAACGGTTGCGTTCTCCACGAGGGCGATCTCATCTGGTGCGGCATTGAGCAGCCGCGCCGCCGAGCCGTAGACCGCTTCAAGGCGGCGCGCTTCCTGATCGGCGGCGGCATAGCCGCCGATATCGCTCTCCAGATCGATGTGCTGCTTCATCGCCGCGACGACGGCCGCCGGCATAAGTGCCGCGCCGGCGTTGTGGAGATACGCGAGCCGGGAGGCGGCCGGCGTGTCGGAACGTATCTGGTCGATATCGATCAAGTGAGAGCGAGAGCCTGCTAATTTGGGGTCCTGAAGCTAAGACACAATGACGCACGCGCGCAAGACGGGCAAAGCGAAGGTGCGGCTGGAGCACGCCGATCCAGATGCCTATGCTGACGGAGCGTGATGGCGTTGGGGAAACTGAAAGGAAGCGCGATGGCGAAGAACACGATCTGCCTCTGGTACGACAAGGACGCCGAGGCTGCTGCAAGCTTTTATGCCAAGACCTTTCCGGACAGCGCCGTGAGTGCCGTTCACCGCGCGCCCAGCGATTACCCAGCCGGCAAGGCGGGCGATGTTTTGACCGTCGAATTCACCGTGGCTGGCGTCGCTTGTCTCGGCCTCAATGGCGGTCCCGTGTTCAAGCACAACGAAGCCTTTTCGTTCCAGATCGCCACTGACGATCAGGAGGAGACAGATCGCTACTGGAACGCCATCGTCGGCAATGGCGGGCAGGAGAGTGCGTGTGGCTGGTGCAAGGACAGATGGGGCGTTTCCTGGCAGATCACGCCGCGTGTATTGATCGAAGCGCTGGCGGCCGGCGGCCCTGAGGCCAAGCGCACCTTCGACGCGATGATGGGGATGACGAAGATCGACGTCGCGGCCATCGAGGCAGCGCGCCGCGGCTGAAATTGCCCTGGCCTCAGATACAGAGGCTGAGCAGCTTGATGTGGCAGCCGCTGGATTTGGGCTTGCCTGCGGGCGCGGCCTCGCGCTTCACGGCAACCAGCGGCTCCTTGTCCTTCTTCCTTTTGCCCTTCGGCTCGTAATCGCCGGCGATCACCATCGCCCAATAGGTGCGCTTGCCGCTGGCGTTCTTGGCGCTCGCGACGCCGACGCGCGAGGCGTTATGCAGCAGCAGGTTCTTGCGGTGCCCGGAGGAGTCGATCCACTGTCCCAGGGTGCTCTCGAAATTGTCGTAGCCGTAGGCGATGTTCTCGGCGGCGCGGCCCGCACCGGCCGGAGCGACGCGGCGGTTGAACGGGCCGAGTGCGTCATGGCTGAGGTCGTCCTTGGCCGCCATCGCGCGGGCCTGGTCCATGGCGATACGATCGAGCGTGGCGTCGCGCACGACGCGGACCTCTCCATGCTTGAGGCGGAAGCTCGAGATCAGCTCGGCCGGGGATTCCGCCATTGCGGGCGCGCCTGTGAGCAGCAGAAGGCCGGCGATCACCCCGCCAACCACACGATGCATCCTCGTCCCCCAAGCACCCATGACCCCACCAAGTCTGCCTTTGCCCGACCGCTTCTCTCTTGCCAATGTGGACGCTTCAAGGCGCGCGGGACCTTAGCTCGTTGGCAGGTCCGCCTCGAAATTGAAGCGGTCGCGCAGGTTCTTACGCTGCTCCAGGATGTCCTTGAAGAAGGCCCGGTCCTGGTCGTTCTTCATCATCGGCTCGATCAGGTCGAGCTGGTTCATGGCGACCAGTTGCAGGATCTCGGTGCGCGGCCTGCCGCTGCTGTCGCGGGGCAGGGCGTGTACGACCTGGATGTGTTCCGGCGGCTTGGGCCCCTTGGCGGCCGCAATCTCGTTGCGGAGCTCGCCTTCGAGCGCGGCCTGGTCGGCTTCGACGAAGGCATAGAGCCCGACGCCGGAGCGGCGGTCGGCGAAGGCGACGATAGCGGTGTCGCGCACGGCCGGATTCTTGCGGATCAGCTCCGACAGCACCGGCGCGTCGTTGACGAGGCGGCGGCCACCACCCTCGCGGTCGGTGAAGTTGAATAGGCCGCGTGTGATGGCGCGATAGACCTTCTTGCCGGTGGCGAGCCACAGGCTCGCGGCGAATGACTTCTTCGCTAGGATCTTTCGCTCGCGCGGCGTCAACGCCTCGGGCGCGTAGGAGCGCTTGTGTTTGAGCAGGTGCCGGAGATCTTCATAGGCCAGAATGCGGTAGAGCCGGCCGCGCCGCGCAAAGCAGGCGGCGAGCTGGAAGTCGGTGACATAGGCGCGGCCGTCGCGACCGACCAGCCAGTTCTGCTCCTTGGCGAGATCGTTGTGGCAGATGCCGGCGCGGCGAAGCCGCCGCAGCGCGGCCTTGGCCGAGCGGAAATAGGCGAGGTCGCCATGCGGCTTGGCCAGATGCAGCGCGACGCCATCAACGAAGCCGCGCACCAGCGCGCGGCGTCCGGCCCATAGCAGCTCCGGACCGACGTTGAGACCTTTGGCGAGCGCGAGCGCATGCTTCTCGCGCGCGAACAGGTGGCGTGCCAAGAGGAACGACCACCACGGCACCTCGTCGAGACGGCGCAGCACCGCGTCGACATCGCCGTTCTCGCTGCGGAAGCGGCCGCGCTCGACGGTCGAGAACACGTCGCGCTTGAGCAGCACGCCCTCGGTCCAGCGAGCCGACAGCTCCGCGGCGTCGTCTTGGGGGAGGCTCATCGAAAACTCACGCGGCGGCGGCAATGCGCAGGTGATCGGTGATCCAGCGATCGAGATCGGCGAGCGCGCGTGCGCTCAGCGCCTGCTTCTTGGCCACCGTCTTCTCGTTGCCGCGCAGCCGCGTGCCGTCTGGCTTTTTGGTCGGCACGGTCGCGAGCGGCGGGAACAAGCCGAAGTTGATGTTCATCGGCTGGAACGAGCGCGTGCCGGGCTCGATGGTTTCGATATGGCCGCCGGTGATGTGGCCAAGCAGTGATCCCAGCGCCGTCGTGCTGGGCGGGCTCGCCAGCGTCTCGCCGCGCGCGTCGGCGGCCGCATAGAGGCCGGCGATCAGGCCGACGCTGGCGGATTCCACATAGCCCTCGCAGCCCGTCATCTGACCGGCAAAGCGCAGCCGCGGCTGCGCGCGCAGGCGCAACTGGCCGTCGAGCAGCTTTGGCGAATTGAGGAAGGTGTTGCGATGCAGGCCGCCGAGGCGGGCGAATTCAGCCTTCTCCAGTCCCGGTATGGTGCGGAAGATGCGCTGCTGCTCGCCATATTTCAGCTTCGTCTGGAAGCCGACGATGTTGTAGAGCGTGCCGAGCTTGTTGTCCTGGCGCAGCTGCACGATCGCGTAAGGCTTCGTGGTCGGCTCGTTCGGATTGGTAAGGCCGACCGGCTTCATCGGGCCGTGGCGCAGCGTCTCGGGACCGCGCTCCGCCATGACTTCGATCGGCAGGCAGCCGTCGAAATAGGGCGTGTTGGTCTCCCACTCCTTGAACTCGGTCTTCTCGCCGGCGATCAGCGCCGCGACGAAGCCGTCATACTGCTCTTTGGTCATCGGGCAGTTGATGTAATCGGCGCCGTTGCCGCCAGGACCGACCTTGTCGTAGCGCGACTGGAACCAGGCCACTGACATGTCGATGGATTCGCGGTGCACGATCGGCGCGATAGCGTCGAAGAAGGCGAGCGCATTCTCGTCGGTCAGCTCGCGGATGGCATCGGCCAGCGGCGCGGAGGTGAGGGGACCGGTCGCAACGATGACGTTGCTCCAGTCGGCTGGCGGCAGGCCTGCGACCTCGCCGCGGGCGATCTCAATGAGGGGATGGTCGTTCAGCGCCGCCGTGACCGCCGCCGAGAAGCCGTCGCGGTCCACGGCCAAGGCGCCGCCCGCGGGCACCTGGTTGGCATCGGCCGCGCGCATGATCAGCGAGTCGAGCCGGCGCATCTCCGCATGCAGCAGGCCAACTGCGTTATTGGCCGCATCGTCCGAGCGGAACGAATTGGAGCAGACAAGCTCAGCGAGCCCGTCGGTGCGGTGCGCCTCGGTCATGCGGGTCGGCCGCATTTCGTGCAGCACCACGGGCACGCCGGATTTGGCCACTTGCCAGGCGGCTTCGGAACCGGCAAGGCCGGCGCCGATCACGTGCACGATGTTCGATCGGGATCCTGTCATGGGGCGGACAGGTAGCGCTTTTCGGCGGCCAGTGGAATCGCCGAGATCGAGTTTTCTGCCATCAGAAACGATAACGCCCGCACGAAGCGGGCGCTATCGGTTCGTCCGGCGAACGGCTGAACGATATCAGCCCTGATACTGGCCGGCGGCAACGCGCGGGATGTCCGAGCGGTCGAGGCCGATGTCGGCCAGTTCGCGATCGCTGAGCTGGGACAGCTCGGCAACATTGCGCTGATAGTCCCGGAATGCCTGGATCATGCGGATGAGCGAGAGCAGCATTGGTAGTCTCCTGTAGTTCGATTCAGCCCTTGCCCGGGCCTCGTCGTTGAAATGAATATAGGTGAGAGTAGTGCAGTGCGAAAGTTCCTATGTTGCGATGCAGCTAAGCGATGAATGCATAGCAATGGTAACCGACGATTAACCTGAGGGCGCTCCCGCTCAAATCATGATCATGAGGCGGATTCCGGTCCGGTAATGTCCCGTCATCGCAGGGGTTAGTGTGAAATGCGCAGTTTAATGCATTCCGGAAATATGTTTCACCCAGGGATCCGTTAGGAGGTTTCCAGCGTCTACACCCAAGTTCAGTATGCGCTATTCGCATGCTTTTGGGGGATATAAGAATGAATAAATATTCACATTAGCCAGTTGCGCTCCGATTCGTCGCGTGCGGAGAGGACTGGACCGGCTGGGGTGCATCCGAAAAAGGTGATGCACGCCGCCAGGGGCGCATCCCAGAGAAGGCCGGTCGCCGAGCGATTGGCCCTCCGCGCTCCATCGCGGGGCTTACGGAGCGCGCGCGAGCTGGGTGGCGAAATAAGCCACGGTCTTGGAATAGACCTCGCTCTTGTTCCACTGCTGGAGCACCGCGAAGTTCGGACTGCCCGGCTGCCAATCCTTGCCGCGCTGCCAGCCGTAGCCGGCGAGATAATTGGCGGTGGAGGCGAGCACGTCAGGCACGTTGTGCAAGAGGTCGCGCTTGCCGTTCCCGTCGAAATCAACGGCGTACTTCATCCAGGACGACGGCATGAACTGGGTCTGGCCGAGCTCACCGGCCCAGGCGCCCTTCATGTCGGCGGGAGGGAGGTCGCCGCGCTCGACGATGCGCAGAGCATCCATCAGCTCGGCGCGAAACTGCTCGGAGCGCCGGCAATCATAGGCCAGCGTCGCCAGCGAGCGGATGGTGGCGAACTTGCCGGTGTTGACGCCGAAATCGGTCTCGAGGCCCCAGATCGCGACCAGCACCTCGCCTGGGACGCCGTAGGCCTGCTCGATGCGCGACAGCACCGAGCCGTATTGCTTCATCATATTGGAGCCGCGCTGCATGCGGGGCGGCACCATGCGGCCTGAAAACTCCTCAAAGGTCTGGCTGAAGACTTTTTGCGAACGGTCGCGATTGAGGACGCCCTGATCGAGCGTCACGCCCGCGAGTCCCGATGCAATGGCCTGTTGCGAGATGCCCTTCGCCGCAGCATCGGTTTTGAAGTCCGCAAGCCAGGCGTCGAAATTGCCGGAGCCGCAGGCAACAGCGGCGAGCACTGGCTGGGCTGACAGGATAGACGCGGAGAGGGCGAGGGCTGCGAGAGCGAGACGAGAAATCGTCGTGGTCATCAGATGAAATGGATTCCGTGAAGTGATCCGACCGGCGCGCATAATCTCGGTTGCAACCGCGGCCAAAGCAAGGCGTTTGACGGCGCGCAATCCTGCCCGAGCCGGGCAGGATCGCACGTCACGATATCGTCAGGCGTCCGTCCTATTCCGCCAGGGGAAGAGATTGGCGGGGAAATCGGCGGCGGGCTTGCGCGGACGATGCGGCGGAGGCGGCACGGGACGAGCGCCTGGATCGGACACGATCACCTTGCGATAGAGGTGCCAGGTGGCATGGCCGAGCACCGGGATCACCACGGCGAGGCCGAGGAACGCCGGGATCGTTCCGAGCGCCAGCAACACCGCTACGATTAAACCCCAGGCTACCATCGGCACCGGGTTCTTCGCAACGAGGCGCAGCGAGGTGCTCATTGCCTCGAATGCTCCGGCATGGCGGTCGAGCATCAAGGGGAACGACACGGCACTGATGCAGAGCGCGGCGAGCGCGAACAGGAAGCCCGTGCCGCAGCCGACCACGATCAGCCACCAGCCCTGCCGCGTCGTCAGAACGCGCGTCAGGAAATCCGAGATACCGGTCACGCCCTCATAGCCGAATGCCGCAACGTAGATCGCCTGCGCGGTCGCGACCCAGGTCACGAACAGAGCGAGCAGCAACGTGCCGAGGCCGAGCATCGCACCGAACGACGGCGAGCGCAGCACCTCCATGGCATCCCAGGCGGTGGCCTCCTCATGGCGTTCGCGCCGGCTGGAGAGCTCGTAGAGACCGAGCGCCGCGAAGGGGCCGATCAATGCGAAACCCGCGGCCAGGGGAAACAGCAGCGGCAGCACCGAGTAGCCCATCACCACACGGGCGAGCACGAGGCCGAGCACCGGATAGATCACGCAGAGGATGATGGCGTGGCTCGGAATGGCCTTGAAATCCTCCCAGCCGCGCTTCAGCGCGTCGTGCAGGTCGGACAATTGGATGGTTCGGATCATCGGTCCAGCCGCTTCCGCGGTCCGGGCCGTGCCGGGGACATTGCCCTGGTAGAGTGTGGCCATGGTCGCTAGCTCCCTTGCCATACGGCCGATCTCGCGCCGGCAACGGCGCGCGCGGCCGCTTGCTTGAACGATCGCGATTCCGACCAGACGCGAATTCCGGATGGCATCGCGAGCTGAACGGTAAGCGTACTCCCAATTGCGAGTCCTGTCCCCCACGCGTGGGTGAAATTCGATGACGCAGTGCAAACCTCGCCGATGTCATTCGGCCGTCATTTCGCCGCAGATAAGCTGATGCTGCGTGCTGGTTCGCACAACTTCGCGGGCGCAACGCAGGAACATCGTTTATAAGTGCCACTCAAGGCCGTCCAACGGATCCTTTACGGGGAGAAGACATGAGCATTTTCGGGAAAATCATGAGCGCGATCTTCGGCAGCCATCCGGCTGCTGCCGCGCCCGCCGGCAGCGCGCCCGCTGGGGCCGCGCCGGGTACATCGGCGCCGGCTGCCACGCCCATGGCGGCCGTCGACGTCGCCGCGATCGTCGACAAGGCGGTGGCTGCGCACAAGGGCGAGAAGCTGGAATGGCGCACCTCCATCGTCGACCTCATGAAGGCGCTCGACATCGATTCCAGCCTCGCTGCGCGCAAGGATCTCGCCAAGGAGCTGGGCTACACCGGCGACATGAACGACTCCGCGAGCATGAACGTCTGGCTGCACAAGCAGGTGATGTCCAAGCTCGCCGCCAATGGCGGCAAGCTGCCGCCGGAGATCAAGCACTGACCGATCGCTCGGTCGTACCGCACGGGGCTCGCGATATCGCGGGCCCTTTTAGGTTCAGGCGAGGAGATCCGCATCTTCCGGGTGCCTGTCGAGATAGTCGACCACGAAGCCGCAGCCGGCGATCACCTTCCTGCCGTCGCGGCGGATCAAGTCAAGCGCGCCCTTGACCAGCTCGGACCCAATACCGCGGCCACGGAGGGCGCGCGGCGTTTCGGTATGGGTGATGATCACGGCCGACGGCGTCAGCCGGTAATTGGCGAAGGCGATGTCGCCGCCGACATCGAGCTCGAAGCGGTTCTTGTCCTTGTTGTCGCGTACCGAAGCCGCCATGTGGGACCTTTCCATAGTGCAGATTGCGTCCCGATTTAGGAGGCTGACCCCGCCCTTGCCAAGGTGAGACCAAGGGAGATTGCGGCAGGGGAGATATCTGCAAACGCGCGTCCCTGCGGCCGCATTGCAGCATCGACGTCTCGCTCTGCGAGCATGATACAGCGGCCGCAAATAATCCTCGATATTGCTCTTGCAAGGTCCGCGGCGGTTCCCACGTCCTTTGGAGGACATACGCCCGAATGCGGCCGGCAGGGTCGCCAGACATTCGGAGTGTCGTGATTGCCAGCCGCAGACGTATGCCTCGTTGTAGGAGGGTACGATGTCGGACTTTGGTTTCTTCAATACTCATCGAACATGGGAAGACTGGTGCGGGATGCTGCTCGGCGCGGTGATCGTGGCTTCGCCGTGGTTTCCCATCCAGGATCAAGCGATCGCCGGACACCAGACGATGATCCTGAATACGGTCGCAATCGGTCTGGTCGTGTTTGGCCTCAGCCAGCTCGAATATGTCGCCTTGCAACGCTGGCAAGAGGTGATGACGATCCTGGTCGGGCTGTGGCTCATCGCTTCGCCTTACGTCATCGGCTATTCCGGTGAAGGCTTTCTCCGCATCTATCACACGAGCCTGGGTGCGGTGGTGGTGCTGCTCGGCATACTCCAGCTGTGGCAGGACTGGGATCTGAATGACCAGGACATGCTCAAGCACGGACAATAGCCCGTAGATATCGTCAGGCCCGCCGGTTACGGACGGCGGGCCTCTGCCCTCAGTTCGTGACGATATCTGACTAATCCGAGCGCCTCTCGACCCAATGAGGGCGGTTCGGTTCAATCCGTGGCTTTGGCGAGCCTGGACTCTTCGGGCTGCGGCTGCGAGCGGAGGCAACCTCGGCAGATGACCAGGGAGCGGTTGACCCTGGCGTCCTGCTCGGCGTCGCTGCCCTCCTGCGCCTGCCACCATTCCTTCGAATAGGGCTGAAGTCCGGCGTGCGATCGCTCGTGCTGGGATCGGACTGCGGTGCGCGTCGGTCCGGACGCTGCGTGCGGCCGGTTGGGATCCTCGCCGGCGCCATCCCAGGCATAGCGCGCGGGCTTGAAGGCGGGATCTGAGGCCAGATGCGCTTGCGGGGCCGCGGCACATCCGGCAAGCGCCAGCGTGAGCAGGAGGAAGGCGGGCGCTTTGACCATAATGCGATACTCTTTACGCGAGACCTGAGCGAGGTTGCGCTGATCATGTTTAAAATTCCCTGAACGGCTGCGGCTGCGCCGGCGACAACGCGCATGCGTTATCTGACTCCTCCTGCTTGCTGAGTTCGCCGCCGCCGCGCGCGCCGACGATGCAAAGCCGTTCAATCCGTCCGATTATCCGCCGGGCGTGCAGAAGGCGCTGCGCTATGCCAATGAGGACTGCGACAGCCAGGGCGGCGGCGCCGTGACCTTCGCGCCTGATACGGTACGCAGAATCGACCTGACCGGTGACGGGCGAGACCACTACATCGTCGATTTCAGCGGCGCCAAATGCGGTGGGCGCGAGACCATCTATTGCGGAACTGGCGGCTGCACGATGAACATCCTGGTGGCGTTGCCGGGTGGGGACGTGCGTCTCGTCTTCGACGGCCGCGCCCACAGCTACGCGATCAAGCCGAAATCGATCAAGCCCGGCGCTTCGCATGTCATCCGTTTCGATCTGCATGGCGGCTATTGCGGCGGCTTTGGTGCGCAGACCTGCGCCAAGGAGAGATCCATCACGACAAGGCCGTTTGCGTTAAGGGAGCCGTAGGGCAGGCGCGCGGCAGGCGGCCTTGCGGGGACGCGTTCGATCGCGATAAATGGGCTGCAATGAGCGGGCAGATAAAGTGCTGTCCGCACTCGAAGAGGAAGCCCGATGCAGCTCCTGCGCATGTCCCGCCGCGTCATGAATCTCGCTTACATGCTGACCCAGAATGCGCGGCGGCATGGATCGCGACCTGGCTTTGTCTGGGGTGACAAGTGCTGGACCTGGCGCGAGATCGATGCGCAGGTCTCGGCGCTGGCGGTGGCGCTCGCCGCGCGCGGTATTACGAAGGGCGACCGCATCCTTGTCCATTCCAAGAATGGCGACGAGATGTTCTTTTCGATGTTCGCCGCGTTCCGGCTCGGTGCAGTCTGGGTCCCCACCAATTTTCGCCTGATGCCGGATGAGGTCAGCTATCTCGCCCAGGCCTCCGGGGCGAAGGCGTTCTTGTGCCATGCCGATTTTCCCGAGCACGCGGCGGCGGTGAAGGGCGGCGCACTGGAATTCACCTGGAGCATCGACGGCAAGGCCGCATTGGGCGAGCGCTCGGTGGCGGACGCCATCGCCTCGCATACGGGCGCTGCCGTGGACAATGTCGCAGTCGAGCATGACGATCCCTGCTGGTTCTTCTTCACCTCCGGCACCACCGGGCGCTCCAAGGCGGCGGTGCTGACCCACGGCCAGATGGGCTTTGTCGTCACCAACCATCTGGCCGATCTGACACCCGGTGTGACGGAGGAGGATGCCTCGCTGGTGGTGGCGCCATTGTCGCACGGCGCCGGCGTGCATCAGTTGATGCAGACCGCACGCGGCGCGCGTACCGTGCTGCTGCCGACTGAGAAATTCGACATCAACGAGGCGTTTCGCCTCATCGAGGCGCAGCGCGTCAGCAATCTGTTCACGGTGCCGACCATCTTGAAGATGATGGTCGAGCACCCCGCGGCCGACAAATACGACCATTCCTCGCTTCGCCACGTGATCTATGCCGGCGCGCCGATGTATCGCGAGGACCAGAAAGCGGCGCTGAAGAAGCTCGGCAAGGTGATCGTGCAGTATTTTGGCCTTGGCGAGGTCACCGGCAACATTACCGTGCTGCCGGCCGCGTTGCACGATTCCGAGGACGGCCCGCATGCGAAGATCGGTACCTGTGGCTTCGAGCGCACCGGCATGCAGGTCTCGATCCAGGACGATGAGGGCCGCGAGCTGGGAGCCAACCAGAGCGGCGAGATCTGTGTGATCGGCCCCGCGGTGTTCGCTGGCTACTACGACAACCCCGAAGCCAATGCGAAAGCGTTCCGCAACGGCTGGTTCCGCACCGGCGATCTCGGTCACATGGACGAGGAGGGTTTTGTCTACATCACGGGACGGGCCTCCGACATGTACATCTCCGGCGGCTCCAACATCTATCCACGCGAGATCGAGGAGAAGATTTTGACGCATCCGGCCGTCGGCGAGGTCGCCGTGCTCGGCGTGCCCGATCCGACCTGGGGAGAGGTCGGCGTTGCCGTCTGCGTCGCGCGCGAAGGCGAGAAGCCGGTGAGCGAAGCGGAGATGGCGGCATTTCTCTCGCCGATGGTGCCGCGCTACAAGATGCCGAAGCGGTTCTTCTTCTGGGAGGCGCTGCCGAAATCCGGCTACGGCAAGATTCCAAAACGCATGGTACGCGACGAGCTCGAGGCGCGAGGCCTGCTCGATCTCGACAAGACGAAGGCCAGCTGAGCGGGCGTCATGCGCAGCATCAAGCAGCCGGGCGCACCTCACGCAGAACGCATCCAATGGGTGGAGGCGAGGGGACGCGCCTTCGCCTTTACGCTTCAAGCCGGTCTGCCGCTGCTGGAAGCCGCGCGCCGCGGTTTTGCCGCGGAGGGTTTTGCCGGCGGCGTGCTCAATTTTGGTGCTGGCGCGCTTGGACCGTTCGGCTATGTGATGCCGGCACTGTCGAAGACTGGCGACAATGCAGCGTTCTACAGCGATGCGTTTCGGCCCAAGGGCGTGACGCGCACGAAGCTCGGCAGCATGACCCTGGGTGTGCGGGAGGGTGCGCCGTTCTTTCATTGCCACGGGCTGTGGACGGAGGCCAATGGCCGCGCCAGCGGCGGCCACATGTTGCCCGACGAGACTGTTGTCGCCGAACCGTTCGCCGTCGAAGCCTTCGGTCTCGATGGTGCGATGTTCACGGCCGAGTCCGATCCAGAAACGAATTTCAAGCTGTTCGGGCCGGTTGCGGCTGAGAGCACCGGTGCGCAGGCCAAGAGCCGCGCCTTCGCCCTGCGGCTGCGGCCTAACCAGGATTTTGCCGGCTGCCTCGAAGCATTCTGTCGCGCGCACGGCATTGTGCGTGCGAAAATTCACGGTGGCGTCGGCTCGACCATCGGCGCGCGCTTCACCCATGGCGGCGTTACCGAGCCGTTTGCCACTGAGCTGGCGGTAACGTGCGGCGCGATCGAGGCCGGTTCGTCCGGCGCGCTCGAAGCCGCCCTCGATGTCGCCCTGATCGATTACACGGGCGACCTCGCCGAGGGCCGCTTGGTCCGCGGCGACAATCCCGTGCTGATGACCATGGAGCTGGTGCTGGAGCCCATGGGCTAAAAGGCACGACCGTAGCTTGTGACTTTCCGCAGATGCCACTTCCATGCGGTTTGTGTTCCTGATATGTTCCTTGAAGATTTCGGCGGGGACGGGAGCGGGAGCATGAGCCGGACACGACGTCGACAGACCACACTGCGTGCGCCCTATCTCAGGCGTGTCTGGCTCGATCGCTCGCGGGTCGAGGACTGGGAGGTTTATCCGTTCTGCCTTCCCGCCTTCAGGGATGAGTTCGATCACAGCTTCGAGTCCGCGGTCACGATCATCGTCGGCGAGAACGGCGCCGGAAAATCGACCGTTCTTGAGGGCATCGCGGGGTTGGCCGGCTTTGCCAGCACTGGCGGCCGCAAGGGTTTTCAGGAGATAGACGGCGGCGGCATCGAAATCACTGGCGAAGTGCTGTCGTCTGCTTTGCGGGCCGCGTGGGTCCCGAAGGTGACCGACGGCTGGTTCTTCCGTGCCGAGACGTTCTTTTCGATCGCACGCTACATGGACCGCTCGGCCGTGAGCGCCGCGCAAGCCATGGAGGGCGTGTTTGGTGCAAGCGTTCAGGAGGCGCCGGACTATCTCTCCTTTTCCCATGGCGAGGGCTTTTTGGTCTTCTTCGAGGAGCGTTGCCAGAAGCAGGGCATCTACATCTTCGACGAGCCGGAATCGGCGCTCTCGCCGGCGCGGTAGATGGACTTCCTTAAGCTCCTGCATCGCATGGACCTCTCCGGCAATTGTCAGGTGATCATGGCGACCCACGCACCCTTGCTGATGGCCTATCCGAATGCGCAGCTGCTGCGGCTGGGTAAATACGGCCTGGAGCCGGTTACGGTGGAGCAGACCGATCATTATCGGGTGATGCGGGAGTTTTGCGCCGACCCGCGCGGCTTCGTGGAGGCCACGCTGGCGGAATGATTGAGGGCAATCGTCACACCCACTCTCCCGGTCGTCATTGCGAGCGAAGCGAAGCAATCCAGAGTCTTTCCAGGGTGACAGTTTGGATTGCTTCGCTTCGCTCGCAATGACCCAGTGCGCGGTATGGGAGCAGCCTGCATCCACATTGGCCTTCTGGTTGCAAGCACAGGTTCACCTTCTCGCGGCACATCTGCCCGAGCCCTGTTTGGATCATCACCCTCAAAACGGCCGAGGGCGCAGGGAAGACCGGGCGCCGGCTGGCGCCCGCGGTTCGCTGTGCGCAAATGCGCTGGAAACAGATGCACAGCGGCATACAGGGCAGCCTGGACATCCCGGCCTTCCCTGCGCAGTGGTTTGACGGCTTATGTCGTGCTCTTGTGTCTGGGAAATCTGCCAGAATGTGCAAACGGGCGGTTCTCGCAAAACCGCCCGTTGCTGGATCTGAGCCCGGTCGCGCTCAAAGGCCGTGAGCCTGTCGGGGAGCGAGGGACAGATCCGGTGGTCTTCCTCAACCCGAACAGTTGCATGGGCTTCGAGCCCGGACCGAGCAAGGAAGGGATTGGATGATGGCACAAAACGATCTTGTTGTCGCCGGTATCGACGTGGCCAAGGACAAGGTGGATGTGTGTATTCGATCATTGTCGCAACGGCGGACGTTCGCGAGCACGGCAGAGGGACGGCGAATGCTGATCCGTTGGCTTCGCAAGTACAAGGTCACTAAAGCAGCGATGGAAGCGTCCGGCGGCTATGAGCGAGAGTGGGTCAAGGCGCTGCGCGAGGCCGATATCGGAACCCTGATTGTCGATCCGAAGCGGGTGCGCAACTTCGCAAGATCGGCCGGGCAACTTGCCAAGAACGATCCGATCGATGCGGAGATGATTGCCTGGTT